>JBDTYL010000316.1:0-14316 GCA_040005695.1 bacterium | reverse complement strand
TCGCACCCGCCGAGTTCAGGAAGCCCAGCGGCCGGAAGTTCTTGTAGTTCTGGTTGGACACATCGTAGTTGACGTTCGCCTCGGCGGTCAGCCACGTGAGTGGGCGATAGCGGGACTTGAACGTGCCGGTGAAGCGGTCGCGGTCGTTCGTGATGGCCCGCTGGGAGAGGCCATACAGCGGGTTGTTCAGGTTACCGGACTGCGGCGGCTGCTTGATGACGGCGTTGTACGGGGTGCCGTCCTTGTTCGGCGCCAGCAGGTCGATATTGGGCTCGAGGAAGCGGAGGCCGAAGAAGATGCCGGTGTCCTCGCCCTGGTCCGCGTGCGACCGACCATAGAATGCGCCCGTGGACAAGTCGATCTTGTCGCTCAGCGCCTGATCGAGGTTCAAGCGGAAGTTCTGCCGCGTGAATCCCGACAGCAGGTTGAGCACACCGCCGTCCTTGGTGTTCTGGAACGACGCGTTGAAGTTGTTCTCGCCCCGGCGCTGACCGAACGAGGCGTAGTTCGTGATGAAGGTGCCGTCGTGGAAGACCTGCCCGAGCTGGTCGTACGTCTTCAGGTACGAATTGTCGGAGATCTGGTCGGCCTTGAGCACACGGTTGCCGTTCCCATCGCGATCGAAGTCGCCATTGGGCAGGATCTTGTACGCGTGCGACAGGTTGCCGGCCAGGGTGCGGGGCAGCGTGTTGCGCCCGAACTCATTGCGCACGGTGAAGGAGCTCTGGCCCTCCGCGAGGCTCGCGCCGCGCTTCGTGAAGATCTGCACCACGCCGTTGGCGGCATCGGAGCCATACAACGAGCTGGCCGCGGCGCCCTTGATGACCTCGACGCGCTCGATGTCTTCCGACGCAATGTCGGCGAGTGACAAGCGGGTAATGGTGCCATCGACAATGATGAGCGGGTCGGTCTTGCCGGAGATGCTGGCAGGAGAGCGCAGGCGGATGGCGGGAGCCGCACCCGGCTGGCCGGACACGGTGACCACGCTCGCGCCGGCGATCTTGCCGCTCAGGCTCGCAAGTGGCGACGTGCCGGGAGCCTCCTTCAGCGCCGTCTCATCGACGACGGCTACCGCGAATGCCGTGTTCTTCTGCGAGGTCGCGCCGCTGACACCCGTGACCACGACCTGCTCGAGGTTCAGGACGTCCTTTTCGAGGTCGAAGTCCTTGTCCACCCGCCCGACCGTAAGGATGAGGGGCAGTCGCTTGGGCTTGTGGCCGATGTAGCGCGCCACGAGGTCGACCGACCGGCCGCGCGCCCTCGACACGTCGACGGTGAAGTTGTAGCGGCCGTCAACGGAGGTGATGGCACCGACGCCGAGGGTGGGAATGCCGACGCTCGCGCCGCCGAGCGGCCTGCCATCCGAGGTGACCTTGCCGGAGAAGACTGCATTCTGTGCGCGGGCAGGAGCGGTACACAGGAACACCGCCGCGGCTGCCGCAAGCGTTCGGACGGACCAACGGATCAACACACGATCCCTTTGCATTGACTGACCTCCCTGTGGGGTAGGGGGTAATGAACCGCAACGTCGGGATGGCGGATGCAACGTGACGCAACGAGGGACCGGGGTCCTTGCGCTGCCGTTGATATCCGTGATCCTTATTTGGGTGGAAACAGTTGCTATCGTATGGAATCGATGATGAACCCGCAAGACCGGCGATGATCCTGCTTTCGACGCAGACCACGTCTGCATGCGATTCGGTCACCGGAAACGGAGTATGGCGATGATTGCCCGTGCCCTGCGGATCCTCGCGCTGCTCGCCCTCGCCCCGGCCGGGACGCGCGTCGCGCAGGCGCAGCGCGCGCAGTTGTCGGGGATGGTCGTGGACATGACCTCGAAGGCCGGCCTGCCGGACGCCGACATCATTCACGTGGACGGCGGCCGCACCGTGGTGAGCGACTCGCTGGGACGGTTCGCCTTTCCCGACCTGCCGTCGGGGATCATCCGCCTGCTGGTGCGCGTGCGGGGCTTTCCCGCCTCGCGCGTCACCCTCGCACTGGCGAAAGGTGAGTCGATGTCGCGCGTGATCGAGCTGGACTCCACGTCCGCCGGGCGCGCCGCGGCGCAGTCCCTTCCGTCGGTCTCCACCGTAGCGGCTCGACCGCCATTGCCGCGATACGTGGACTTCGAGCGCCGCCGCCTGACCGGGCGTGGGCAGTATCTCGCGAGCGAGGACCTGGAGAAGGGGGGCTTCTCGACGCTGCAGGACGCCATGCGCGGCCTGCGCGGTGTGAACCTCGACTGCGGCGGCAGCAATGGCTGCTACATCCGCATGGCCAGGGCTCCCATGCGATGCCTGCCGGAGTACGTCGTGGACGAGCGCGTGGACAACTCCTTTGGCCCAACGACTCCCATTCGCGACATCGAGGGGATCGAGGTGTACACGGGCCCGAGCGACGTGCCGGGAGAGTTCGCGGGACGAACCGCCGGCTGTGGCGTCATCGTCATCTGGACGCGTTCCGGCCCGTCCCGCACGAAACCGTAGCCACGGACGTCATGCCCCGGATCCTGCCTCTCACCTTCGCTGGACTCCTTTTCGCCGTCGCGTGCGACGCGCCGAAGCCCGAGCCGCCCGAGCGGACGTTCCGGTCCGTCATCGCCGAACGGCTGCGCGAGGATGCCCGTCCCGACTCCTTCACCCCCCTCGCCGATGCAGGCCGCATCCTCGGCGCCTCGTCAGCACGCGTGTGGGTGGTGGTTGTCGGCGACTATCAGTGCGGCGACTGCAAGGCGTTCAACGATGCAGTCCTCCCCGTGATCAAGTCGGACTACGTGGACAGGGGCCTGATCCGCGTCGCACTCCTCAACAAGCCGGCTGATGCGCACCTGAACGCCGTGGCGGCCGCGGTCTCCGCAGCGTGCGCATCCGCGGAGGGCAGGTTCTGGGAGACGTCCGCGCGCATCTTCGCGACACAGGAGCAGTGGAGCCGCCTCCCCGATGCGCGGCCGTTCATCGACTCACTCGCGATTGCCGCGGGTGTGGACGCCGCGACGCAACATACCTGCTCCGAGCGCGCACGAGGGATGAAGCTCGTGCAGACCGATCGCGCGCGCACGACGACCGCGGGCGTCGATTCTCTGCCGACGTTCTTCATCGGCAGCCACAAGCTCGTCGGCCGCACGACGGTCGCCACGTTCCGCGCCGTGATCGACTCCGCGCTGGCTGGCCGGTAGCGTCGGTGCACCCCCATGGTCACTCGGGCGCGCGCAACCTCACGTCGCGCTGACCCGGCGCGAGCGGCACCACCTGCTCGCGTCCGCGCGGCCAGCGTACCCAGAGTGACGTCGCACCCGCCGGCCGCGCGAGCACCGTGACCGCGCCGTCCATCGACCAATAGCCGCCTCCCGCACGAACCTCGCGAACGGGACCGCGCGCCGACCCCGCGATGACGCGTAGCTGCGTGCCGATGCCGAGCGGATTGTCCGGACCAGCATCCACATGGACTCGCACGCCCGGCGCAGCGCGCACGTTGTGCCAAAGCGTCGTCGCCGCGCCATTCTGCGCGACGGCGAGATCCACGCGCCCGTCGCCATCGTAGTCCGCGGCGGCGGCGCCGCGTCCGTCGCCAGTAATGTTGATGCCCGCTTCCAGCACGCCGAGGGCGCGGAATCCCCCGTGCCCATCGCCGAGCAGCAACTGGCCGGCGCCCGCGTCGAAGCGCATGGTCACCATGTCGGTGGGCGAGAAGTTCTGGGCGAGGAAGAGATCCTCGTGGCCATCGCCGTCGAAGTCCGCCACCACCACGCCGAACGCCGGCGCCACCTGCGCGGCGCGCGGCAGCGGGTGCGCCTCGAACCGTCCACCGCGATTCAGGAACAATGTGTGCTCGAACGTCGTGGCCCCGACGCGCGCGACGACCTTCGTGTTGCCGAGCACTTCGTCCACGCTGCGCTTCGCGTAGTCCGCCGTGGACACGATGCGATCGCGCAACGGCGGGAAGGCCTGGCCGAGGCGCGAATACGATTCGAGCGGCATCTCGCGTCCCGTCACGGAGTCCTGTCGCGCGAACACCAGGCCGGGTCCGCCGGCGCCGAAGTCCGCGATGACGAGCTCGTACGGTCGCTCGGGCGACGCGGACCACGGCGTGTTGAGCCCCCAACTCGTCGCGACGAGATCGAGCCGTCCGTCGCCGTCGAAGTCCCCCACCGCCAGTCCATTCCACCGGCTCGTCACGCCGGCCAGCCCCCACTCGCGCGTGACGTCGCGAAAACGCCCCCGCTCATTCTTCAGCACGCGCACCGGTCCCCACTCGGCGGCAACGATGAGCTCCGGCCAGCCATCACCATCGAGATCGGCGAAGAGCGCCGTCGAGATGAGGCCGAGCGACGAGAGCACCTTCGCGTTGACCGTGTCGGGGACGAAGCGTCCATCCGCCATGCGCAGGTAGAGGTGTGACGGCGCTGGAAACGGCCACGTGCCCGGAATCACGCGTGCGCCAACGAAGAGATCGAGCCGGCCATCGCCGTTCACGTCCCCGAGGGCGAGTGGGCCGACACTCGCGCTCTCCGGCGGCGCGATGGTGGTGGGCACGCCGGGCGTTGCACCGCGCATGGGAAAGCCAAGCACGGACGAAACGCCGAGTGCCTCGGCGGGCGACATCGATTCGTAGCTCGCCTGGCCGGCGAGGAGGGTCGTGCCGCCGCGACCATCGGGGACAGGGAGGATCGTGGTGAGGTCCCAGTGCGATGGCGGCGCGCGGTTGATGGAGAATCGTGCGCCGTCATTGCGCAGGACGGCGAGCGAGCCACCGCGTCCCGTGCCGACGACAAGGTCCTCGCGCCCGTCGCCATCGACGTCGATCCAGCTCACGCCGGGCCCGAGCTGGCTGAAGCGATTGGGCAGCAACGGCTGGCGCCGATAATCATCGAACACCGAGTCCACGTGCGTCTGTCCGCCGAGGAGCGCCGTGGCGTTCGCGAAGAGTGGTTGCGTGGAATCCTGCGCCGTCGGTGCCGCGACCGCGGCCGGCAACGCACCGGCCTCGTCGATCTCGTACAGCCGCTGTCGCGCGACGCCGCGCAACGTGCTCACGCGACCGTCGCGCCACTTCACGTCGATGGTCACGAGCGAATCGCGTCCGGTGGCGAAGGCCAGCTCGGCGTCGCTGCCGGAGAGATAGTAGCCACCCGCCGTCATCTCTCGCGCCTGCACGGGAAGCGACGCGGCGCGCACGGTGACCACCGCGCCGATACCGCGCACGTTGGGCGCGGCTCCCTTGAGGCGCACCGCGACGCGCGGTGCGTCGCCGTCGTTGCGATAGACGACAGGGGGCGCATCGAGGCGCGTGACGAGCACGTCGAGGTCGCCGTCGCCATCGAAATCGGCGAGCGCGATGCCCTGCGAGATCGCGGCGTCGGCGCCGAATCCCCAGGTCTTGCTGGCGTCGGCGAAGCTGACGTCGCCGCGGTTTCGGAGGGCCACGTTGCGCGCATCGAGCCGCGGAAACTCCCCCTGCTCGCGATTCCAGGCGATGCGTGGTGAGCTGTTCCTGATGCGCTCGAAGGTGTCGGCGTCGCGAATGTCCCAGCGGTGTCCATTCACGACGAGGAGGTCCTCGTAGCCGTCGAGGTCCACGTCGAGGAACGCCGAGCCCCACGACCAGTCCGTGGCCGCGACGCCGGCGAAGTCGGCGACCTGCGCCCAGGTGCCGTCGCCGCGCCCGAGTTGCAGCGCGTTGCGCATCCATTGCCCGCGGTCCGCCGTGAGTCCCACCGCCTTCGGCAGCGGCGTGTTGGTCGCGACCTGTCGCTGACGACCGGCGAGCGTGGGGCTGAGCATGTCCGTGGTGAACAGGTCCACATGCCCGTCGCGATTCACGTCGGCGAAGTCCACCGACATGCACGTGTTGCTCGTCTCGCGGATGGCGAGCGCCGGCGCGAGGCGGAAGTTGCCCTTGCCGTCGTTGAGCCAGAACTGATCGGGATCCTCGAAGTCGTTGCAGACGTACAGGTCGGGCGCGCCATCGCCGTTCACGTCGTAGAAGCGGGCGGCCAGCGTGAAGTAGTCGGGCTCCGCCGTGAGCGGTACACCGTTCTCGTCACGGAAGCGCGGGCCCATCATCGGCACGCGCGTGAAGTGGCCGTGTCCGTCGTTGAGGAAGAAGAGGTCGACGTCGGCCCGCTGCGAACGCACGACGCCGCCCAGGTCCGGCCGCTCCTCGACGCGATATTCCTTCTTCCACGGGTCGACCACCTCGTACTTGCCATTGACCTTCTTCACGACCTGGTCGAATGCCCGCGCCTGTGGTGAGTAGGCGTCAAGCGCGTTGCGCGTCTTGTAGGTGGCCACGTACAGGTCGAGCGTGCCGTTGCCGTCCACGTCCGCGAGCGTGAGGGTCGTCGCGGCGTAGCCGCCCGTGAGGCCGCTCGACGCCGTGACATCGGTGAAATGTCCCTTGCCGTCGTTGAGCCACAGCTTGAGCGGGCCGCCGAGGGTGCCGCAGATGAGGTCGAGGTCGCCGTCGCCATCGACGTCCGCGAACACGGCGCCCGTCGTGGCGAGACCGCGCGTGTCGATCCCGCTCGCCGCAGTGATGTCGGTGAAGTGAAAGTTGCCGTCGTTGTGATACAACGCGGCGGGGTGCTCCACGGAGGCGAGGAAAACGTCGGGACGCCCGTCGCCGTCGATGTCGCCAAGCGCCGCGCCGGCGCCGATGAGCAGGTTGCGGTTGGCCATCGCGTGCGCGTCGTCGACGTCATTGCGGTGCGTGATGCCCGTGGCGCGCGCGTCGAGCAACGTGAAGCCCGCGTGTCCGCCCCGTTCGACGACGAGGTCTCGCCAGCGGTAGCCCGCCTCCTGGTGCCATGGCGGCTCGACGGGCGCATCGCGCGTGCACCCGGCGGCGAGGCACGCCACGGCGCCCAGCGCGCCCAGGATGCGGCGCGGCACCGCCACTGAACGAAAAGCGCGTACGCGACAGGTCACTTCTGCTTCGGCTGGTCCGAGCTGCCGCCCTTGCCGACGCGCGTGCTGCGCTGGAACTGCCGGGATCCCACGCCGCGTGCACCGGAGACGTCCGTCGCCGACCCGAGCACCTGGTACGGACCGGAGGGAAGATCCGTGATGTCGATCGCGCCGGCCCAGAGGACAGCACCGCCCAACCCTCCTACCTTCGTGAGCACCAGCACCGTTCGGCGAGAGCCGACCGACGCAGTCACTTCCGCGAGCGGCAGCGCCGAGTGGACGCCGAGGATCACGTGCAGCGTGTCGCCCACCAGCTCGTTTTCCACCGGACTCGCGAAGGTGATGACGATCGACTCGTCCACGTTGTCGCCGATGATGATCGTCGCCGTGCCGTGCTGCCCCTCGCTGAATGCCTCGACGATCACCGTCCCCGGCGAAAGGGCCGTGACCAGACCAGTGGGCGACACGGTCGCGGCGGTGCCGCCCGTCACGCCAGTCGCCAACCACTCCACCGGCCGCGCGGCCAGTACGTTGTCCGTGCTGTCGCGCAGCGTCGCGGTGAGCTGCACCGTTCCGCCGACCGTGAGGCTCTTCACGCCTGGACTCAGGGTGACGGTGGCGACGGAGTCGGGCGTCGTCGTCACGGTGAGCGCCGATGCCGCGGTGATGCGCTCGCCCGTCGCAACGATGGTCACCATGCCAGGCGCCAGCGCGGTCACGAGTCCGGCGGCGCTCACGGTCGCCGTCGCCTCGTCCGACGACGTGAAGGTGAACGTGCGTCCCGACAGCTCGCGCGCCCTCGCGTCGAATCCGGTGGCCACGATCTGGCGCGTCGTCCCGCGCATCATGCGGAACGGCGCGGGATCGATGCTGATCCGCACGATCGGCGGAGGAATGACATCGACCGTCCGCTGCCCCTGCTTGCCGTCTACGGTGGCTACCAGCGTGGTCTGGCCCACGGCAATCGCGTCGACGACGCCAGTCGCACTGACGGTGGCGATGCCGGGTGACGTCGTGCTCCAGACAGGCACGCCGATCCTGAAGCCGACTCCTGCCTGGTCCAGCCCAGCGGCGCCTGCCTGCGCGCGCTCCCCCACGATGATCGAGTCGGGGGCGACGACGACGTTCACCACCGTGAGCACGGGCGTCGCGGCCACTCCGGCCGTGGAGCCGGTGGACGTGTCGCCGCCACAGCCCGCGACGACGACGATGGCTGACACCGCGAGGCGCCACGCCAGGTGCGTGGCGCGGCGCACCGCCGATGCGGCGATTCCGTCGCGATGATCCACCGACGTTTCCATCACGGTGGAGTATGCGTACCGTTACGCGCTATCGGCAACCGGTGCCCCGCCACCATTGCCATTGCCTCCTGCGGGCGCGAGCTTCTGCCCGGCATCGAACATCCTTCCCCCACACGCTCGCCATTCGCCATGAAGCTCCGCTTTCGCGCCATTGCCCTGCCCGCCACGATGCTGCTGGCCGCGGCCGCCATCCGTCATGAAGACCCGCCGCTTCGCGGCTTCACGACGGCGAGCGCCAGGGTGGAGCGCGAGTGGGAGGCGAAGTTCCGCGCGATCCCCGACCCCGCGCGCATGCGCGAGGCCATGCGGCGACTGTCGGCGCGGCCGCACCACGTGGGCTCGCCCTACGACAAGGACAACGCCGAGTGGCTCCGGGCGCAGTACGCGTCGTACGGGTTTGACGCGACGATCGAGCAGTTCGACGTCCTCTTCCCCACGCCCGTGACTCGCGTGCTCGAGCTCGTGGCCCCAACGCACTTCTCGGCAAAGCTCGAGGAGCCGGCGTTGCAGGAGGATCCCACCAGCGACCAGAAGAGCGAACAGCTGCCGACGTACAACGCCTACTCCGCCGACGGCGACGTGACCGCGCCGCTGGTGTACGTGAACTACGGCGTGCCGGCGGACTACGAGACCCTCGAGCGCAATGGCATCTCCGTGAAGGGCGCGATCGTCATCGCACGGTATGGTGGCTCGTGGCGCGGCATCAAGCCGAAGGTGGCCTACGAGCACGGCGCCGTGGGCGCACTCATCTACTCGGATCCGAAGGACGACGGCTTTGGCGCGGGCGAGACGTACCCGAACGGACCGTACCGGCCGAAGGATGGCGTGCAGCGCGGGAGCGTGATGGACATGCCGACGTACCCCGGCGATCCGCTCACGCCGGATGTCGGCGCCACGCCGGGCGCGAAGCGTCTCGCGCGCGCCGACGCCGCCACGCTCATGAAGATTCCGGTGCTGCCCATCTCGTATGCCGATGCACAGCCGCTGCTCGCCGCACTCACGGGCCCACTCGCGCCGGAGGCGTGGCGCGGCGGCCTGCCCATCACCTATCGCCTCGGACCCGGCTCGGCACGCGTGCACCTCAAGCTCGCGTTCGACTGGTCGTTGAAGCCATTGTACGACGTCATCGCGAAGCTGCCCGGCTCGACCGCACCAGACGAATGGGTGATTCGCGGCAATCATCACGATGCGTGGGTGAACGGCGCGGAAGATCCCGTGTCCGGCGCGGTGGCCGAGCTGGAAGAAGCGCGCGCGCTGGGCGCGCTGGTGAAACAGGGCTGGCGGCCGAAGCGCACCATCATCTACGCCGTCTGGGATGGTGAGGAGCCCGGCCTGCTGGGCAGCACCGAGTGGGTGGAGCAGCACCAGGACGAGCTGCGGCGGAAAGGCGTGTTCTACCTCAACACCGACGGCAACGGGCGCGGCGTGTTCGGCGTGGAAGGCTCGCACTCGCTGGAGCGCTTCGCCAACGAAGTGAGCCGCGACATCACCGACCCGGAGACGAACAAGTCCGTGTGGGCGCGCCAGCGGGCGGCGCGCATCGTGGGCGGCAGCAAGGACGCCCGCACGCGCGCCGACCTCCGCATCGACGCACTCGGCTCCGGCTCCGACTTCACGCCGTTCCTCCAGCATGCGGGCGTGCCGACGCTGAACGTCGCGTTCGGCGGCGAGGACGACGGCGGCATCTACCACTCCATCTACGACAGCTTCTACTGGTACACGCACTTCAGCGACACGTCATTCGTGTACGGACGCGCGCTCGCGCAGGCGGCCGGCACGATGATGATGCGCGTCGCCGACGCCGACGTCCTGCCCGAGGAGTTCGGCAACCTGTCGGAGACCGCGCGCGGTTACATCACGGAGCTCAAGGCGCTCCGCGAGACGACGGCCAAGGACATCGAGGAGCTCAACCGGCGAATCGCCGAGGGCACCTTCGCGCTCGTGAATGATCCGCGCCGGCCGACGCAGGCACCGAAGGCGTCGCCCGCGGCGAAGGTACTGAACTTCGCGCCGCTGGAGAATGCGTCGATCGCGCTCGACAGTGCCGCGGCGAAATTCGAACAGGCGTACGCTGGGCTGCCCGGGGGCTCGGCGTCCGCCGCCTCGCTCGCGCGGGTGAACGACCTGCTGCGCCAGAGCGATCAGGCGCTGCTCATGCCGGACGGATTGCCCAAGCGGCCGTGGTACCGGCATTCGCTGTACGCGCCGGGTTTCTACACGGGCTACGGCGTGAAGACGATGCCCGGGGTGCGCGAGGCGATCGAGCAGAAGGACTGGGCGCTCGCTGATGCGGAGATCGTGCGCATCGCGGCCGCGCTCACGCGTGAGTCGGACCTGGTGGTGCGTGCCGCAGCGCTGCTCGAGCAGGCCACTGCGACACGCCTCGTGCCGTAGCCGCGCGCTTTACTTCCGCTTGTCGAGCGTGGTGACCTCGATCACGCCGCCCTCGTGGCCGGGACCGTGCAGCAGCACGGCGCGATTCTGGTCGAGGTAGCGCATGACCACGACGCGCGCGGCCGGCACGGTGGCCAGCGATTCCAGGTCCGGCTGCCGGATATCGTTGATGTAGACGATCACGTCCTGCCCTCCGCCTCCGGACGAGGTGACGTTGGACGATGCCATGCGGCCGAGGGGCGGCGCGAGCCACTGTGGACGTAGAAGCCGCACCGCCTCGCGCGCCGTGAAGATGCTCGAGCCGCCCTGCTGGATGTCGGCTTGCGTGAGGTTCGTGCTTTCGTTCGAGCTCGCCTGACCGCCGGTGGCGCAACTGGCGAGCAGTGCCGCAGCGAGCAGGAACGGGACGACACGAAGGATCGGCTTTGGCATGTCACTCCTTCCGCGGTGGAGGCGAATGGGCACGGCCACGATCCGTGGAGTATGCGCATCATCCACCCGCCGGGCAACACTGGCGAGCTGAACCCGCGTCCGTCGGCAGTTGACGCGGCGGTCGCGACGACCACCTTTGCCCTCCATGCCGTTCCGTTCCTGCCACCTCACGAAAGGGGTCGTCGTGCTCGATCGCCGCTTCACGGTCTGTCTGGTCGCTGCACTGCATGTCTTCGCGAGCCGCAACTCTGTCGCGCAAGCGCCGCGCACCGACAGCCTGCACGTCGCGGGACTCACCCAGCCGGTCGAGGTCCTGCGCGACCGGTGGGGCATCTCGCACATCTACGCGAAGAACGAGCACGACCTGTTCTTCGCGCAGGGCTACACCGCGGCGCGCGACCGTGGGTTCCAGTTCGAGATGTGGCGTCGCCAGGCGACAGGCACCATGGCGGAGGTCATCGGTCGCCGCGAGCTGACGCGCGACCAGGGCGCCCGGCTCTTTCGCTACCGCGGCAGCCTGGCAGCGGACCTGGCGCGGTATCACCCGCGCGGCGCGGCCATCGTCGGGGCATTCGTCGATGGCATCAACGCGTACGTCGACCAGGCCGCGCACGACCCCGCGCTCATTCCCGACGAGCTCCGCATGCTGGGAATCGCGCCGGGCCGCTGGACCCCCGACGTCGTCATCTCCCGACATCAGGGGCTGCTCGGCAACATCGACGAGGAACTCCAGTACGGTCGCTTCGTGGCCCATCACGGCGCCGCACTGCTGCAGAAGGTCGAGTGGTTCCATCCCGCGCCGGCACCAGCGCTCGACCTCGATCCCCTGCTCGCCGGCACCGCGCTCGACGCACCGATTCTCGCGCTGTACGACGCGTTCCGTACACCCATGCGCTTCCAGCCGTCCGACCTGACGACGGCCTTTCGCGGCGACAGCGCGGCCGGCCGCCGGCTCGCGGCTCTCGATTCCGCAGCCGACCGCGACCTGCAGTGGACGCACCGGCGCGACATCGGCAGCAACAACTGGGTGGCGAACGGCCAGCACACGCTGAGCGGCCGCGCCGTGATGGCCAACGATCCGCATCGCGCCATTGCCGCGCCTTCGTTGCGCTACTTCGTCCACCTCAATGCGCCAGGCTGGAACGTCATCGGCGGCGGCGAGCCCGTCATCCCCGGCGTCTCCATCGGCCACAACGAGCACGGCGCATGGGGACTCACCGTCTTCGATACGGATGGCGAGGACCTGTACGCCTACCGCACGAATCCGGCGAACCCCGCGCAGTACCAGTACAAGGGTGCGTGGGAAGCGATGCGCACCATCCGCGAGTCGATTCCCGTGAAGGGAGAGTCGCCCGTTGCCGTGACGTTGAAGTACACGCGGCACGGTCCCGTGGTCTACGAGGACACCGTGCGTCATCTCGCGTATGCCGTGCGCGCGGGATGGCTCGAGCCGGGCGGCGCGCCCTACATGGCATCGCTGCGGATGGACCAGGCCAGGACGTGGGACGAATTCCGCGCCGCCTGCAACTACAGCAACATCCCGGGCGAGAACATGGTCTGGGCCGACGTGCGCGGCAACATCGGCTGGCAGGCCGTCGGCATCGCGCCCATCCGTCCCCACTCGAGTGGGCTCGTGCCCGTGCCGGGCGACGGACGCTACGAATGGGCAGGCTACCTGCCCATCATCCAGAAGCCGCACGCGTTCAATCCGCCGCAAGGATTCATCGCGACCGCCAACAACAACCTCACGCCGGATGACTACCCATTCCGGAACGCCGTCGGATGGGAATGGGCCGATCCCTATCGCGCGGCGCGCATCTCCGAGGTCCTCGCCTCCGGCCGGCGCCTGTCGATGATGGACATGATGCACCTGCAGACCGACTACACGTCGCTTCCTGCGCGCGCGCTCGTGCCCATGCTCGCGGCGCTGACGTCGGCCGATCCGGCGGTCGAGCGCGCGCGTCGTGCGTTGACGACATGGGATTTCGTCGTCGACAAGGCGTCCGTCCCCGCCGGCATCTACGAGGCATGGTTCAGGGCACTCTCCACCGGCACTCGCGACATCGTCGTACCTGCGCCTGCTCGTGCCATGGTGCCGTACGTCTCGACGCATCGCCTCGTCGAGTGGCTCACGTCACCGGGCGGCGACTTCGGTGCGCATCCGGTGGCGGCGCGTGACTCGCTGCTGCTCGCGAGCCTCGCGTCGGCAGTGTCTCGGCTCACGGCGCAACACGGCGCCGACATGTCCGCCTGGGTGTGGGGCGCGGATCATCACGCGCTGCTGAAGCATCCCATGAGCGCCGCACTCAGCGCCGAACAGAAGGCACGCTACGAGGTGGGCCCCTGGCCGCGCGGCGGTGATGGCAACACGGTCGGTGCCACCGGAGACGGCGAGAACCAGCTCTCGGGCGCCTCGTTCCGGATCATCGTCGAGGCCGGCGACTGGGACAACGTGCTCGGGGCGAACTCTCCCGGGCAGTCCGGCAACGTGCACAGCCCGCACTACCGCGACCTCTTCGAGCTCTGGAAAGACGACAAGTACTTTCCCGTGAAGTTCTCGCGGGCAGCGGTCGAGGGCGTCACGGAAGCGCGTACGGTGCTCGGCCCGCACTGAGCTTCGCGTCGCTGGCAAAAGCAGATCCTTCGCTTCGCTCAGGATGACAGGAGGGTCCACTCGCCCTCTCGCCCTCTCGCCCTCTCGCCGCTACACCGCTTTCGCGTGCTCCGTGACCACGCGCACCACATCGTCCACCACCTGGAGAAAGCCGCCCTCCACGGTGAACCGCTGCCCCGCGCCACCCAGTCGCAGCTCGCCCTTGCCGAGCAGCGTCACCATCGGCGCGTGGCCGGTGAGGATGCCCACCTGCCCGTCGAACGCCGGAGCGACGACGGAGTCGGTTTGGCCCTCAAACAACACGGCCTCCGGCGAGATCACCGAAACGGTCAGCACGATCAGCCCTGCATCTTCTTGGCGTTGGCAACGACATCGTCGATGCCGCCGGCCATGAAGAACGCCTGCTCCGGCAACGCGTCGAACTCGCCGGCGACCAGGCGCTCGAAGCTGCTGATCGTCTCCTCGAGCTTCACATACTTGCCCGGGATGCCCGTAAACTGTTCGGCCACCGAGAACGGCTGCGACATGAAGCGCTGGATGCGGCGCGCACGACCGACGACGCGCTTGTCCTCTTCCGACAGCTCGTCCATGCCGAGGATGGCGATGATGTCCTGGAGCTCCTTGTAGCGCTGGAGGATCTTCTGGACGCTCGTCGCGGCGTCGTAGTGCC
>JBDTYL010000315.1:0-9697 GCA_040005695.1 bacterium | reverse complement strand
GACATGCGCGACACGGTGGCCGAGATGGCCGAGCGCGCCCAGCTCATCAGTCAGGAGGCCGGCAGCAAGGTCTCGCTGGCCATGAAGGACGTCATCAGCGCGGCAGCCGGCCTCGCCGGCTTTGCCATCGAGAGTGCCCGAGACCTCGTGCAGTACATGGTCCGTCGTGGCCAGATGACCCAGGAAGAGGCCGACAAGCTGATCCGTGAGGCCGAAGAGGCGCACGGAAAGAAGCCCTCCAGCGAGAAAGGCCGGCCGACGGCCACCAAGATCGCGGCGGACAAGGCCATCGTCGACAAGGCAGCGCGCGACGCCGCCAACGCGGCTGCGATGTTGAACGCGCCGCTGCAGCGTCCTGGCGCATTTTCGCTGCGCAGCGCTGCACCACGCCCTGCCGCTCCTGCTGCGGCACCCGCGCCGGTCGCCGCGGCCCCCGCCAAGGCCGCTGCCGCGCCCGCGAAGCCTGCGGCCCCGACGAAGAGCGCGGTGCAGGCCAAGGCCAACGCCAAGTCCGCTCCCGCGAAGGTCGCTTCCACCAAGGGCTCATCGTCCAAGGGCTCATCGTCCAAGGGCTCGTCGTCCAAGGCAGCGCCGTCGAAGGCCGGCGCCAAGCCGGCCATCAAGGCCAAGCCGGCTGTGAAGCCACCCACTCGGGGTTCCGCCTCCAAGTCGGCAGCGAAGTCCGGCTCGTCGGCCCGGGCCGGTGCGAAGGCGGCGCCCAAGTCGAAGGCCGCCGGCAAGGGCGCCAAGGCCCCGGCCAAGAAGAAGCGGTAGTCCTGTGCGGCGCGCGGCCGCACCGTGACACGCGAGGTTGTCGCACGCGCCCCCGCGCGACTCGATTTCGGCGGCGGATGGACGGACGTCCCGCCGTATTGTGATCGCGAAGGCGGCGTCGTCTGCAACCTGGCCATCTCCAGGTACGCCACCGCCACGGTCTCACAGCGCAGTGATGGCGCGGAGCCCAGCGTCAGCGCCGACGAGGATCGCCTGGTACACGCAGCGCTGCGCTGCGGGCCTGCGCTTGGCGTCGAGGCACGTGTCGCCAGCGAATTTCCCGTCGGTGCCGGGCTCGGTGGGTCGTCCGCGGCCGGCGTCGCCCTCGCCGGCGCACTCGCTGCGTATGCCGGCGCGCCACTCTCGTCGCATGCGCTCGCCCGGCACAGCCGAGACACCGAGGTACACGAGCTCGGAGTGGCCGGTGGGTACCAGGATCACTTCGCGGCGGCGTTCGGAGGCGCGCTACTCCTCACCTTCGAGCGGTGGGGCGCCTGCGTCGAACGCATCGCCCTGACCAATGATGTCGCGGACGCACTCGGGCGCCGCGGCGTGCTGCTGTACACCGGCGAGTCCCGTATTTCCGGCGACACCATCGTCGCCGTGCGCAACGCCTATCTCGGTTGCGTGCCTCGCGTCGTCCAGGCGCTGGCGCGCATGAAGGCGCTGGCACGCGAGATGGCTGGCGCATTGCGCCACGGAGACCTCGATGCGCTCGGCAGCCTTGTCGGCGAACACTGGGAACACCAGCGCGCACTTCACCCTGCCATCACCACGCCGCGCATCGACGCCATCATGGACGTCGTGCGCCGGACCGGCGCCCTCGGCGCCAAGGCCCTGGGCGCATCCGGCGGCGGCTGCGTGCTCGCACTGGCACGCGACGGCCGTGAGGACGAGCTCGCCGAGGCCCTGTCTCCCTTCGGCGAGCGACTAGCATTCACTGTCGACTCGAAGGGCTTCGACGTGCTCACTGACTTTCACCAACCCGCGCACGCATGACTCTGCCGATTGTTCCTGGTGACGCGCGGGCCCTTGCACGCGCGCTGGTGAAGATCGACTCGCGCAACCCCGCGCTGGCGCCCGGAGCACCGGGCGAACATGCATGCGCGGTGTTCCTCAAGGAGGTGCTGCATGCGTGGGGATTTCACACGGATCTCCGCGACGCGGCACCGGGCCGGCCCAACCTCGTGGCGCGTATCGGGATGGCCCGCGGTGGACGATCGTTGATGTTCAACGGCCACCTCGACGTGGTGGGTGTTGACGGAATGGTGCACCCGCCATTCGACGGATCCGTGGACGCCGACAGGCTCTACGGACGCGGATCGGCGGACATGAAAGGCGGCATCGCCGCGATGTGTGCGGCCGCGTGGCGCGCAGCCCAGGCGGGCACGCGTGGCGAGATCGTGATCGCCGCCGTCGCAGACGAGGAGTACGGCAGCCTCGGCACGCGCGAGCTGCTCGCGCGCGGGATTCGCGCGGACGCGGCGATCGTCGCCGAGCCTACCCGACTCGCCATCATGCCGGCGCACCGCGGTTTCGTGTGGATCGAGGTGGAAGTCACCGGTCGCGCCGCGCACGGCAGCCGGTGGGAGATTGGCGTCGACGCGATCCGTCATGCCGGCCTGCTCCTGGCGGAGCTCGATCGTCTCGACTCCGATGTGCTTCCGCGCACGACGCATCCCCTGCTCGGACGCGCGTCGATCCATGCGTCCACCATCGAGGGTGGTATCGGGATGTCCACGTACCCGGACCGGTGCATCGTCAGGCTCGAGCGACGATCCATTCCGGGTGAGACCAGCGACGCCGTCATGGCCGAGGTGATGGGTGCATGCGCCGCTGTGCGCGCGCGGCGTCCAGCGTTCGAGGCGGAGGTGCGCATGCTCGTGGCGCAGCAGCCGAGCGACGTCGCCATCGATGCGCCGATCGCGCTGGAGCTCGTGCATGCGCTCGAGGGCAAGGGCGAACAGGTGCGGATCGAGGGCATGTCCGCGTGGACCGACGCGGCGCTCCTCAACGAGGCCGGCATCCCTGCGATCTGCTTCGGACCGGGCGACATCTCCCTCGCGCACGCCGCCGAGGAGTACATTCCGCTCGGCGAAATCGATCGTGCCACGGACGTCCTGGATTCGCTCGCGCAGCGCTGGGGCTACTAAACATCTCCCCGCCATGCCCCCCCGCCAGACGCTCACGCAATTGACATCGGATCAGTACGATGCGCTCGAGCGCGCAATCAGGGACGGGCGGCAGCTCTCTGTATGGCGTCGGGGCACGGAGTTCGTCATCGTGGTGGACCGGTTGCGCGTGACGGGAGGCCGTGAGGCGCTCGAGGCCCATCATCCCACCACCGGCGACAAGCTCACGCTCTACATCGACGAACTCGAAGGCATCGAGGTGGTGCGATGACCACGACGACGGACGAACTTCCGCTCGTGGCCATCTACGCGGATGAGTCCTGTCTCGGTAACGGGCGCGAGGGTGACAATCCCGGCGGCGCCGCCGGCGTGATCGAGCACCTCAATGCCGCCACCGAGCGCCTTACCCGCTGGGACTACTGGATCGCCGAGCCGGCCACGACGAACAATCGAATGGCCCTGCGCAGTGCGATCGAGGCGTTTCGCGTGATCGGACGGAAGGGTGGCATTTTCCGCGTGCTGTTCACGAGCGATTCCCAGTATCTCGTGAAGGGCATGACCGAGTGGGTGCACGGCTGGGCCGCGCGCGGCTGGCGCCGAAGCGGCGGCGAGATCGAGAACCTCGCGTTGTGGAAGGAGCTGGTGGATGCGGCGACGCCGCATCGCGTACAGTGGCAATGGGTGCGGGGCCATGCCGGGCATCCGCAGAACGAGTACGCGAACGACCTCGCCGTGGACGCCGCACGCACGCAGTCGAGTTCGGACGGCGCCCGCACGTCGGAATTCGAGGCGTGGCTGGCCGTTCAGCGAACAAGGAAGCGGGTGATGGTCGAGCCTGCACCCTTTCCTGCGGACCGTCCCTTCTCCGCGGCCCGCGCATTGCCTCGCACCGCCTCTCGTTCCTGAGGGCGCGGGCCGATTTCGAAAACGCACCGTAGCGGCACACCCGGAGGAAGACCGATGGACGACGTGGAACGGATGTACCGCCATCTCGTGCGCACCATACGCGCGAGCTTCCCGCAGTACCTCTCGCAGCCGTTCGAAGTTGGCGAGCTGTATCAGACCATCCTTCCCTATCGGCTGCACCGCCGCGAGCTCGGGCTGGAGACGAACCAGGACTACGAGCTTGCGCTGATGGAGTTGCTCAGTGGCGCCGGGGGCTACCTGGTGGTGGATCCCAAGATGCGCGACGTACTCGCCGCGGAGCGTGCCGGACCGACACCAAACACGGGACGCATCCGCGAGTTCACTGCGTCGCCCGTGGCACTGGCACCGGAAGCGCTCTATCCGCTCGAAGGGGGAGCGGGTGCACGTGCGAGCGGTGGGTCCGCCACGGTCTCACGAACCACCGGCGCTGCCGCAGCCACGCCGGTGGCGGGCGCGCCGGTGTCCAGCCAGCCGACGACGCCACACGCCAGTGCCGCGTCGAGCGATACCACGGCGCACATGCCGCGTCCGTTCGTGGTGCCGGAGGGCGGCCTCGAGTGCACCTACTGCAAGGGCGGGCTCCCTGCCGGACGACAGATCAGCTTCTGCCCGCACTGCGGACAGGATCTCACGGTCGCGCACTGCCCCGCGTGCGGCAGCGAACTGGAGCGGGGATGGAAATTCTGCGTCACCTGCGGCCGCGGAGCGACGGACAGCTGAACTTCGGTCCGGGCATTGCGAGTGGCATTGGATACGCGTGCCCATCGTTCTCCCCTCGCCGGCCTGGTCAAAATGAACTACCCAACGCATTCCATTCCGCGCCTCTTCGCTCGGCTCGCGGGGCCCGCAACACTCCTTCTTGCCGCTTCGTGTGCGGGTGCCACGCCAAGTACCGATCCTGCGCCCGTGCCGGCCCGTAGCTCGCCGGGCGGTCAGGTCACTACGTCGTCGCCGCTGGTGCAGACTACGTGGCCGGTGCGCACGCGCGAGCACCTCGACCTGTGGTTGCACTCCTACGCGCTCATCTCGACCGACACCACGCTCGTGCCCTATTTCCGGCGCGGCTACCGCGAGGCGATCACCTCGGTGCGCCGGCAGAAGGGCGTCACCTCGCTCATCGACACCAACCGCGACCGCCTCCGGGCGCGCATCGCCATCCAGCCGTCCCTGGCCACGTCCCCCCAGTTCCTCCCGCTGTACTTCTCGTCGTGGGACCAGATGCGGCAGGTGATCGACCTGTTCGTGCGCAGCGAGGGTAATCGCGGCGCGGCCACCGACCAGGCGACGTCGATGTACCTGGCCATACTCGGCAGCACGTTCACGTCGGCACCCGACCGCGAGTGGCTGCGCCTGTTCGCGGAGTCCGTCGACGATGAGAGCCGCCGCTTCTACCACGACTACTGGACGACGGAATCGCGCACGCATGCGGCGGTGCAGTCGCATGTCGATTCGCTCTGGCAGCTCCAGTGGCGGCCCGCTGTCCAGCGCTTCCTGAACAACACGCAGCAGCCGAACGGCCAGGTGTTCCTGTCCATGCCGCTCGGTGGCGAAGGACGAACCGTGCAGCTCGACAGGGGCAACAACGCGGTCGCGGTGCCCATGCCGATGTCCATGGGCGAATCGGAAAGCGTGCTGTACGTGATGGCGCACGAGGTCGCCGGCGCACTGGCGAATGCCGCGCTCGCCGACAATTCCTCGCCAGCGGACAAGCGCGCCGGATTGACGAACCGGTACGAGCAAGCGGCGGCGGTACGAGCTGGCGCCCTGCTCCTCGAGAAGACCATTCCCACGGCGGTGCCGGGGTACATGCGCTTCTACCTCCAGGCCGCGGGCCGCACGGCACCGAACGACCCCCGGGCGGCGTTCGTGGCGGCGTTCGTCATTCCCG
This sequence comes from bacterium, assembly GCA_040005695.1. Lineage (GTDB taxonomy): Bacteria > Gemmatimonadota > Gemmatimonadetes > Gemmatimonadales > Gemmatimonadaceae > AG11. The sequence continues at coordinate 3,976 of JBDTYL010000315.1, read as the reverse complement.
ACGCCGTCCGCGACGCGATCTCTCGCCAGCTCGACGTGGTGCTCGGCGGAATCTAGGACTCTCTTGCCAGGCGACCCTCGCTCAGAGCAGGAGGGCGAGGGTCGCCAGGTCCACGTTGCCACCGCTGAGCATGGCGACGACGTGCTCGGTACCATCCAGCGGAATTCGTCCAGCGAGGAGGGCCGCCGTGGCGGCGGCTCCCGCACCTTCCGCCAGGAGCTTGCAGCGCGTGAGCAGCACGCGCATCGCGATGGCAATCTCGTCGTCACTCACGAGTACGATGTCGTCCACGTAGCGCTGCACTGCGGCGAAGTTGCGCACGCCGGCCATCGGTGCCGCGAGGCCGTCTGCGAGCGACGTGGGCGCGTCCATGTGGAGCGCGCGACCCTGGTCGAGGCTCTGGCGCATCACCGCGGCGCCCTGCGGCTCCACGCCGATCACGCGCATGGCGGGATGCGCTTCCTTCGCCGCGATGGCCATGCCCGCGATGAGGCCTCCGCCACCGACGGGCACGACGAGCACGTCCGGCACAGCGGTCTGGTCGAGGATCTCCAGCGTCACCGTGCCGGTCCCCGCGATCGTGCGGTCGTCGTCGAAGGGATGCACGAAGACGAATCCCTCCGACGCCTCCAGCTCGTGTGCCTTGTGGAATGCGTCCATGCTCGTGCCATGCTGGATGACCGTCGCGCCATAACCCGCGCTCGCGTCCACCTTCTGCTGCGATGCCTTGGCCGGCATCACGACGGTGCACCGGACGCCCGCCGCGCGCGCTCCCCACGCAAGGGCCTGCGCGTGGTTGCCCGCCGAGACGGTCACCACGCCGCGGGCACGTTCGTCGTCGTCGAGCTGCCGCAGTCGGTTGAGCACCCCGCGCACCTTGAAGGATCCGGTCTTCTGGAAGCTCTCGCACTTGAGCTCGAACCGCGGCACGCCGGCGAGTGAAGCGAGCGTGGTGGACGACAGGATCGGCGTGCGATGAAGTGCCCCAGCGATACGGGCCTGCGCCGCCTGGATATCCGTCAGCGTGATCATGCGCAGACGCTATCGCGGCGGGGTCGGCGACACAATGGAGCGCCGGCCGGCGTTAGTTTTCTCCTGATGCCGGACGACCGTCACCCGCCCCTCCCCGCTGTGTCCATCGACCGCGCGTCCGTCGACCGCATCCTCGCGCGCGCCCTCGAGTTGCAGTCCGCCACCGCCGCGGATCCCGACGGTCGCCTCACCGAGGCGCAGCTCGAGGCACTCGCCAGGGAGGTGGGCCTCGACACCGTCAACCTCCGTCAGGCGCTCGCTGAAGAGCGCACGCGCATCGAGGCGCCGGCGCTCGAGCGCGGCGTGCTCGCCAGCCTCTATGGCAGTTCGGGCGCCAGCGCACAGCGCAGCGTGCAGGGCACGCCGGCGCAGGTGCTCAAGGCGCTCGACGACTGGATGCAGCGCGAGGAGACGCTCGTGCCGCAGCGCTATTTCGCGGATCGCGTCGTGTGGGAGGCGCGCGCCGGTCTGGCCAGCCACCTGCGGCGCGTGGTGAGCGGCCGCGGGCTCGTGCTCGTTCGCGCCACGAGCGTCGGTGCCACCGCCATCGCCCTCGACGATAGCCGCGTGCTCGTGCGCCTCGACGCACACCTCGGCGGATATCGCGCGCTGATGGCCAAGCAGAATGTCGGGTTCACGGGCGCGGGTGCTGTAGCGGGCGGCGTGCTTGCCGCGCTGGGCTTCTCCGTGGTGGCCGCCGTGGCGCCCGTCGTCGTCGTGGCGCCCATCGGCTTCGCGATGGCGCGCTCGTCCCATCAGCGCTCGGTCACGCAGACGCAGCTCGCGCTCGAGCAGGTGCTCGACCGCCTCGAGCGCGGCGAAGCGGGCCGACCGCCGTCGCTGCTCAGCATGCTCGCGGCAGCCGTCGGCGGACGGCAGCGCTAGCCGTCAGCGCACGCCGGCAACGACGAAGGGCCGGCGCATCGCACGGTCCGCGAGCCACCCGAGCCCGCGGTTGCTCAGGATCACCAGGAAGCCGATGAGCGTGAGCGACTTCACCTCGCGGCGCGAGATCTTCACCACCTCGCGGCGCGCCAGCGCCTGCGGCGTGCGCGTGAGGTCGCGCAGCGTGGCGTAGGCGAACAGCAGGGGCAGCACGCAGAAAAGGCGGATGGGCACCGCGCGGCGCGGAATGAGGAGCAGGTAGCTGCGCGCCCCCTCGAGGTCGTGCCATGCGAGCTGCACGAGTGTCGCGAGCGCGTCGCGGGTGCCCCGCAGCCGTTCCGGCGCCAGGATGGTCGCGTGGCTGCTCCCGTGCGCGCGCAGCAGGTCTTCGGGGATGTAGATGGAGTTCTCCTTCTCCGCGTCGGTGGCGACGTCCTTCAGGATGTTCACCGTCTGGAGCGCCTCCGCGAACGCGCGGCACTTCTCGCGCAGCACCGCGTACTGCCGGTCGCCGATGCTCGGGGCGTGCTCGTGCCACAGGTCGGTGAGCAGGTAGCCCACCGTGCCCGCGACGTAGTAGCAGTATTCGCGGTACTCGTCGAGGGTCTGGATGCGGATGCCGTGCGGGTAAAGCAGCACGAACTTGCGCATGCCGGCGATCATCTCGCCCACCCACCGCCGCACGTGGCGCTGCGTGCCCGGCGGCAGCGACCGGAAGAGCACGAAGACGAGATCCGCGTGCTGCGTGAGCCGCACGTGCGCTGCCTCGCCGGCGAGTGTGGTCACGCGCGAGGGGAACTCGTCAGCGAGGGCTGCGTCGTCGAAGCAGCGGGCCAGCTCGTCGAGCAGCACCGCCTTGTCGTCAGCGACGCGCACAGGTTCGTCCTCGAGCGTGTCGGCGATCCGGCACAGCAGGTACGCCGCGAGCACGGCGCGTCCCAGCTCGCCGGGCAGCACCCGGATGCTGAGCGCAAACGTGCGAGACACGTCGGGGAGGATCGCGCGCGCGAAGCGGTCCGCATCGGCGAGACGCGCGGGGTCCGGCACTCCAGACGCATCCATTGGCTCGCCGGCAACCGGCATTAGACTTCTCATCACGAGCTTGAAGATATCCCGCGTCCACGCGCCTGTCTCGGCGGGCGCACGCCGCCGCCCCCGCCCGATCGCGATGCCCCCCGTCCGTCCCGAGAACTTCCGCGGCCTCTTTCGCGACGACCTCGACGCACGGGCCGTCTACAGCGAGGCGGCAGGCATCGCACAGATCCTTCCGCGCGCCGTGGCGATTCCGGTGGACGCGGATGATGCGGTGGCGCTCGTGCGCTGGGCGGCGGCGAGTGCCGTGCCGCTCATCCCCCGGGGCTCGGGCAGCAGCATGGCAGGCGGCGCCATCGGCGACGGCGTGATCGTCGACCTCAGTCCGCTCGACTGGCTCGACGCGCCGGATCTGGCCACCGGCACCATCCGCTGCGGACCTGGCGCGCTGCGCGACGCGGTGGATGCTGCCGCACGTGCCGTCGGTCACACTTTTCCCGTCGATCCGTCGAGCGGCGCGTACTGCACCGTCGGCGGCATGGCGTCCACCAACTCCGCCGGCGCGCACACGATGCGCTACGGATCCATGCGGTCGTGGATCGTGGCGCTCGACTGCATCTTCGCCGACGGCTCGCGAGGCGAGGTCCGGCGCGGCGCGCCACCGCCTGATGCCGCGCCGGTTCGTCGGTTCCTCGCCGACGCCGATGCGCTCGTCGGGGCGGAACGCGTCGCCCCCTCCGTGCACGCTGGCGTACGCAAGGAGTCGTCCGGCTACGGGCTCGCCGCGTTTGCCGCGAGTGGCGAGCTCACGGACCTCATCGTCGGCAGTGAGGGAACGCTCGCGCTCATCGTCGGCCTCGAGCTTCGGCTCGCGCCGCTGCTCCCGCACACCGCAAGCATCCTCGGCGCCTTCGCGACGCTCGAGGCGGCGGTGATCGCGGCGGGCGACGCGCGTGCGGCCGGCGCCAGCGCCTGCGAGTTGCTCGACCGCACCTTCCTCGATGTCGCGCGGCGCGGTGGTGCACAT
>JBDTYL010000314.1:0-10757 GCA_040005695.1 bacterium | reverse complement strand
ACGACACCTCACGGAGCGTCCGCATGTTCAATCGCATTTCCCGCGTGCTCGCCGGCCTGGCCGTCGCGGCCGCGGTGGCCTCTCCTGGTGCCCTCGCGGCCCAGGCCCGCCGTGGCCCACCATCGCCCATTCGCGTGCAGTGGCTCGGTCACGCCGCCTTCGAGATCACTTCATCCGGCGGCACGCGCATCCTCATCGATCCGTTCCTCACCGGGAATCCATCGACGCCTGATTCGCTCAAGCATCTGGCGCGCTACCGGCCGGCGGCCATCCTCGTCACGCATTCGCATTCGGACCATGCGCTGGACGCGAAGGCGATTGCCACCGCGAGCGGCGCCATGGTGATCTCCGCGTACGAGTGGGTGAATACGCTCGGACTGCCCGAGAAGCAGGCCATGGGCGGCAATGTCGGCGGTACGTTCAAGGTGGGAGACGTCACGGTGCATCTCGTTCCCGCCATGCACTCGAGTGATCCGGGTGGACGGCCCATGGGCTTCGTCCTCGAGTTCGCGGACGGCCGCACACTCTACCATACGGGCGACACCTGGCTCTTTGGCGACATGACGCTCATCCAGGAGTTCTACCACCCGAACATCATGCTGGTCGCGGCTGGTGGCGGGCCATACACCCAGGGCCCGGCCGATGCGCGCCGCGAGATCGCGAAGTACTTCTCGCCGCAGATAATCGTGCCGATGCACTATGCCACCTTTCCGGGACTGGCCACGGAAGCGCAGGTGCGCGCCGGGTTCGCTGGAGACCGGCGCGTGCAGGTCATGAAGCCCGGGGAGACGCGCACCTTCTGACCGGTGCTCCCCCCGGTCAGCGCGTCACGGCCTGCAGGAGCGAGAGCAGTTCGCGAAACAGCGGTGCGCCGTCGCCGCCGGCGTATTCCACGTGCTTGCTCCCGCACGCCGAGTGCAGTTCGATGAAGTCCCGCGCTGCGTCCGGATTCCGCGTGGGCTTCGTGGGAGCGGTGGGAAGGCGCGAGAAGCCGCCGGTCCAGGCGAGCCGCGCGAGCCCCGCCACGGTCTCCCGCGACAACGTCTTGCTGGTGGGTGTCCAGGGGCCGCCCTCCGCGCGTTGTGACAGCGAGCCATCGGTATTCAGGCGCAGGGCCGCCGGCTTCAGGTTGCCACCCGTTCGGCCGAACGCGATGGCGGTGGTGGTGACGCGATCGCAGCGAGGCGCGTGCTGTGCGGCCATCGGCGCTGCTGACGAGAGGACGAGCGCAACGAGGCCGGCGAGCGTCGTTCGGGTGGCGAAACGAATGGGATGCATGGGATCCGCGTGACGAGGGCTGGCGAGCGAACGGTCGATGTGCTTGCTGCAATCCGTATACACGCACACGGGGCCCCGACGTTCCGTCGGAGCCCCGCGTCGTTCCGGTATGCGTCGTCACCGGCGGCGCGCGAGCACCGCCGGCGACGATTCGATCAGTAGCTCAGCACGCACCCGCCACTGCCCGCGTTGACCCAGTTCTGCTGCACCAGGAAGTCCTTGCCGCCGATCTTCATGTTGGCCTTGCCGCCCGCGGCCGTCGTGTAGGTCGTGCCCCAGTTCCACGCGCACTTGTCGGCGTTCTCGTATCCGCGGCTGTCGTACCACGCGGTGCCCATCATGTCCGTCGTGGTCTCCTCGATCTCGTGCGCGAGCGTGTTGACTTCATAGTCCGCGCCCGCGTCTGCCGTACCGTTGGCCGCCGCCAGTCCCGACGTGCACGCGCTCGGGTACGCGTAATTGTACGGCATCGCCGCGTACAGCACCGTCTTCGCCACGCCGCCGATGGTCACCGTGGCATGCGTGTGATAGGCGCAGTACTGCGTACCGAACCCGCCACCGAGGTTGACGGTGCCCGCGGTGAAGATCGCGTAGACCGTGCTCGCGTCATACGTGAGCGAGCCCGCATTGAAGCCTGACTGCAGCATGCTGGTCATCTGCGCATCGGAGACGCTCGCGCCCGCCGCCGGCACGCTCGCGTTGTTGGCCCAGTACTGCGTGTACGCCACCGCGTTGACGATCGCGGCGCCCGAGCCATTGGTGTACGAGTGGTTGATGTTGAAGTACGGTGAGCCGCCCAGACCGCGCAGGAAGGTTCCCACCAGCGAGCCGTCGCCGGAACCGGTGCCCTTCGAGCCGGCCGCCGGCCCGTTCACGAAGATCGGCGCCGCTGCCCAGTAGATCGCCGCGACGTTCGTGCCTGCCTGGAGCACCGGACCGCCGTGGTAGGAGATGCCCGTGCCACCGCCGCCGTGCGTCCTGGCAGCATTGAGGCGCTCGAGCTGACCGCGTGTCATCATGACGTGGCCGTGCTCGACGTCGGTGTTCGCACTGAGTGCCGCAACATCCGGGGCGGCAATCGAAGACGTGGGTGAAACGGGATTGACGACCGACTCGGAGCACGCGCCAACCGTGAGAAGCGCGACGAGGGAGCCGACGGTGCGTCGGGTTGCATTGCTGCGACGTGACATTGTGTCCTTGGAGCCATGGGAACCCGCTCGCGAACAGGCGATCGCGAACGAACTACTGCACGCCACGGCATCGCAGCGGTCAGGGCGTGGGGCTGTCATCGACGTTCCTTCCCGCGAGGCGCGACGGCGCGGCACTCTGCGGGCCTGCCATCTTACAACGCATTGGCCTTGCGCACCAGTCACACGTTGGGTTCCAGCCAAACTTGCAGATGTGCTCGTCAGCTCACCACGTGCACCTCATGCGCCTCACCCCAGTCGCTGATACCTGCCGCCCGCGCCTGGAACCGGATGCGCGTCCCCACCGGCAGGCGCTCCGTATCGAGGTGCGCAACCCACACCCCCACGGCGCCGTCGCGGGAGCTCACTTCAGCCGCCTCCCCCGCATCCACACTCCAGCGGATCGTCACGTCGTTGGGGGAATAGATGCGCAGGTGGTTCCCCACGGGCAGTCGCTGCGTGCGGCAGTGCGGAGCCCACGACGTGATGTCGCATCCGATCCGCTGTCGCACATAGCGCTCATACGCCTGCTGCGGCATGTCGAACACCCGGCCGTCGTGCAGCGAACGCACGAGCTTCGCGTACTCCGCGTGCGCCCACACCAGGGGCATGGCCCCCCCGGTGGCGCGTCCGTTCTTCAGTTCGTACGCGGGAACGTCCGCCTCGTCCCACACCTGCTCCGGCAGCATGCCGCCATCGCTGGCCTGCGCCCGCATGACACCGAGCAGTTGCACGGCCACGTCCGGCCGGCCGGCGGCGAGCTCGTAGTGCGCGCGCTCGCCAGCGAGTAGCGGCCACGGACGCCCGATCCCCGATCCATCGAACGGTGCTCCATCAGCCTTCTCGCCGTAACCGTCACGATTATAGCGGTACCAGGCCGGTCCGGTGGCCGTGCGAACCCGCAGCATCGCGTCGATGACGCGGACCGTGTTCACGATCCGCGGATCATTGGCGTCGCGCAGGCCGAAGCGCACCAGCGCCAGCGCATCGACGCTCACGATGTCCTGATAGTGCGCCGAGGCATCGGTGCCGACGCGGTTCTTCACGGGAATGAAGCCGCCGCTCGCTGGCGAGGCGTCGGTGACGTCGTCCGGCGCGACGCGCACATAGTAGCCATCCACGCCCACATCGCGCGCAATGGCGGTATCGGTGACGTATGTCCAGTCCTCGATGCGGTCATTCCAGGTGTCCGCCGTATCGCGCAACAGGCTCGCCAGGTCCTGCTCACCCTTTCGCTCGGCGAAATCCGCCGCCACGAGCAGTGCCGATATCTGCACGGCAAGCGTGAACACGGAGTAGCCGCCATTTTCCTCCCACCGATCCTGGCCCGTGATCGGCCCATGGCGCACCAGGAACCCCGCGGCACGGCGGATCATCGCGTAAGGATCGAGGTCCTCGAGCTTTCCCTCGCGCCGCAGCATCTCCGCGAAGAGGATGGGAAACGCGATCTCGTCCATCTGCACGCCGCTCCAGTAAGGCGTGCCGTCGAGCCACAGGTTCTGCGCCCATCGCCCGTCCTCTTCCTGCGTGCTCATGAGATAGCGCAGCGTGCGACGCGCGAGCACGTTGTGGCCCAGTGCGATGAGCGCACCCGCGCTGTTCACCAGGTCCCGCGGCCACACGAGGTGGTAGCCCCCCAGCTCGTGGTCGCTCTTCGTGTTGCCCCACGGAATGGACAGGCTCGCGATCATGGCACCGGACGCGCGCTTGTCCTCGTGGATCGCGAGGATGGCGGCGCTCATGCGGTACAGGTCGACCACGCTCTCGGGCAGCGTGACCGGCGCCTGCCGGCGGCGCTCTCCCTTCGCGCGCCGCGCCTTCACGGTGTGGGCGTGTGTGCTGCCGTGCGCGTGCACGGCGAGGTCGCGCTCGGCATCCTGACGCTGATGCTCGGGCGTTGTATCGCCGTTCTCGTGCGATCGCGGCCCGATGGTGTGCTCGTGGAACCGCGCCCATTCCCGGATGTACGACGTCTGCACCCGCTCGAACGACGATGCGAGCGACATGCGTCCGCGCTGTGCGGCTTCGGCGGCGCCGAGTCCGAAGGCCAGCACCAGCACGAACTCCGCTACGTTCTCGTGCGGTCGTGGACACTCCGCGAGGTTCACCTCGCCGGTAAGCGCGATGTTGCCGTCGCGCACCACGCTGCACTCGTCGGTGAGATAGCCGCTCGACTTCACCTGCCGCCAGCCGTCATTCACGCCAACGTATCCGCAGCTCATGGCATTCCACCCGGCATTGCACGCGAGCGCCAGCGCCACCTCCTGCCGCTGCGCGAAGAGCATCGGCACGCCCTTGTACCGCTCGGCCCAGCCATCGTTGCCGTAGCCCTGGTTGCAGACGTGCGGCGCCAGCAGCGCGAAGACGCGATAGTCCTCTACACGGCCCTGGAGCGCACGGAAGCGGACCCGCTGCATCAGCACGTCCCGCTCGGGATCGGTGATGATGGTCTTCTCGATCTCGTAGCGGCCGTGGACGCACGTGTTCACGAGCCGGTAGCCGGGGACTCCCGGCGCGATGAGGTGCACGTCGCTCGTGGTGTCGCGCTTCTCCTCGGAGAAGAAACCGTCGGCCGCGGTGACGAGCAGGCCCAGGTCACGCGTGTTTGCCTGGTCCACGCGCGGGTAGTAGACCTCGTCGATGATGCCGTGCGAGATGGTGAACCAGACGTGGCTGCGTCCATCGAGGGCCGTGCCCACGCCGCTCTTCGCGCTCGAAGTCCAGCGCGGCTCGACGCCAGGACCTGCAGGGTGGCCAGCCGGCAGCGGGGCGGCGTCGTGAGTCACGAGTACGTCGCCTGCTTCTGCCAGAGCCGGAAGCCGCCGCGGAACGCATGCAGGTTGTTGCCCCGCCGCGCGTTCGGCGGCAACTCCTTCAGCAGGCGCACGTTGCCTCCACCGAGCACCACGTAATCGGAGGTGAGGGCGGCGAGGAACATCGCCGTCACGTCGGTCACGTGCCGACTCCACCGCTTCACGCCCAGCCGCTTCATGCCCTTCTCCCCGAGGTAGTCCTCGTAGCTGCGCTTTTTCCGGTAGGGCAGGTGCGCCGTCTCGAGCGGCACCACCACGCCATCACGAACGAGTGTCATGCCGAGTCCGGTGCCGAGCCCCATGAAGAGCATGCGTCCACCGTCGTAGCTGCCAAGGGCCTGCATCGCCGCATCGTTCACCATCTTCACCGGACGACGAAAGGCGGCCTTGTAGTTGAAGCCCACCCATCCTCGCCCGAGGTTCACCGGTTCGGACATGGGCTGGTCCTTCGCGACGGGACCCGGGAACCCGATCGAGACCGCCTCGAACGTCCAGTGTGCAGTGGCGTCGAGCACCGCCTCGACCATGTCGCCTGGCGTGAGGTGTGGCCCGGACGGCAGTTTGAGCGGTGTTCGCTTGCCGGTGGCGAGCAGCTTGACGTGCGAGCCGCCGATGTCGATGACGAGTATTTTCACGTGCGGGTGAACTGGAGGGGAGAGCCGGTTTCGACGCGGACGTCTTCATTTGCATGCGTCGGACCGCGCGCGCAAGCCATTCGGACCGTCGCGCGGACCAGACCGATTGCACCGGAACGGTCGCCGGGCGAAGTTGCGCGGCCCGCGCGTGCAGGTGCGCGCCGCCGTCCTTCTCCCTGTGCCGCCATGTCAGACGCGCCGACGCCAGCCCTTGCCGCCCCGGAATGGGCCGGTGTTCTCGACCAGCAGGATGGACTCGCACACCTGCGCGAGCAGTTCGGCCAACTGGCCCTCTCGACGCACGCCATTGCTGCCCTGCTCCTGTATCAACAGCCGTTCGGCTTCACGCAGCAGGACGTGACGGACGAGGACGAAGTGAGCGAATACTGTGCGGTGATGGCGGCGCAGAACCGCGCGACGGGGGATGTCGCCACGGCGGCCAAGTTCGAGCTGCTGGGCGGACGCCATCACGACCGGGCCAGGCGCATTGCGGCGCTTCTCCCGCCGGCCGGCTTCGTGGCGCCTTAGCGGGCGGGGCGTGTCACCGGGCCCGCGGGCGGGGCGTCGGCGCGATCACTTCGGACCAGCACGAGCGGATGAGGACGATCGCCTGTCGAGCGCGTCGCGAGCCGCGAAGCGCATCGAATGGCTCAGCCGTTGGCGCGCGTGGCGTCGACGGACGTCTTCAGGTGCTCGTTCAGCGTCGCATCGCCACTGATGATGGACGCCCACGAGAGTTCGCGTCCGTTGCGCTTGCCCTTCTCCACGACCTTCAGTCCGTCGGGAGCGATCGTCACGGTGTAGGTCTTGTCGCCGTGCACCAGTTCGCGCTTGATCGCCTTGTCGAGTTTCGTTGCCATGCCCGCCTCACCAGAGAGTGTGTAATGGCGCGAAGCTAACGCCGTGCGGCGCCGCGATGCTAGTGCCCGGGCTGCCGGGCGGCCCGGCCAATCACGGTTCCGTTCGCTCCTCTGCATCACGGTACATGCCGCTCAATGCCGGCATCGCTCCCGCCGCGCCGCGTTACGTGCCGTCGAGGTGCCGCAACCGCGCGTCGAGATGCGATCGGTCGGCCACCGCCGTGGCAAGCGGCCCATGGCCGCCGAACTCCACGATCGAGACGGAGCCGACGGGGCATCCGAACCGATATCGGAAACGGCCCACGTCCACGCCGAGCAACGCGCAGAGCAATACGCGAATGGATGCCTTGTGCGATACGACGAGCACGTTGCCGTCCATGTTTGCGCCGGTGATTTCCTCGATCACGTTCGTCATGCGCTGCGCAAGGGCAATGGCCGTCTCGCCGCCAGTGGGAGGATTCCACGCGGGATCCGCTGACCAGCGCTCGTGCTCGTCGTGCCAGTCGCGCGCGACCACGTCCGCCGTGAGGCCGTCCCACGCACCATAGTCGATCTCGGCGAGTTCGTCGCGCTGCTCCACCGGGACGTTCACCTCGCGCGCCAGCGGCATCGCCGTCGTGAGGGCGCGCACCAGTGGACTGGAGTAGATGGCCGTCCATTGCTCGTCGCGATAGGCAGTGGCGAATGCTTCCGCCATCGTCACGCCCTCGGCCGTGAGCGCGGGATCGAGCCCACGGCCGCAGAACACGTTCGCGCGGCTCATCGCCGTCTGTCCGTGGCGCAGCAGGTAAAGACGCAGGGTCATTCGGTCACCGCGAATCGCGTGTGGTGTTCATGCCGCGAAGTTAGGTGGTGCACGTCGTGCCCGCGACTGTGGGCGCGACGTGGACCGTCGCACGGGGCATATCGTTTGCCCTGTCGTGGCCGAGACGGTCATCGCAGCGAAGGCTGCTGCGCCTTCCCACCACGCGGAGCACGACAAATGGAAATGGAATCGCTGCAGGAACTGTACGTCGAGGAGCTCAAGGACCTCTGGAGCGCGGAGAACCAGATTCTCAAGGCGCTGCCCCGGATGATCAAGGCCGCCACGCATCCGAAGCTCAAGAAGGCATTCGCGAAGCATGAAAAGCAGACGCGAGTGCACGTGACTCGCCTCGAGCGCATCTGCAAGCAGCTTGGCGAGAGCCCGCGCGGCAAGAAGTGCGTCGGAATGGAAGGCCTGCTCCAGGAGGGCAAGGACCTCATGGCCGAGAAGCCCGCGCCCGACGTCCTCGATGCCGGCCTCATCTCCGCTGCGCAGCACGTGGAGCACTACGAGATGGCCGGCTACGGCACATGTCGCACGTGGGCGCGCACGCTTGGGTTCGACAGTCAGGCCCAGTTGCTCCAGACCACGCTCGACGAGGAGCAACAGACGGATCTCGACCTGACGGCACTGGCCGAGTCGAACATCAACATCGACGCCGAGTAGGATTGGCGCCCCTGCCGGTGGCCCCACCGGCAGGGTTCTCGACATCGGCCGCGCCCGCTGTTCGCCGATGATGGTCACTGGCAAGGAAACTGCCTTTTGTTTGCGGGCCATGACCTTCTTGATCTCTCCCCGTGGTTCCCTCGCGCTTCCGCCTCGCGACCGCGCCGTGTCGAACGTGCTCCTGATCGTGAACCCCGGGAGCCGCGGCGGACGCAGGGCGCAGCACGTCGTCGGCAACGCGCTGCGCGACGCCGGCATCACGTTCGAGGCGGCTGAAACCAGCGGTCCCCAGCACGCCACGTCGCTGGTGCGCGAGCGTGTATCGGCCAACCCGGGCGCGTTCGACCTCGTGCTCGCGCTCGGTGGCGACGGAACGGCGATGGAGGTCGCATCCGGGCTCGCCCAACTGGAGGACGCACCCCCGCTCGGCATCGTTGCCGCAGGAACCGCGAACATTCTCGCCCGGTCGCTGGGCATTCCCACGAACGCTGGGCGAGCCATCGCCGCCCTCCTCGACGCGGACGTCGCCTCGATCGACATCGGCCGCGTGACGGGTGGGCCGGCGTTCGCCATCGGGCTCGGCATCGGGCTCGATGCCTCTATGATCGCCGGAACCTCCACCCGGTTGAAGCGGCGCATCGGCTACGGGGCATATGCCCTCTCGGCTCTGCGCGCCGGCTTGCGACTGGAGCGCTTTCACGTCCGGATCACGGTGGATGGGAAAGTGTATGAAGCGGAGACGTCCTCGGTGCTGGTGGCGAATTTCGGCACCGTGCTTGGCGGCGTGCTGTGCTTCGGCGCGGAGATCGGCCACCAGGATGGCGTGCTCGACGTGTGCCTCTATTCTCCGCGATCGTACGTCGAGGCGGTCCGGATCTTCTGGCGCATGCTGTCGGGTGGCGTAGACCGGGATTGTCGCGTGCAGATCATTCGCGGACGTCACGTCCGGGTCGAGACGGATCCACCGCGTCCCATGCAGGCCGACGGCGAGCTGCTCGGCCTCACCCCCGTCGACATTCGTGTCGAACCCAATGCGGTGCGCGTGCTCGTTCCACGCGCGGCGCCTCACCGCTGGCGAGCGCCTCGCCACGCAGCGGTCCGCACGACCCCTGAACTGCTGGAGAGCTCCACCTGATGTCCGTTACTGGTTCACATGCCCGATATACCAAGCCGTCCGCTGCGCGCTTCTTCGCGACGTTCGGCTACGCCTGGTTCACGATCGGCCTTTTCACCGGCACGCTCGTGCTCGTGCTCGCCGTCCGTGGGATCCTCGATGTCCTCAACCGCCTCGGCTGGGGTCAGCAGACGCAGAATCGCCTGCTCATCAGCGTGATCCTCCTCTTCATCGTCCTGTCGTTCATGCTCGCGCGACGCGTCGTTCGGGTCCTCTACCGCCAGACCCCGACGGTGCGGAAGGTCGTCCTCCTGGCGCTCGCGGTGCCGGCCGCATTGAGCATGTATGCGTGGACGAACCCCGCACGATTCCTGTCGGCATTCGCGGGGACTGAGGGATCGTCATTCTCCATGCGCAACGGGCCGAAATTCGTGTTCGGCTCGTATCCTGACGATGACAGGCTGAAGACGTTGAAGAAGGAGGGCGTCACGACCATCGTGTCGCTGCAGAGTCCGGCCGTGCTCGTCGAGATCTCGGGCATCAACGAGGAGCGCAGCGCGGCGGCCCGTCAGGGGCTCAAGTTCATCGAGGCGCCCATGCTACCATGGGTGAGTGACAACACCGAGTCCCTGGAGAAGATCAAGCAGCTGGCGCTGCACGGAAAGGGCACCTACTACGTCCACTGCGGGCTCGGGCGCGACCGCGTGAACATCGCGAAGCGCGTCATCGAATCCCTCGAGCCACAGGTTGGCGCCCAGGTGGCGTCGAGCCGCGGGCTCAAGGAGGCAGCAGGCTTCGAGCGCCGGACCGAACCGTTCGAGCGCGGCATGCCGATGAAGGTGCGAGACGGTGTCTGGGTCGTTCCGTTCCTCAACGACGTCGAGTTCTACGGTTTCATCGTCCAGGGTCAGCCCGGACGCGTGCTGCTCGTGCTCGACTCGACCAACGTGAAACAGCGGACCTGGCTCGCTGACGCGCAGAAGCAGCTGAAGCAGTACGCCGTGCCGTACACGTATTTCGCGTACCCCGGCATGAAGGGAGACACGAGCACGAATGCGATCATGGCGACGGTGCGCACGCTCAAGCCGCCCTTCACGGTGATGGTGCCGCAGACGACGTTCGAAGTAGGCGACCCCAGGGATCCGGTTGCTCGGGCGATCGGCAAGGCATACGGCGTGTCCGTGAAGCCGTTGCCCAAGACGATCAAGCTGGCGCCGGGCGAGACGTTGATCACGCCGCCGCCCGTGCTGCCGAAGGCCTCGTCCTGAGCGTAGCGAAGGACCTGCTTCTGTCGCGGCCCGGGCAAGCTGTCGTCCTGAGCGTAGCGAAGGACCTGCTTTCTGGCGCGGCCCGGGCAAGCTGTCGTCCTGAGCGTAGCGAAGGACCTGCTTTCTGGCGC
>JBDTYL010000313.1:0-1663 GCA_040005695.1 bacterium | reverse complement strand
CCTTGCGGTTGTCGAGCAGCATGACGGCGCTGTCCGCGGCGATGAGCACGCGGTAGGTGTCCTCGGAGAAGTCCTCGTGGCCCGGCGTGTCCAGCAGGTTGATCTGGTAACCGTCGTACTCGAACTGCATCACGCTCGACGTTACCGAGATGCCACGCTCCTGCTCCATCTGCATCCAGTCGGAGGTCGCATGCCGCTGCTGGCGGCGCGCCTTCACCGTGCCCGCGAGGTGGATGGCGCCGCCGTAGAGCAGCAGCTTCTCGGTGAGCGTGGTCTTGCCGGCGTCCGGGTGGCTGATGATCGCGAACGTGCGTCGCGTCCGGATCGCGTCGTGGAGAACGGGGTCGATGGTCACCCGCCAAATCTAATCGCCGGCGGGGCGACGCCTCCCGCGGGCGGCTCGTGAGTACGAAAGCAGATCCTTCCCTTCGTCGCTCTCGCTCCTCGAGGGCAGGCTGCTGCGCTCAGGATGACAACGGGGCGTGACTACACCACGTCGTCGCGCCGATTCGGTCCGCGAAGGAGCTTCGACAGCTTCTCCCACAGCCCCGACTTCCGGCGTCGCACGGGACCTTCCTCCACGCCGTCCAGGAAGGAGCGGAAGCTGAGCTCCACGGCGCCGAGGCGCAGGCGCGCGCCGGACGGCAGCTCGCGTTCGCCCGAGATGCGCAGGCCGTCCACGAACGTGCCGTTCACCGAGTGCAGGTCGATCACGTACCACACGGTGCCCTTGCGCAGCACCGTGGCGTGGTTCGACGACACGCTGTCGTCCTGCACGGTGACATCATTGCCGCGCGCGCGGCCGATGGAGCAGACGGCGCGATTCAGTTCGAACGTCGCGCCCGAGAACGAGCCGCGGACGATCTCCAGCATGGCCGTGATCTTCCGCGTGCCGACGGACGGGCCCGCGAGTGCGCGCATCTGCGACAGGTCGAGCACCTGTGTGGCTTCCGTGTCGGGAATGACCTCGCCCGCGGGTGCGGCGCCCTCCACCTCGAAGCGGAGCGCCTCGTCGTGCAGGTGCACGACGTCGCCATGCGCGAGCAGGTAGGTGCCGGACACCGTCTTCTCGTTGATGACCGTGCCGTTGGCGCTGAGGTCGCGCAACAAGTAGCCGCCGGACACGGGACTGATGGCGGCGTGCCGGCGCGACACGCCCTTGTCGCCGAGAACGAGGTCGCACGTCTCGTCGCGCCCGATGACGACGCGGCGGTCCGTGAGCGCGAACGTCTCGCCGGTCTTCACGTTGACCAGCCGCGCACCGATGCCGGTCACGAGCCGCGGTGCCGCGGGACGGGGCGTGCGTGCCGGCCGCTCCCACGAGTGGCCGTCGCGCTCCAGCGTCGCGACCGCGGGATTCGACGCGTCGCCCACCTGGTACACCATGCGGAAGCCTTCGAAGTCGATCGTGGAGCCGTCGTGCAGGGCGGCCGCGGCGATGCCCAGCGGCTCGTTGTCGAGGCGAACGACGATCGCGGCCGTGGTTCGGCGAATGGTCGTGGGCGCCCCGCCGCCAGTGGGCACCACGAGCGTGGCCACGGCCGAGCGACGATCGAGCGCCGCGAGGTCGAGCGCGTCGACCCCGCGTCCTCCTATCGTATGGGTACCCGGGGGCAGCGCGCAGCGCTCGGCACCCAGTATCAGCAGCGGCATGTCGGCGAGT
>JBDTYL010000312.1:0-1736 GCA_040005695.1 bacterium | reverse complement strand
GATCTCGCCGGCCTCGATGAGCTTCTGCATCAGCGACTGGTCCTTCGTGATCTGCAGCGCCACACCGTTCCGCACGAGGTACGCGCGACTGTCGCCCACCTGGGCCAGGAAGAGCGTGTCGCCGAGGACGCCCGCCGCCGTGGCGGTGGTGCCCATGCCGCGGAACTCCGGATGCTCGAGCGCGAACGAATGGATCTCCGTATTGGCCGCCGCCGCCGATTGCTTCAGCGCCGTCGCGAAGGCCTCCGGGTCCGGCGCCTCCGCTGCCGTGAGTGCATCGCTCAACTCGCGCAGCATCACCTCGATGGCCATGGCGCTCGCGATCTCCCCTGCAGCAGCGCCCCCCATGCCGTCCGCCACCATGAACAGCGTGCCGTGGTCGCCCACCTCGTGGGTGCGCACCTCGGGCTGGAGCGTCGCGTTGCCACGCGTGAGGTCCGCAACGACGAACGCGTCCTCGTTGTGCTCGCGCGTGCGTCCCACGTCAGTGCAGCCGAAGACGTGGACGATCACTGGCCCTGGGGTACGGGAATCCGGCACGCGAAAGGGGAGGGGAGTAGAGGGAGAGGACACGCGAGTCGGGATGCTATCTCAGGGACAGCTCAGCTTCAACAGCTGCGTCACCTTTTCGCCATACGGAGTCTCGGCACTTCGGTCCTTGATCGTGTGGAGGATGTTGCAGCTCTCGGTGTCCTTGCCCAGCATTCCCACCGCCTTCGCGCGCACGAGGCTCAGGCCGATGACGTCGTTGCGTGAGACCGCCTTGGCCTGCAGTGCAGTGGCATCCCGCAGCGCGGCGGCCGCCTTGTCCGGGTCATCACTCTCCTCCAGCAGTGCGGGTAGCCGATCGCTGATCGACGGCGTTGGCGTTGTCGGCGGTGCAGCGGTGCCCTTCTCCACGGGCGGAGTGCTCAGCTTCCCTCCATTCTTCGCCACGTCATTCTGCGCTGGTGTTCCCGGCGCCGCTGCAGTCTGCTGCGGTGTCGTCTGCGGCGCAGTGACCGTCGTCGCAGCGGGCACATTCGAATTTGTCGGCGCGGGCAGTGTCCCGCCCGTCTTGTCCGCCGCCTTCGGGAAATAGACGAACGCCAGCGCCGCGAGCGCGATCGCCACGGCGCCGGAGCCGGCATACACGGGCATCTTCGAGCGCGGTACAGGGACCGCGACAGGCTGCACCGGCGCCACCACGGCGGGCGGCACTGCCGCTGCGCCAGGATCCACCCGCGTCTTCGGCGGCGCGACCACCAGCGCCGTCGCGCCGTCCATCGCCCCGATCATCTGCGTCGCGCTGCCTCGCCGCGCCGCCGGCATCCGCTCCACGGCCTGCCAGAGCGCCACGCCGAACTCCGACGCCTTCTGGTACCGGTCCGCCGCCTTCCGCTGCAGCGCCTTGTGCATCACCGCCTGCACGTCCGCCGTCCAGTTCGTGTCCGGCTTCACCGCCTGCAGCGACCGCGGCTCGTCGGTGAGCCGCATGATCATCGACTCCTGCGCCGTCTCGCCCTCGAAGGGCAGCTTGCCGGTGAGCATGTTGAACGCGACGAGCGCCAGCGAATAGACGTCGCTGCGGCCGTCCAGCTTGTCGCCCGCGAGCTGCTCGGGACTCATGTACTCCGGCGTCCCCACCACCAGCCCCGTCTTCGTCACCTTCTGGTTCTCCGCGCCCGCCGCCTTCGCGATGCCGAAGTCCACCACCTTCACGCAGTCCGACCCGTCGCGATTCTTCGCGATCATGA
>JBDTYL010000311.1:0-3902 GCA_040005695.1 bacterium | reverse complement strand
TCGGGGATGTACAGACCGCCGCGCATCTGCTCGGTGTCTTCCGATGCCTTCACGACAACCCGGTCGGACAGCGGCGTGATCTTCACGCCGGCCGCGCTCTTGGTGGCCATAGGTGGTGCGCCTCCGTTTCGATGAAAAGGATATCAAGCTTGCTGCCTAGCACTCAACGTTGCTGAGTGCTAACAGACTTACATGATAGCCTGAATCCGGTGGGCAGACAAGGGGCGGACGTGGCACGTTTCCGCTCCACCTAAGTCATTGCCAATAATCGACTTGCCGTGCTCGTCCGCAGGGGACCAACTCCGCGCCAGCTGCCCTGCAGCCGCAGCCGACAGGCGTTCAGGAGTCAGCTGCCGCCGCAGCTTTCAGGGGTGCGCGGGGGCGGTCCCGGGACTCATTGTGCCACACCCATGCGGGCTGCGGCCGCGGCTGCCGCCGGAAGACTGAAGGCTGAGCCAGCCCTCGCATGGTGCGGTGCGCCGGACACGCGCTCAGGACCCTGCCCCCACGAGTTCGAACGCCATTGCCAGGCCGTGCAGCGTGAGGAACGGATCCACCTCGTCAAATGTCGTGCAGATCGGCGCGAACAGCTCGGCGAGGCCGCCCGTGGCGATCACCATGGGCCGCTCGGTGCGCGGCCACTCCGCGAGGATGCGACGCACGAGGCCATCGATGAGCTCCGCGTTGCCGAACATCACGCCCGTGCGAATGCAGTCCTCCGTGCGGCGACCGATCACGTGCGTCGGCGGGACCAGCTCGGTGGCGGGCAGGCGCGACGTCCGGCGAAAGAGGGTCTCTGCCGACGTGCGCACGCCGGCCGCGATCACGCCGCCGAGGAACACGCCCTCGCGCGTGATGCAGTCGAACGTGGTGGCGGTGCCGAGATCCACGACGACGCAGTCGCGCTCGTAGCGCCGACTCGCCACGAGCGTGTTGATGATGCGGTCGGCGCCGACGGTGAGCGGCTCGTCCACATCCAGCGTGATGGGCAGCGGCGACGTGGCGTCAAACACCTCGATGCGCTCCGCTGGCAGCCACCGCTCGCACGCCGTCACGAGGTGCGTGGCCATGCCGCGCACCACCGACGCGATGGCCACGCCGCGCACGCGCGCGAGCGGGACGTCAGCGCCGGCGACGAGCCCGCGGAGGAGCACGCCGAGTTCGTCCGACGTGCGCGGCGTCTCGGTGATGATCCGCCAGTGGTCGCGGAGGGTATCCCCATCGAAAAGGCCGAGCGTGGTTTCGGAGTTGCCGACGTCGAGGGTCAGGAGCATGTGAGGGGCGCCGCGAAGGTGAGCGAGCCGGAGTGATATGCGTGGGGACGGCCGTCGCCAAGGATGAGCAACTGGCCGGAGGCGTCGATCCCCTGCACCACCCCCGTGCCTGGCGATTCCGCCACGCGCCCGACGGCGAGGTCCCGCTGCTGCCAGCGCGCAAGCTCGGCGTCCGAAAGATGCCGGCTCGACGCGGCGGCGCGGCGCAGGGCAGGCACGATGCGATCGAGCGCGTTGAGGCGCGTCACGCCGGGTCGGAGGCCCACGCCCGTCTCGACATCGGGTGACACGACGTTGAGCCCGAAGCCGATGGCGACCCACTCCGGCGCGGTCCCACGCCAGCGGGTCTCGATCAACACGCCCGCCAGTTTCCGATGGCCGACGTAGAGATCATTCGGCCACTTCACGTGCACGGGCGATGCGGCGACGTCATCGAGCGCCTCTGCTGCGAAGAGGCCGCACCGCAGGGCCAGCACGTCGAGACTGCGCGCATCGGCCGGACGCTCGACGAGCGTGAGCCATACGCCGGCACCGGGTGCGGACCTCCACGATCGTCCCTGCCGACCGCGGCCCGCAGTCTGCTCGTCGGCGAGGATCAGGGTGCCGCTCGGTGCCGTCGCACCGATGGCGTGCGCCACGTCGAGCGTGGAGCCCACCGCGGCGTAGGCCTGCACGCCGGCCAGTTGCCAGCGCGCCGCGAGTGTCTCGACCGGCGCGCCGTCGTACGTCCTCGACGCGCGTGGATCAGCGGAGAAAGACAAGGAAGTACACGGCCGCGAGCACGATGCGGTACCACCCGAAGGCGGAGAAGTCGCGCCGCCTGATGTAGCCGAGGAACGACTTGATGGCGACGATGGCGGTGACGAAGCTGACGACGAAGCCGATGGCGAGCACGTCGTAGTGTCCCGCCAGCGCCGCGCGGCCCTTCACGAGCTCCAGCCCGGTGGCCGCGAGCATGGTGGGGACGGCGAGCATGAACGAGAAATCGACGATGGTCCGCTTGGACACGCCGATGAGCGATCCGCCGACGATCGTGGCGGCGGAGCGGGACACCCCCGGAATGACGGCGATCGCCTGGAACACCCCGATCAGGAACGCCTTCCGGTAGGTGATCTCCGAGAAGTCGGTGTCCGTCTCGCTCACGGGCTGGAAGCGCTCGAAGATGATGAGCGCGATGCCGCCGATGACCAGGGCCGCGAGCACCACGGGGATGTTGCCGAGCAGGTAGCCCTTCACCGCCTTGTACACGGTGAGGCCGATGATGCCGGTGGGAATCACGGCGACGACCAGCTTCTTCAGCACGTCCCAGTTCCAGAACCGGTTCCAGTAGAGCACCACGACCGACAGGATCGCGCCCAGCTGGATGATGATCTCGAAGCTCTTCACGAAGTCCGACTCGGCGATCCGCAGGATGTGGCTCGCGAGGATCAGGTGCGCCGTGGACGAGACCGGGAGAAACTCGGTGATGCCTTCGACGATGCCAAGTACGAGGGCGTGCAGGAAGGACATGCGGATGAGGAAAAGGCGTGGACGTCAGCAGACGGGCGAGGGTAAGTTAGCTCGACGGCGGGCCGCTCAGGGCACCGCGCCGATGGCGCGCCGGTAGAACGCCTCGTACTGGGCCACGACGGCCTCCTGGCCGAAGCGATCGCGTGCGTCGCTCGCTGCCAGCGCACTCACCTCCGCCCACCGGCGCTCGTCGGTGAGCAGTGCGATGCCGGCCGCCGCCATGCCCTCCACGTCGCCCGCCTCCCGGAGAAAGCCCGTCTCGCCGTCACGCACGACTTCCGGCAGGCCACCCGACCGTGCGCCGATGACCGGGACACCGCAGGCCAACGCCTCGAGGGCGCTCAGGCCGAATGATTCACTCTTCGTGGGCAGCAGGAACACGTCGGCGCTCGACAGCAGCGGCGCGACCGACTCGAGCTTGCCGAGGAAGAACACGTCGTCGGCGACGCCCAGGTCGCGCGCCTCCTGCTCGGCGAGGACCCGATCCGGACCGTCGCCGACCATGATGAGGACGCTCGGCACCTCCCGGGCGATGCGCGCGTAGATCTGCACGATCTCCTGCACGCGCTTCACGGGGCGGAAGTTCGAGAGGTGCATGACCACCTTGCGCCCCTTCGCGATGTCCGCGAACTGCGGCGTGTAGCGGGCGCGATCGTAGACGACCGGGTCGATGAAGTTGGGGATGACCTCGATGCGGCAGCCGGTGCAGCCGAAAGCGGAGAGCGTCTCGGTGCGCAGGTACTGCGAAACGGCACTGAGGCCATCGGACTTCTCGATCGAGAACTTCGTGATGGCGAAGAACGACGGATCCTGCCCCACGATGGTGATGTCCGTGCCATGGAGCGTGGTGAGGACCTTGATGTCGGGACGCGTCCCCGCGAGCATCTCGCGCGCGATCCACGCGCTCGTGGCGTGCGGGATGGCGTAGTGCACGTGCAGCAGGTCGAGCTTGTGTGCGAGCACCACCTCGTGCATGCGCACCGCGAGCGCGAGGTCGTAGGGCGGGTACTCGAACAGCGGATAACGACCCACGTCCACTTCGTGGAAGAAGATCCGTGGCAGGAACGACGGCAGCCGGAAGGGCTGCTGGTAGGTGATGAAGTGGATCTCGTGGCCGCG
>JBDTYL010000310.1:0-11183 GCA_040005695.1 bacterium | reverse complement strand
GCGATGTTGTTGTTCGGATAGACGCGATTCCAGCTGCTCACGCCGGGCGCGACCCACGTCTCGATGCCGGCCTGGCGGAACGGCGTGATCTCGCGGTCGAAGCTCCTGTCCGCGCCATACGACCACGCCACCGCGACCATCTCCGGTGGCAGCGAACGGACCAGCGCGGGATGGTTCACCGCGACGTCGCCCCAGAAGAGGTAGCGCTTGCCGGGCCGCTTGATGGCCTCGACGATGTCGCGCAGGAAGCCGAGGTATACGGGACCGATGCTGTCGCGCCTGACACGATCGGCGGTCTGGCCACGACCCAGCTCGAAAGTCTCGTCTGCCCCGATGTGGACGTAGCGCCCGGGGAACAGCGAGTCGATCTCGGCGAACCACTGCTTGATGAGCGACATCGACCCCGGCTGCCCGGGCGCGAGGACATGCCCGTGCGGTGTCTCCGCGAGCGGGGCATACAGCTCGTACTTGAGAACATGATGAAGGTGCCCGAAGGCCTCCTGCTCGGGGATGACGTCGATGTGATAGCGGCGCGCGTACGCTACCAGCTCGGCCACGTCGGCACGCGAGATCGCTCCGCCCGTGGGCGCGATGAGCGGGTTCGAGCGGTACTCGAGCGTGTGCTCGAAGTACGGTGAGTACGCGTTCATCTTGTACGCGGCGAACGTGCGCAGCTGGCGCTTCATGAAGTCGAGCGTGGGCACGGGTCCGCGCGAGAGGTCGTCGTGGAAGCCACGGTGCTTCATGGCCGGCCAGTCGCGCACCGCGGCGAGGTGGAGGGCTGCGCCCGCGCCGCGGCCCGTGACGAGCTGCTTCACCGTCTGCGCGCCGTAGAACACCCCGGATGCCGAGGCGCCGATGACGGCCAGCGTGGAGCCGTCGGGCACGAGCAGGTAACCCTCATCGCGCATGTCGGCCGTGAACGCGAGGTGCCGGCGCGCCATGAGGTCCTTGGCCGCCTCTGCCGATTCGCGAAGAAGCACGACGCGCGCGCTTCCGCTGCCGCGCTTCGCCGCCGCGATCCCGTCGTCGCGCAGCGTCTCCTGCAGGTCGCGCGCGGCGAAGGCATCGTCAGGGTTCGACGGCCCCACTACCTCGAGTCCCCGCCCGAGCATGATGGTCTCGGCTGCGTGAATCTCGCGCGGCTGGGGGACGAGTCGCGGCGCCTGCTGGGCGACCAGAGCGATGGGGGCCGCACAGAGGGCGGCATGGGCGACGACATGAAGCATGATGGGACGCATGCGGTTCCTCGAACGGGTCACGGGAGGATCTGGGCGACTTCTGTTGCGGCGATCGAGTGCCGGGCGGTGCGACTCACGAAGCGGCGCCCCGCCGGTAAATTGGGAAGCCGAGGTCGGCATCACCATGAGGGAGGACGGTCGTATTCTAGCGCTCATCCTGCAAGCCGCTGCGCCCGTGCTCCGTCAGATGCATCACATGACGCTGCTGGAGCGCCTGTGGAAGTACACGGCGCTCGGGGCATCGAGCATCGTGTTCGAGGAAGCGAACCCGATCTTCGGCGGGATCGCGGCCCGGCACGGCCGCGCGGGAATGCTGGGTGTGGTGGTGGCCGTGACGCTGGGGTCGTGGGCCGCGTCCCTCGCGCTGTACTACATCGGCCGGTGGCGCATCGACTGGGTGCGGGCGAAATGGCCGGAAAAGCACAGACTCCTCGACGGTGCGCTGGCGATCGTGGGTCGTCACCCGTGGCGCGCGTCGCTCGCGGTGCGATTCGCGTACGGCCTGCGCCTGCCGCTGCCCATCGCATGCGGTGCGGCGCGGCTCCCCATCGGCCTCTATGCGATTGCCGCCGGCATCAGTTCACTCGTGTGGGCACTCGTCTTCAGCTACCTGGGGCTGGCGTTCGGCGGCGCGGCCATCGCGCTCCTCCAGTTCACGCACAGCATCGAGGTGCGCCTCGGCCTCCTCGCGGTGGTGCTCGCCGGGGTGCTGACCATCATCATGCGTCGAAGGCTCATGGCGGAGCGCACGGCGCGCGTGCTGGCCGGTGAATCGATCCCGATGATGACCCCGACGGAGCGCGACGCGGCAAAGCACTGGACTCGGCTGTCATGACGCCGGAGGAATTCCGCCGACTCGGCCACCAGGTGGTGGACTGGATCGCCGACTACCGCGCGACTGTGGGCGACCGGCCAGTGCGCGCGCGCACGACGCCGGGCGCGGTGACCGCGCGACTGCCCTCCATACCACCCGTCGCCGGCGAGCAGCTGGACGCGGTCCTGCGCGACATGGACGAGATCATCCTGCCGGGCATCTCGCATTGGCAGCATCCCGCCTTTTTCGGCTACTTCCCGGCGAACGCTTCCCTCGCGAGCGTGCTCGGCGACTTCCTGAGCACGGGTCTTGGTGTCATCGGGTTGTCGTGGCAATCGAGTCCGGCGCTGAGCGAGCTGGAAGAAGTCACGACAGACTGGATGCGACAGATGGCAGGCCTTGCGCCCGCTTGGCGAGGGGTCATCCAGGACACGGCGTCCACCAGCACGCTCGTCGCGTTGCTGTGTGCGCGCGAGCGGGCGACGTCGTACAGCCTCGCGCGTGGCGGACTGCAGGCCGAGGCGAAGCCGCTCGTCGTCTACGTGTCCGCGCACAGCCACAGCTCGGTGGAGAAGGCGGCGCTACTGGCCGGCTTCGGCCGGGACAACCTGCGCGTGGTGGCGCACGACGAGGCGTTCGCGATGCGTCCCGACGCGCTCGACGCCGCCATCGCCGCGGACGTCGCCGCCGGACGGCAGCCGTGCGCGGTGGTGGCCACGACGGGCACAACCACCACGACGGCGCTGGATCCGATCACGGCCATCGCAGCAGTGGCGGGGCGGCACGGTGCCTGGCTTCATGTGGACGCGGCGATGGCCGGCTCCGCGATGATCCTTCCTGAATGCCGCTGGATGTGGGACGGCGTCGAGGCAGCCGACTCGCTCGTGCTCAACGTGCACAAGTGGCTCGGCGTCGTATTCGACTGTTCGCTGTACTACGTCCGCGACGCCGACCATCTCGTGCGCGTGATGTCCACCAACCCGAGCTACCTGCGCTCATCGGTGGACGACGAAGTCCGGAACCTCCGCGACTGGGGGCTGCCGCTGGGGCGACGGTTTCGTGCGCTGAAGCTCTGGATGCTGGTGCGCGAGCAGGGCGTGCAGGGCTTGCAGGCGCGCCTGCGCCGAGATCTCGGCAATGCTGCGTGGTTCGCGGAGCAGGTCCGTGCGACCCCCGAGTGGCGCGTGCTCGCGCCGGTGCCACTGCAGACGGTGTGCGTGCGGCACGAGCCAGCCGGCGTGACCGGTGACGACCTCGATCAGCACACGCTCGACTGGGTGGAGCGGGTGAACGCGTCCGGACGCGCGTACCTGACTCCCGCGCTGCTCGACGGACGCTGGATGGCGCGCGTCTCCGTTGGCGCCGAGCCCACGGAACGGTCGGACGTCGAGGCGCTGTGGGCGCTGTTGCGCGAGTTCGCCGGTTGAGCGCTGCCAGTGTCGACGGCGACGCAAACAGCCTCAGCGCCACCTGAACAGCCGCAACGCAAGGCTGAAGCAGATCACCAGCCATACCGCGATGATCGCCATCGATGGCGCGACGGCGGCCCAACCCGCTCCCTGCAGCATCGTCGCGCGCAGGGCATTGATCGTCGCCGTGAGCGGCAAGGCCTGGATGAACGGCTGCGCGACCTTCGGGAAGTTCGACGACGAGAAGAACACGCCGGACAGCACCCACATCGGCATCATCGTCAGGTTCATCAGCCCCGACACGCCCTCGATCGTGCGGGCGCGCGACGCGATGAGCAGGCCGACGCCGCCGAAGGCGAGCGCCGCCAGGAGGCACACGACGAAGAGCTGGACGAGCGAGCCGCGCACGGGGACCCCGAACAGCAGGGCGGCACTCCCGAGCACCACCACGATCTCCACGATGAGGAAGAAGAAGCGCGAGAAGAGGAATGACGCCAGGTAGTGCGACCGCGGCATGGGAGTGGAGACGAGCCGCTTCAGGAGGTTCCGACGGCGCGCCTCCACGATGGCGAAGCCGAGGCCCCAGATGCCGCCGCCCATGATGTTCATCCCCAGCAGCCCCGGCACGACGAAGTCGATGTAGCGCGACCCTTTCTCCTGCACCTTCCGCTCGCTCACCGCGAGCGGATCGGTTCGGCCCGCGGCACGCTGCAGCACGTCGTCGGCGAGGGAGCGCGCCGATCGTCCCTCGGGCCGCGTGTCGTCGAAGCGGTACTCGACGCCACCGTCGCGCGCCGCGGCGACGAGCGCCACTTCACCCGTGCGCAATGCGCGGGCAGCCGACGAGTCGTCCATCGCCTCGACCTTGAGGCCGGCCGCGTGCGCCAAACGCGCGTGCAACGCATCGCCAGCGGGGGTTCCCGTCACCACCCCGATCGCGACGACGTCGGCCGGCTTGTTCCGGAACGCGATGCCGAGGCCGAGCGCGAGGATGATGGGAAACGCGAAGGTCCAGAAGACGGCCTCGGGCTCGCGGATGAACTCGCGGAAACGCACGAGCGTGAGCTGGGCGAGCGAGCGGTCGCGCCATCGGCGCGGCGGGTTGGTCGCGTCAGGCATCATCGGCTCAGGCATCGCGCAGCTGCCTCCCGGTTAGCGAGACGAAGACATCCTCGAGCGTCGCGGAATGCGTCGCCAGTTCACCGAGTGCCAGGTCGCGGCCGCGCAACTCCGCCAGGAGTGCAGGCACCGCGCGCGCCAGCTCGCTCACCTCGAGTGTCCATCGTCCCCCGTGCTGGCGCGCCGACGTGATGCCGTCGAGCGCGCGCAACACCCGCGGGTCGAGCGCGTCATCGGGCGCGCCGGGCGTCGTGAACTCCACGACGTGCTCCGCGCCAAGCGACGCAATGAGCTCGCGCGGGGAGCCGAGCGCGATGACGCGGCCATGGTCCACGATGGCCACGCGGTCGCAGAGCCGCTCGGCCTCGTCCATGTAGTGCGTCGTGAGTACGATGCTGCGCCCGCTCGCGCGCAGCTCGACGAGGTCCCAGAGCTGTCGTCGCGACTGCGGGTCGAGCCCGGTGGTGGGCTCGTCGAGGAAAAGCAGCTCCGGGTCGCCGACGATGGCGCAGGCGAGGGCGAGCCGCTGCTTCTGCCCGCCGGACAGCTTGCCCACGCGCGACCCACGTTTCTCGCCGAGCTGCACGACGTCGATGACGTCGTCTACGCTGCGGCCGCGCGCATAGAAGCTGCGAAACAGCTTCACCGTCTCGTCCACGGTGAGCTTCTCGGCCAGTTGTGTGTCCTGGAGCTGGATGCCGAGCCGTTCACGCAGGGCGCGCTCGTCGGAATCCCAGCGGCGGCCGAGCACCTCGACGACTCCCGCGTCGGGCTCGGTGAGCCCCTCGCAGATCTCGATGGTGGTGGTCTTGCCGGCGCCATTGGGACCGAGGAGGCCGAAGCACTCGCCCGTGCCGACCACGAGGTCGAGGCCGTCCACGGCGACGACGTCGCCGTACGACTTGTGCAGGCCGCTCACGCGGAGGGCGGGGGAAGGTGCGGTCATTGGGGGTAGCGGCTTGTCGTCCTGAGCGAAGCAGCCTGCCCTCGAGGAGCGAGAGCGACGAAGGGAAGGACCGGCTGCTGATGAAGAAGTTTGCACACGATGACAGGACGTTCGCTCGGGATGACAAGAGCACAAGCAGATCCTTCGCTTCGCTCAGGATGACACGAGGAGCCTCACAGCGGCGCCCCGTCGAACCAGTGCTGCCCGTGCGCAAAGAAGTCGTGGGTGGCACGGTCGTCGCGGCGGCGAATCAAGTCGCGAAGTGTCTGAAGTTGTCGCTCGACCGCGTCGAGCGCACCATCGAGCGCCGCCTCGTTGTCCGCCACGATCGACGTCCACAGGCTCGGCGCACCGCCGGCGAGCCGCGTCATGTCGCGACCACCGGGCCCGAGCGCGGAGCGCTGGATGCCCGCGTCACTCAGCGCGACGGCGAGCGCCGCGGACAGGACATGCGGCAGGTGGCTCCGCCACGCCATCTGCTCGTCATGCGTCACGGCATCGAGCACTTCCACACCTGCACGTACGCCGCGCCAGAATCCCTCAGCCATCGCGAGCGCGTCCGGCGCCGTGGACGCCGTGGGGCAGAGGAAGACACGCGCGTCCTCGAACAGGCCGGCGCGCGAAGCCCGCCAGCCCGATCGATGGCTGCCCGTGAGCGGATGCGCGCCGACGTACCGCGTGCCGATGCCGGCCGACTCCGCCGCGGCGACGATGCTGCGCTTGGTGCTCGCGACGTCCATCACGAGGCGCGTATCGGACAGGCGCGGTGCGAGTCGCGGGAGTGCCGCGAGCGTCGCATCCACCGGCAGCGCGAGCACAACGACGTCCGCCGTCTCGATCCCCGCGAGCTGCGCGCCGAGTCGTTCATGCACGATGCCTTCCCCTTCCGCCGCGTCCAGCGATTCCGGCGCGCTGTCGTAGCCGAGCACGCAAACGTCACGCGCAGCCAGCGCGCGGGCGAGTGACCCGCCCATGAGGCCGAGCCCGACGATCGCGACACGTTCCATCGCGCTCACGTCGCCTCCTCCTGGGCGCGCCGCGACAGGCCCACGACCTGCCAGAAGATCTCGCGCACCGTTTCAACAGGGAGGTCGTGCTCACGCGCGGCGCCCACGGCGCGGCGGATCACCTCCGCCTCGCGCCGCGGATCGAGGATGGGAAGGCCGGCCGCGCGCTTCACCGTCGCCGTGCGACGACCGAGCGCGACACGCTGCGCCAGTAACGCAACGAGTTGCCGGTCCAGCGCCTCGATCTCCGCGCGGCAGGTGGCAAGCTCGGACAGCGGATCGGGGGCTGTCATGCGACCGCCGCCGCGCTCAATGACGACCCCTCTGGGCTAGCGGCAAGCGTGAAATTGCGGCCTGCTGCCTCCGCGAACGCGGGCACGCGCCGCATCAGCGCGGCGAACGCCGCGAAGTCGAGCGACTGGTCGCCGTCGGAGAGTGCCGTCTCGGGATCGGGATGCACCTCGATGATGAGGCCATCCGCGCCGGCGGCGATCGCCGCGAAGGCCAGCGGTGCGACGAGACCCGCCTCGCCCCCCGCGTGACTCGGGTCCACGATCACCGGCAGGTGCGTCTCGCGCTGCAGCACGGGAATGGCCGAGATGTCGAGCGTGTTGCGCGTCGCCCGCTCGAAGGTGCGGATGCCCCGCTCGCACAGCACGACCTGGTGGTTGCCGTGTGCCATGATGTACTCCGCGGACATCAGCAGCTCCGTGATGGTTCCGGAGAGCCCACGTTTGAGCAGCACGGGACGTTGAACGCGGCCCAGCTCGGCGAGCAACGCGTAGTTCTGCATGTTGCGCGCGCCCACCTGGAGCATGTCGGCATGCTCGGCGACGAGGTCCACGTCGCGGGTGTCGAGCACTTCCGTCACGACCGGTAACCCGTGGAGGCGCCGCGTGGCGACGAGCAGCTGCAGCGCTTCCTTGCCCAGCCCCTGGAAGGAGTACGGTGACGAGCGTGGCTTGAATGCGCCGCCGCGCAGGATCGTCGCGCCGGCCGCGCGCACCGCCTCGGCCGTCTCGTTCAGCATGCCGGAGCTCTCGACGGAGCACGGACCGGCGATGACCGTGAGTGCATTGCCTCCGATGACCGCGGACTCGCCCACCCGCACCACCGTGCGGTTCACGGCGAATTCGCGCGACGCGAGCTTGTAGGGCTTGAGCACCGGCATCACCGACTCGACGCCCGGGATGGAGCGGAGCGGGAGCGCCATGAGGCGGGTCTCGTCGCCGATACAGCCGATGATCGTGCGGTGCTCGCCGCGCGAGAGGTGCGTGTGGAGGCCGGCGGCCTCGATGCGTTCGCGCAGGTGATCGAGCTCGTCGTCGGTGATGTCGGGCCGCGTGATGATGATCATGGCGAGGTGCTCAGGTGTGAAGGGCGGGATGCTACACAGCAAAAAGGCCCGTGGAATATCCACGGGCCGGCGGGTGTCGTATGCGGGGAGCGAGGCTCCGGTCAGTCGCGCGTACGTCTCCATCCACGGCCCGTGCAGGGGTAGCCGTAGTAATGGAAGGAGGCGAGGTAGAAGCGCGTGCGCGGTGCCATGGCTCGGACGATAGGGTCGCGCGTGCGGTTCGTCAAGCAGCGGTCGTGCGACGGGTGTGGCGCTCTCGTTAGGTTGCGCAAGCTTCTCCTCCGCCGAGGTGCCATGAACACGCTCCCCCGTACGTTCGATGCCGGGCAGGTGCAGGCGGCGTTGCTGGTCATTGCGCCGAAGGTGGTCGCGGCGCTGGTCGTCGTGCTGTTTTTCTGGGTCGTGCTGCGTATCACGCGCCAGCCCTTTCGTGCGGCGCTGCGCCGGGCCCACTTCGCCGACGGCCTCACCAAGCTCCTCGTCGACGGCCTCTATCGCGGCATCCTCGTCCTGCTCGGCCTCGTCATGGCGGCGAGCCAGCTCGGCATCAACGTCAGTGCGCTGCTCGCCGGCGTCGGCGTCGCGAGCATCGCGCTGGGTTTCGCGGCGCAGGAGACCGTCGCGAACATGATCTCGGGCTTCCTCATCTTCTGGGACCGGCCCTTCCAGATCGGCGACTACATCACGACGCAGACGCGCTACGGGGAAGTGCGCGAGATCACGCTTCGCACCACGCGCATTCGCACGAACGACAACACGTTCGTCGTGATCCCGAATCGCCAGATCATCGGCGACACGCTCGTGAATCACTCGATGTATGGCGAGACGCGGGTCATCATCCGCGTTGGCATCGCATACCGCGAGCGCATTGCGCACGCGCGCGAGGTCCTGCTCGCGGCGGCCGCGCGGGTGGACGGCGTGATGAAGGCGCCCGCGCCGGACGTCGTCACCGACGCCCTCGGCGATTCGAGCGTCAACCTCCTGGTGCGCGTGTGGATCGACAACGCGTCGCTCGAGAAGCCCATCGGCTACCGCGTCCTCGAAGCGTGCAAGGTCGCGCTCGACGAGGCGGGCATCCAGATCCCCTTCCCGCATCGGCAGCTCATCATCGAACACGTCGAGGATCGCGTATGGACGGGCGCTGCGGCGCTCGTCAGCGGCCCGCGCGAGGAGGGCTGAGCCCCCGTAGGCGCCTCGACCTCCCGCAACTGACGCGCTCCCGCCGCGCAACACATCTTCCGCTGATGACACTCCTTCGTCCATTGCTCCTGGCCGCTGTCGCGGCCACACTCCCCCTGCCTGTCGGCGCCCAGGCCCGCGCCCGCGCCCGCGAGCTCGGCGTCGCACCCGGCATCTTCACGCCGGGTGCCAATAACGCCATCACGGACGTCGCAGGCGTGAAGGTCGGCCACGCCACCATCATCAGCGGCGATTCCATCCACACCGGCGTTACCGCAATCCTTCCGCACGGCGGCAACCTGTTCCTCGATCGCGTGCCGGCCGCGGTACACATCGGCAACGCCTTCGGAAAGCTCGTTGGATCGACACAGTTGAAGGAACTGGGTGAGTTGGAGACGCCCATCCTCCTCACATGCACACTGTGCGTATGGCGCGCTGCCGATGCGCTCGTTGCCGAGTTGCTCCTGCAGCCGGGCATGGAACGGGTGGGGTCGATCAATCCGGTCGTCGGCGAGACGAACGACGGCGGACTCAATGCCATCCGCCTGCGGCCCGTCACGCCAGAGGCGGTGCACGCCGCCCTCGCGACGGCGTCGGCAGGTCCCGTCGCTGAAGGAAGTGTCGGCGCGGGAGCGGGCACCATCGCGTTCGAGTGGAAGGGCGGCATCGGCACGTCGTCGCGCGTCCTGCCGCGCACGCTCGGCGGCTATACGGTCGGCGTCCTCGTGCAAAGCAACTTCGGCGGCGTCCTCCAGGTGCTCGGCGTGCCGGTGGGTCGGGAGCTGGGCAAGTATGCCTTCAAGGACGCCCTCGATCGCGAGCGTGGAGATGGGTCGGTGATGATCGTTGTCGCCACGGACGCACCGCTCTCCGACCGCAACCTCGAGCGCCTCGCCGCGCGCGCGATCATGGGCCTCGCGCGCACGGGGTCGAGCGCATCGAACGGCTCGGGCGACTTCGTCCTTGCGTTCTCCACCGCGGCTTCAGTGCGGCGGAGCGTGGCCAACCTCGTGCGAACGGACAGCACGCGCCGAGTGCTCGGCACGACCGAGGTGACGAATGATGACATGTCGGCGCTGTTCGAGGGAGCCGTGGAGGCGACTGAGGAGGCGATCTACAACTCGCTCTTCATGGCAACGAGCGTCACGCAGCGCGGGCGCACGGTGGAGGCGATTCCCCTCGACCGCGTGCGCGAGATCCTCGCCCGGTACAACGTCACCCGCCGGTGACCCTCGTTCCCGCACAACACACCCGGCGTCGAACACGTAGAGCGGCGGTGGGGATGATACCGTCCACCGCCGACGTACTGCGCCGATCCGCCGTGCCCACCATGCCCCGAGCCATCCCAATGCGAGTTCGTTCCGCTGCCCTTGCCGGCGCTGCACTTCTCCTGATGCCCGCGCTGGCGCACGCCCAGTCGCGTGTGGTACCCACGCCCGCGTCGGTGATCGGCTTCGAGCCGGGCGCCGACCGCAAGCTTCCCGAGTGGCAGCAGGTCGTCGCCTACTTCAAGGCGCTCGACGCCGCCTCGCCACGCGTGCAACTCCGCGTGCTCGGCAAGACCACCCTCGGCCGCCCCTTCATCGCGGCGTTCATCGGCGACTCGGCCACGCTGGCCAGCCTGCCGAAGCTGCACGAGGCGCAGCGCAAGCTCGCCGATCCCCGGCAAGCGACCGCTGCCGAGCGCGCCGCGCTCGAACGCGACGGGAAGGTGGTGGTGCTCGTGACGTCGAGCATCCACTCCACGGAAGTGGGCGGCATCCTCACCCCGCTCACGCTCGCGTACAAACTCGCGACGTCGGAGGACGAGGAGGCGCGCGCGATCCGGAAGAACACCGTCGTGATCCTGGTGCCGTCGCTCAACCCGGACGGCGTGGACATCGTTGGCTCGTGGTACAAGTCGACGCTCGGCACGGCGTGGGAAGGCACGCAGCCGCCCACGCTGTACCACTACTACACGGGCCACGACAACAATCGCGACTGGTACGCGTTCACGCAGGTCGAGACGCAGATGGTGATCGACTCGCTGTACAGCGAATGGCATCCGCAGATCGTGAACGACATCCACCAGCAGGGGGCGAACGGCACGCGCATCTTCATTCCGCCGTACA
>JBDTYL010000309.1:0-6891 GCA_040005695.1 bacterium | reverse complement strand
CGCACAACCCGCAGGTGTTCTACGTCGGCGGCAACAAGGTGTTCAAGTCGCTGAAGCGCGGCGAGGAGATGTACACCATCTCCCCGGACCTCTCCAAGCAGCTACGCGCGCGCATGGACACCGCGGAGAAGTACACTGGCGGCGTGACCCCCGACGTGACGGGTGCCGAGACGTACGGCACCGTGGTGACGCTGGCGGAGTCGTACGTCAAGCCGGGCCTCCTGCTGGCCGGTACTGATGACGGCAACGTCTGGATCACGCACAACGACGGAGGCAGCTGGGAGAACCTGAGCGACCGGTTCCCGGGCCTGCCGAGCAAGGACGTCTACGTCACGCGCATGGAGCCCTCGCACTTCGACACGCTCACGTTCTACGTGGCGTTCGACAACCACCGCTGGAACGACTTCACGCCGTACCTGTACGCCACCACCGACGGCGGCCGGTCGTTTCATTCGATCGTCAACAACCTGCCGCGCACGAGCCCGGCCGACTACCTCCACGTGATTCGCGAAGACCCGCACAATCGGGACGTCCTGCTCGTGGGTTCGTCGCTCAGCGTGTACGCCTCGATCGACCGCGGGCAGACGTGGACGAAGTTCGCGGCCGGCCTGCCGAGCGTGCCGGTGTTCGACCTGAAGATCCATCCGCGCGACCACGAGGCGATGATCGCGACGCACGGCCGTGGCATCTGGCTGGTGGACGTCACGCCGCTCGAGCAACTGACGGCGAAGAGTGTCGGTGACGTCGCCACGCTGTACGTGCCTCGCACGGCGTTTCAGTGGGGTGAAGGCCCGGTGCTTGGCCTCCCCGGCAACGGGTGGGGACAGGCGCCCCTGGTGATCTCCGCGCCGGCCTACGGCGCGACGATCTCCTACCGGATCAAGGACTCCGTCACCGGTCCGGTGCGCATCACGGTCAGCGATGCCGCCGGCGCCCAGATGTACACGACGGCGGGTTCGGCCGCGCGTGGCGTGCACACGGTGGTGTGGGGCTTCCAGAACGCGGCTGCACCACGCCAGCCCCTGGCACCTGCGGCACGGCGTGACAGCATCATCCTGCGCAATCGCGCGCCGGCGGTGCTCGATTCGCTCACCAAGGCGGGGTACGATTCCGCCGCGCTCACAGCGGTCCGGCGCGTCGTCAACCTGTCCAACAACCCGCCGGCCGGCGGCTTGTTCGGTCGTGGCGGTGGTGGCCGCGGCGGCGCGCAAGCCGGCTGCGAGCACCCGATGACGCAGTGGGACAACTTCTGCGCACGTCCGGCCGAGCCGCCGCCGGCACCGGCGCGCGGCGGTCGTGGCGCAGGCGCCCCGGGCGCAGCGGCTGACACGTCCGCGGAAGGCCTCGCGGCGGCGTTTGCGGCGGCTGGTGGACGCGGCGCCATCGAGCCGCCGCAGCAGAAGATCTGGGACCTCATCGGCATGAAGCCGCCCGCGATCGGTGGCCGCGGCGGGTTCGGCGGCGCCGGCGGCAACCTCGTCGAGCCGGGCACGTACGTCGCGACGCTCACCGCGGGCGGGCAGGCGTACAAGCAGACCTTCCGGGTAGAACGCGCCGGTACCGGTGACGGCGACGTCTCCGCATTCGAGGACGACCAGAACGACGGTAACCAGGACATCAACGGCGGGATCTTTCCCGCGCCGCAGGCCAGTCCGTACGTCCGGCGTGAGCAGGTGCAGGTCCGCCAGCCGTAGCCGGGCGAGGAGTACGGTCGAGGCCCGGTTCGCGCAATGAGCGGACCGGGCCTCGTCGCGTTCGTGGAGTTGGTTGCGATCAATGGCGGCGCAGTGTCATCCTGAGCGCAGCGCAGGATGTGCTTTCCCACCTGCCGGGAGGAGTGTCCTGAAATGGCCGAGTCCGTTTCCGTCGACAGTCGAGCCCGCGGCACCAATCCCGCAATACAAATCTGGATGAGCAGTATCGACCCGGGACCATCAGGGAGTACGACATGAGCGACACCAGGCAGCCGTCACTCGACCTCTCATCGCTCGCCAGCGACTACGAGATCGTCGGTGAAGTGAGCGGCTCGCGCGACGCGCGCACCTACATGGCCACGCGGAAGCAGAGCGGCGCCGGCAAGCGACGCGACGACTCGCCTGCCGTGGTGATCTCCGTAGTGACGCCGCCCTCGGGGGACGAAGGAAACGCGCTCTCCCATCTCGCGGCCGACACGAAGCTGCTCGCCGGCACCTCGCATCGCCGCCTCCTGCCGGTGATCGAGGGACGCTGGATCGGCAAGGATGCGTTCGCGGTGATCACGCAGCGCACGACCGACCCCTCGGTGGCGGACCGGCTCGCCCAGGGCGAGAAGTTCTCGACGACGCGCGTCGCCGCGATCCTGCGCGAGGTGAACGGCCTGCTCGAGTGGGCGCGCGACCACAACGTCATTCACCGCGCCGTCACGGCGGACCATCTCTATCTCGAGCCCAAGACGGATCGGGTCCGCATCGCCTTCAGCGTGTCGCCCATCCGCCGCATCCAGCAGTCGGACGCGGCGACGGACGATGCACGCACGATCGTGCGGCTCGCGATGGCGATGCTGACGGGGATCGAGGATCCGTCGTCGTACGACGGCCGCACCCTGGCCGAGCTGCGCCCCGAACTCCCGAAGCGCCTGCACGAAGCCACGGCGTCGCTGCTCGAGGAGAAGCGCGTGCACACGCCGGCGGATGTCGCGGCGTTCCTCGCGATGGTGGGCATGGCCGATCCGCTCTACGCCGGCGAGACGGAGGCCGAGCGGATCAGGGCCGAGGTGCTCGAGGAGCAACGAGTGGAGCGGGAGAAGCTCGCCGGGGAGCGTTCGGAGTTCGAGCGCCTGATGGCCGAGCAGCGCGCCACGTTCGAGAAGCACATGGCGGACGAGCGCGCGGCGCACGAGCGCCAGCGCGAGGAGGAGCGCCTCGCGCACGAGAAGCTGCGCGACGACGAGCACGCCGCCTTCGAGAAGGTCAAGAACACCGAGCGCGATCGTGCGGCGAAGGAGAAGGAGGAGCTGCAGCGCGCGGTCGAGGCGGAGCGCGCCGCACTCGTGGCCAGGCGCGCGGAGCTGGAGCGCTCCATCGCCACGCAGCGCAAGGAGCTCGAGCGCGTTGCGGCGGAGGATCGACGCAGCATCGACGCGCTGCGCGCCGAATTGAAGGCGGCTGGCGAGGCCGAGATCGAGCGGAAGCGCGAGGCGGCGCTGGAAGACGTGACGGACGCGGAATCCTCGCTCGACCAGGAAGAGTTCAACACGCCGGCGTTCCTCGGCCCGATGCTGGTGCCGCTCGAGGCGTTCGAGTTCGACGACGACACTGCGCTCATGCGCGACGATCCCATCGTGGACGAGCCGATCGTCGTCCCCGTCGCAGCGGCGTCAGCGGGCACCGGCATCGCGAGCACCGTGGATGGTGCGGCCGTGCCGGTTGTCGTTGCCGGCACACCGTCCAGCCGTCGTCGCTGGATCATTCCGGCGGTTGCCGCGCTGGTGATCATCCTCGCCGTGACGGCCCTCGCGCTGGGACGCGGGTGGACGACGCGTGCGCCTGCGGCGGCCCCTGTGGCGATGAAGCCCGCACCGGCGGTCGTTCCGCCTGCCGTGGTCGCGACGCCGCCCAGCGCCGCAGTGCTCGATTCGTCGGCTGGCGCGATAACGTCGCCTCCCGCGACCGCGGCCCTCACGGGCGCGCCGACGACGGCGGCGGCGACCGCAGCGAAGAGTGTGGCATCGTCTCCCGGCACGACCAGCGCACCGACGACGCCGAACAGTGGCGGGGCCGCTCCGGGCGCCACGACAACGCCGGCCAGTGCGACGCCAGCTCCCGGCGCGACGGGCACGGCTCTCGCCGACTCGGCGATCGCGGCCGCTGCGGCCAGGCGTCGCGCCGCGGAAGCGAAGGCCGCGGCCGTCGCACGCGAAGAGGCGAGGGCGGCGACCGCCAGTCGCGCGCGGCGACTCGCCGCGGATTCGGTGGCACGCGGGAACGGAACCCCGAGCAACGACTCCATGCCTGTGTTTCGTGATGTCTCACCCCGCAAGCGCGACACCACGGTGGTGAAGCCCGCCAGCATTCCGCGATGACCAAGCGGGGGGCGTGAGGCGCTCACGCGACCTTGCGCCCTTCGCTGTCGTGGCGTCCATTGCCGCATGCGACCACTCCTTCTCGCCGCGCTGCTCGCACTCCCTGCGTCGTTGCCCGCGCAGGTTCGTCGGCTCACCGCGACTGACTCTGCGCTGATCGGGCGCATCCTCCTCGCGGAAGATCGCCGGGACTCGACCGACCGCGCCCTCGACGAAGGCGCACGACACACCGACCCTCGCGTCCGCGGGATCGCCCAGCGAGCCCGCTGGCGCATTCGCGATCCTCGGTTCGGGGCACGTGATTCGCTGCCCGCGCCGCGTCCGCCGGTGTCGTGGGCGGAGCCCGCGTGGCGCC
The DNA here is from genome assembly GCA_040005695.1 of bacterium. Lineage (GTDB taxonomy): Bacteria > Gemmatimonadota > Gemmatimonadetes > Gemmatimonadales > Gemmatimonadaceae > AG11. The sequence goes on along the minus strand of JBDTYL010000309.1, from coordinate 2,476 downwards.
TGCGCTATCGCGCGATCACGGCGCGCAGCGACTGTGCGGCGCTGCGTGCCGCGCTGGCCGACAGCGTGTGGCACGTCCGCCTGCGCGCCGTCGACCTGGCGTCACCGGTGTGCGCCGGGGATGCCGACGTCGCCGCGACGCTGCGCAGTTGGGTGGACGCATTGCCCGCCAACGCGGCCCGACGCGCGGCGGGCGGCGTGAGCTGGCATGCCGCCGCGCACGCCGAGGTGGCACTGGCGCATCTGCAGCCCGACGCGGCACGGTCGCGCCTTGCACGACTCTCGACGCACGCGCAGTACCAGGTGCGTGTGTACGCCGCGCGCGCGGCGGCGGTGCTGGCCGACACGGCGCGCCTGCGCGCACTGGTGCGCGATCGGGATGACAACGTGAAGGAGGCGGCGATCGAGGGACTCGCCAAGCTCACCGGGCACGCCGACGACTCGCTCTCCCTCGCGACGCTCGGCGCACAGGGAGCACAGGCGGTGCGCACCGCGGCGATCGCGCTGAAAGACTCGCCGAACGCGGGTGCACGCGCCGCCGCCGCAGTGGCCTTCGACCGATGGGCCGCGCGCGGCAACGCGTCGGCGCACGACGCACGCGCAGCGCTGCTGCAGGCCGCGGGTCGTCCGCTCTCGGATGACCGGCCGCCGCCGGTGCACGCGGAGCTGCTGCCGCGCGCCGTGGCGCTCGCACTCGATGCCGACGTCCGGCTCCGCGTGACGATGTCGCCGGCGAGCGGGGGAGGCTCGTTCGTGGTGCGCCTGCGCGGCGACGTCGCGCCGCTGATGGCCGCGCGCATCCTGGCGCTCTCGCGTGCGCACTACTACGACGGCCTCACCTGGCAGCGTGTGGAGCCGGACTTCGTGGTACAGGGCGGCAGTCCCGGCGCCAACGAGTATGTCGGGCTGCCGGAGGCCATGCGCGACGAGTTGAGCACACTGCCGCACCTGCGTGGCACGGTGGGCATGAGCACGCGCGGCCACGACACGGGCGACGCGCAGTGGTTCTTCAACCTGCGCGACAATCCGCGCCTCGGCCGGGACTATACCGTGTTCGCGGACGTGGTGGAGGGGATGGACGTGGTCGATGCGATCATGGAGGGCGACACGATCGCGTCGATCGATGAGGTGCGTCCGGGCGCGTAGACGAGGGCCAGAGAGGGACCCACGGCTGCGTCTTCGTTGCCAGTGTGCCGTACGTACGGTCCTCTGCGTCCTCTGTGGTTAAAGCCGTTGGCTGCCGTCGCCACGAGGCCGGAGAGGGCACATGGACCCTATCTTTCCGGGATGCCTTCCCCTGTGCTTGTGTCCGACCACGATCGCCGTCGCGAAGACGAATGGCTCTGGGGATGGGATCCGACGCCGGGCATCGTCTCCGTGTGGGCGGAGCCGACGGGCCGCGTGACAGTGTGGCGGCGGATTATCGAAACGGGACGTCTCTTGCGCGAGGAGGCTCGCTTCCGGCCCTGGCTTCTGCTCGCGCGCCTGGACGACCTGCGTCACCTCGGCAGCCGGCTCGGCGAAGAGGGTCCGGAGGGGACTGCACCCGTGCGCTACCGCGAGCTCGACGGACCCGGCGCACTTCGTTACCTCGTCACTGCCCACGACATGCGCACGCTCACCTCCGCTGTGCTCGACGGCGCGTCACGTCGCCTCGGCCGACGTGTTGGCTCGGTGCGCGACCTGGGGGCAGGTGAGGCGCTGGCCCTGTCGCCCGAGGAGCAATATCTCGTCTCCACCGGGCGTACGTACTTCCGCGAACTCACCTACGATCACCTGCGCCGCCTGCAGTTCGACCTCGAGACCACCGGTCTCGATCCGCGTCACAGCAGGATGTTCATGGTGGCCGTGCGCGATCCCGACGGTGCCTCGCACATTCTGGAAGTAACGGGCGACGGCGACGCGGCGGAGGCGGACCTCATTCGTCGCCTGCTGGCGATGGTGGCGGCGGCCGATCCGGACGTGATCGAAAATCACAACCTGCACGGCTTCGACCTGCCGTTCCTCGATCGGCGCGCGCGCACACTGGGCGTGCCGCTCACGCTGGGACGCGATGGACTGCCCGGACTGCGGCAACGCGCGGCGCGACGCGGTGCCGTCAGCGAATCGGACGGCGAGCGGCGAGTACGCTACGTGGCGCCGGGCCGCGAGCTGATCGACACGCTGGACGCCGTGCGGCGCTACGACTTCTCCGTGCGCGAGCTGCCCGGCCACGGGCTCAAGGCAGTCGCGCGCCACTTCGGCATCGCCGGACCGGATCGCGAGCTCATTCCGGGCGCGCAGATCTACTCCGTGTTCCGCACCGACCCGGCGCGCGTGCGGCGCTACGCTACCGCCGACGTCGAGGAAGTGGCGGCGCTCTCGCACCTGCTCGGCGGCGCGGCATTCGCGCTGGCGCGCATGGCGCCGCGCCGCTACGAGCGCCTCGCCGATGCGGGAGCGGCCACCGGCGTCATCGATCCGCTGCTCGTGCGGGC
>JBDTYL010000308.1:0-16719 GCA_040005695.1 bacterium | reverse complement strand
TCGCGCCGACGACGGCGATGTGGGACGCGAGCGAGTACATCACGGCCGCCTACACGCTCGGGATCCCGCATCCGCCCGGCAATCCGCTCTTTGTTCTCCTCGGGCGCGTGGCATCCCTCATTCCGTTGGGATCCGTGGCGGTGCGCGTGAATGCGCTGGCGGCTGTGTGCAGCGCGATGTCCGCGGCTCTCTGGTTCCTGGTCGCGGAGCGCGTGCTTGCCGCGTGGTCGCCCGTGCGATGGACCCGCCTCGTCGCCGCGACCACGGCGGCGCTGCTCGGCGCCACGGCCTTCACGGTGTGGAACCAGAGCGTCGTGAACGAGAAAGTGTACACGGTATCGCTCGCGTTCTTTGCGGTGGTATCGTGGCTCACCGTGCGCTGGTGCGATGATCCCGACGGACGCTCCGCAGACCGCCTGCTCGTACTCATCGCGTACCTGATCGGACTGGGCTACACGAATCACCCGGCCGGCTTTCTCGTGGGGCCCGCGGTGACCGTCGCCGTGCTGGTGCGGCGACCGCGTACGCTGCTCCGGTGGAGGCTTCTCCTCGCCGGCACCATGGCGCTGGTACTCGGCCTCACCCCCTTCGCGCTGGAGCCCATCCGCGCCGCATGGCATCCGGTGCTGAACGAAGGCGAGCCCACCGGCTGCACGGGCACCATCGGCTTCGCCTGCACGTTCTCCTCGACCACGAGGACGCGGCTGATGGCCAACATCAATCGCGAGCAGTACGGGAAGCCCGATCTCTCCGTGCGGCAGGCGCCGTTCGGAGCACAGGTCGGCATGTGGTGGCTGTACTTCAAGTGGCAGTGGCTGCGGGACGCGCACGGCACCCAGCCGCTGTTGCAGTCAACACTCGCCATCGCGTTTCTCCTCCTGGGCGTGCTGGGCGGCTTCACGCACTGGAAATACGAGCGTGCGTCCTTCTGGTTCTTCGGTCCGCTCGTACTCACGGTGACACTGGCGCTCGTCTACTACATGAATTTCAAGTACGGCGCCTCGCAGGCACCGGAACTCGCCGACGTGCCGCGCGAAGTGCGCGACCGGGACTACTTCTACCTCTGGAGCTACTCCACCTGGAGCGTGTGGGCCGCGATCGGGCTCGCGGCCGTGTGGCGCGCGCTGGCCATGCGCGTGCCCGAGCGCGGCGCGCGACGCTGGGCCACGACGGCGCCGATCCTGCTCGTCGGCGTGCTGCCCCTGGTGGGGAACTGGCGCGACGCGTCGCGCGCGCGCGAGACAGCCACGCGCGAGTGGGCGCACGACCTGCTCAACTCCGTGGAACCCTACGGCATCCTCGTCACGCTCGGCGACAACGACACGTTTCCGCTCTGGTACGCGCAGGAAGTGGAGGGTGTGCGCCGCGACGTGACGGTGGCGGTCACGTCGCTGCTCAACACCGACTGGTACCCGCGCGGACTCTCGCACCGGGTGCAGGCGACCTACGACGCGGCGCGCGGACCAGCCCTCTATCGCAACGACGTCCCGCCGATGCCCACGCGTCCCGTCTTCACGCTGGATGATGCGCAGCTCGATGCCGTGCCCGAGTACGTCGAGGTGCGCACGCCACAGGTCTTCCAGGCGGGTGGGCTGCGAGCGATCGTGGATCCGGCGCGACTGGAGTTCGGCGTGCCGACGCGGGGCGACCTGATGGTGCTCCAACTCATGAAGGACAACCTCGGCGTCCGTCCGTTCTATATCGCGCGCACGTCCGGCGGCTATGCGCAGGCCCTCGGCCTGGAGCCATACGCGCTCGTGCAGGGACTTGTCTACCGGATATCGCCGACTGTGGTGGCGACGTCATCGGACACGATTCCGGCACCGGGGAGCGGCCACGTGGACCTGCGCCGCACGCAGGCGCTGTGGAACACGTACGGCGCGCCCGCCGCGTTCATCCGCCGCGGCGACTGGGTTGATCGACCGTCGATCGGCATCCCGGCAGTCTACGTCTCCACGGCCTTCCTCCTCGCGGAGACACTCCTTGCCCGCGGTGATACCGTGGGCGCCGAGCGCCTTCGGAAGTCCGGCATCGACATCGCTGAGGCGACGCGCACGCTCGAGCTGTTCATGTCGCCGCGGTCGTTGCCGTCGGCCCCGCCAGCGAGGTCGGGAGATGTGCCTCGGGGCCGCACGGTGCCGCTTCAGGGTCCGCCCTAAGGACGCGATTCACGGCGCACCGGCGGGAGCGAGAACGCTGGCAGGATCGCCGGGGGAGGCGCATGTTTACGCCATGCGACCCGACGTACCCACCCATCGACGTCCGCTCGCGGCCGACAATCGATGCTCACGCTCCTGACTTTCGGCGGCCTCAGTCTCGTGGATGAGGGCGTGCCGGTGAGCGGGGCCGCGTCGCAGCGCAGCCGCCTCGCCCTCCTGGCCGTCCTTGCCGTGGCCGGCGCCGCGGGCGTATCGCGAGACAAGCTGCTCGCGCTGCTCTGGCCCGAGAGCGAGGACGAGCGCGCCAGGCACGCGCTCAAGCAGGCGGTCTACGCCCTGCGCCGTGACCTCGGCACCGAGAACGCGATCGTCGGGACGGCCACGCTCTCGCTCGACGCGGCGGTGGTGTCGAGCGACGTCCGCGAGTTCGAGGATGCGCTCGCCCGTGGAGACGACGCGGCGTCCGTTGCCCTGTACAATGGTCCGTTTCTCGATGGCGTGTTCGTGAAGGCGGCGCCGGAGTTCGACCAATGGGCCGCAATCGAGCGCAGCCGCCTCGAGCGGGCATACCTCGACGCCGTTGGCCGTCTCGGTCGCGCGGCGGATGCCGCTGGCGATGTCACTGCCGCGGTGCAGTGGTGGCGGCGCGCCGCGGCGGCTGAGCCGCTGAGCGGGCGTGTTGCAATGACGCTCATGCGCGCCCTCGCCGAATCGGGCGACACGAGCGCGGCCATCCAGCATGCGCGCGTGCACGATGCGATGGTGCGCGCGGAGCTCGACGTACCTGCCGACGATGCGGTGCTGGCGTTCGCAGAGGAACTGCGTCGCGGGGATTGGACGCCGACGCCGCGCGTCGTTCGCGACGTGCCCGTCACGGCACCGGCGCTGACCGCCGGAGACGCCCCTGTCGTGCACGCCACGTCGGTGCCGAGCGTCGACAGCGTCGTTGTCGCGCCGCCGCCGCGCGACGATGGCGCCGCCGCATCCGCGCCGCGTCCGCGCTGGATGCTGCCGGTCGTTGCAGTCGGTGCGTTGCTCGTGGTGGCAGTTGGCAGTGCACTCATGCGAGGCAACGTCGGCGCGCGCGCGAGCGGCGCGCCAGCCGCCGCGTCGCCGCGCATCATTGTCGTGGCCGCGTTCGAGAACCAGACACGCGAGCCCCAGCGCGATTCCGACGGCGAAATGGCGGCGGACCACATCGCGCGCGCGCTGATCGAGGCGGAGTTTCACGTGGTGGACTACTGGACGTCGATGGCGGTGTCGCGGCAGATCGCACAGGCCACGCAGCATGCCACGGTGCGGGAACGCGCCGCGGCGCTGGCGGCCGAGACCGGCGCAGGCACCGTCGTGACGGGCAGCTATTACCTCAACGCCGACACGCTGCAGTTCGAGGCGAGGATCATCGACCCGTCGGGCAAGGAAGTCCGCTCGATGGTGGGTCCCGTGAAGGGCAGGGCTGCGGATGTCTCGAGAATCGTGACCGACCTCGCCAACCAGATCACGGAACGCGTGGCGGCATTGACGGACACCAAGCCGGGCGCGAGCACGGCCTCGCTGATCGTGGCGCCGAGCGTCGAGGCGTTCGAGCATGCGAGCCGGGGCTGGGAAATGTTCTTCGACCGGCCGGCCGACACGACCGCGGTCTTCGCCGAGTTCGCGCGTGCGCTGCGGTTCGACACCGCGTACACCACGCCGCGCCTGATGCGAGCATATGTGCTCGACGTCAAGGAAAATTGGCCGGACCTCGCCAACGCGGTCGCGGCGCTGGATCCGCGGCGCGCGCGGATGGGCAGGGTGGAGCTCGCGGCTCTCTCGCTGTTCGAGGCAGACTTGCGCGGAGACCTCGCCGGCCGCCTCCGCGCCTCCCGCGAGCTGCTTCGCCTCAGCCCTGGCTCCGCGGACATGTCACTCCTCGTGGCAGTGTCGGCGAGCTATCTGCATCGGCCCGCGGAAGCGCTCGAGGTCTTGCATCAGTCCAGTCCGGACCGCGGCATCAGCATCCTCACGCCCATGTACCTGGCGTGGCGCGCCGAGGCGGAACATTCGCTTGGCCAGTTCGAGGATGAAGCCGTATCCGCGCGCGAGATGATGCGCCGCTTCCCCGGACAGCTGTATGGTGCCGAGGCCCTCGCTCGCTCGCTCGGTGCGCGCGGCGATACGGTGGCTCTTGCCGCGCTCGTCCGCGATGCGGGCTCCACGGGCACCACGATGACGCCGCAGGCCCGCACCATTGCGCTGCTCGGAGCGAGGGAGCTGCGCGCGCATGGACACGGCGATCCCGCGAGGCAGCTGTTCGCGCGCGCGGCGGCCATCGCGCCGGTCGCGGGCGCGACGCGCGACGACCTGTCGAAGTACGCCTTCGCCCTCTACGAGACGGGTGACCATGCCCGGTCGCGCGCGGCGTATCGCTCGCTGCTCGCTGCGCAACCGTCCGACCTCGGCGTACTGGGCCGCCTTGGATCCATCGCCGCGCGGACCGGAGACTCAGCCACGGTGCGCGACATCGACTCGCGCCTTCGCACCTGGCCCGACCGCTACGCGTTCGGAGGTCCCTCATTCTGGAGGGCGCACCTCGCCGCGCTCACGGGCCAGGCGAGCGAAGCGGTCGGCCTGCTCCACTCGGCGCAGCAAAAAGGGTATCGACTCATGGACCTCAACATAGTGACGATGCACGAGGAGCCGGATTTCATCTCCATCTGGAATGATCCCGGCTTTCGCGAGATCGTGCGGCCACATGGTGGCCCGGTGTCGAACCCGTAGCGCGGTGACCGGCGAGTGACCACGTGCTGACCGGTCGCGAGCATGCTGCCGCCGTTCGCTCACCCTCCAACGAACGGCTCATGCGCCCAGCCCTCCTTGTACTCGTCGTCTCCGCTCTCGCCCTGGACCTTCAGGCGCAGCAGGTTGCTGCCCGCCCCACCGGCATCGCCGTGACCGGGTTGCCCGCGGTCAACTTCGACGCGGACGAAGGCTTCGGTTATGGCGCGATCGTCCAGTACTACGACTATGGGGACGGACGGGCGCAGCCCTATCGCTTCTCCCTGCAGCCCACGCTGTTCCTCACGACGCGCGGTCGTCGCGACCTGACCCTGTTCCTCGACGCGCCACACCTCCTTCCGAATGGCTGGCGACTGGGCGCACAACTGGCCCGCGAGCAGCAACTCACTGCGCCGTACTACGGTCTGGGCAACGACACGGACGCGCCGGCCGCCGCGACCAGCGGGCCGAACCCCTACTACTTCCGCTTCGGGCGCACGGTGCTGCGCGCGAACGCGGACTTGCAGCATTCACTCGGTGTGCCCGCACTGCGCGTGCTGGTGGGGGCCGGCGCGCGCCTCGCGGATGTGCGTACTGTGCCCTACGATTCCGGCACCACGTTGCTGGCCCAGCAGACGGGACGATCGAAGCTGCCGACCGCGAATGCGCGCTACGCTCGCGCTGGCCTGGTGTGGGACACGCGTGACCGCGAGATCGGCACGCATTCAGGCAACTGGTCCGAGCTCCTGGTGCAGCGCGCGGGACGCACGCTCGGCGGCGACCAGGTGTTCACGCGGATCACCGGGAGCATCAGGCAGTACGTGCCGGTCGGCGAGCGGCTGGTGCTCGCCGAGCGCGTGGTGATGCAGACCACGCGCGGAGACCCCGCGATCTCCGAGCTGTTCACCGTGCAGAGCTCCTTCCGCGACGACGAAGTGCTCGGCGGCGCGACGTCGATTCGCGGCATCCCGAAGAATCGATACGTGGGCAAGGGCGTGGCGTTCTCCAACTCCGAGCTCCGCTGGCGCGCCGGCTCGTTCTCGCTGCGACAGACGCCGTCCTTTCTCGTGCTCAGCGCGTTCGCCGATGCGGGTCGTGTCTGGACGAACGGACTGGACGCCTCCCAGCTCACGTCGGCGCTGCACGTGGGATACGGCGGCGGCGCCCGCCTCGCCTTGGGACCGACCTTCGTGGTGGCGGCCGACGTGGGCCATTCGTCGCAGTCCACGGCGGCGATCTACGTGGGGCTGGGATACCTGTTCTGATGCTCGCGGTGGCCGTGGCCGTTGTTGCTCGCTAGCTTCGGCGCCCATGCGCACCACACTCATCGCAGCGGCGCTTTGCGCCCTTCTCGCGTCCGATGGCTCGGCCCAGGCCACGCCTCCCATTGTGCTGGTACTGGGCACGGGAGGCACGATCGGATCCGCCGGCGACTACTGGAGCGGGACCGCAACCCGTGTCCCCATCGACCAGCTCGTGAAGGTTCCCGGTATCGACTCGGTGGCCACGGTCGAGTCGGAACAGTTCCTCAACGTCTCGTCGGCGTCCATCGGGCCCGCGCGGTGGCTCGAGCTCACGCGCCGCATTGGAACGCTCTTCCAGTCGCGGCCGGAGCTGCGGGGCATCGTCGTCACGCATGGCACCGACACGATGGAAGAGACCGCCTACTTTCTCGACCTCACGGTCGGTGGCGCGCGTCCGGTGGTGGTCACGGGTTCCATGCGCCCGTCGAACATGGCTGGTGCGGACGGGCCCGCCAACCTGATGAACGCGGTCCGTGCTGCCGCGGACACGAACAGCCGGGGACGTGGGACGATGGTGCTGATGGACGACAAGCTGTTCGCCGCGCGCGACGTGACGAAGACAAACAGCACCCGCGTGGAGACGTTCCAGGCGCCCGATCGCGGGCCCGTTGGCTTCACCGAGCCCGAGGGCGTGGCGTATCGCTCGCACTCGCCGGGGCGCAGCACCGCGCAGTTCGACGTGAGCGCCGTGCGCGAGTTGCCCCGCGTCGACGTGATCTATTCGTATCCCGGTGCGGATAGCGTGGCCATCGACGCCGTCGTGGCAGCCGGCGCGAAGGGACTCGTTATCGCCGGCGTGGGTCGCGGCGGCATGACCTCCTCGCAGTCTGCGGCGTCGCGTCGTGCGGTGGAAAAGGGCGTGGTGGTGGTGATGTCGACGCGCACGGGTTCGGGCGGCGTGCCAGTGGGCCGCGGGGGGCGCACGATCGGCGCGGGCGACCTCAATCCGCAGAAGGCCCGTATTCTGCTCATGCTGGCCCTGTCCCGTACGAGCGAGTCGGCTCGTGTCCGCCAGATCTTCGCCGAGAACCAATGAGCAGTGTCGTTCCCCTGAAGCAGTCCGACGTGCTGCGTCGGATGCCACCGTACGTGTTCGCCGAGCTCGACCGCCTGAAGGCGGACGTACGCGCTGGGGGCGCCCAACTCGTGGATCTCGGAATTGGCAGCCCCGACCTCCCGATCGATCCGTCCATCCTCGATGCGCTGTCGGCAGCCGCACGCGATCCGGCGTCGCACGGGTACCCGCCCTTTCGCGGCGTGCCCGCGTTCTTCGATTCCATCCAGCGGTTCATGACGTCGCGCTTCGGCGTGTCGATCGAGACGCCTCGCGAAACCATCGCGCTGAGCGGCGCGAAGGAAGGGCTGGCGCAGCTCGTCATGGCGCTCTGCGGGCCCGGCGACCTCGCGTTGATTCCGGCCATCTACTATCCCGTCTACGCGCGCTCCGCGTGGTTGAGCGGTGCGGAGGTGAGTTGGGTACCGATGCGCGCGGGTGACGGCTTCCAGCTCGACCTCGACGCCATTTCCGACGAGGATGCGCGACGGGCGCGACTGCTCATCGTGAACTACCCGAACAACCCGACCGGCGCGCGCGTGGAACTCGAGTTCTACGAGCGGGCGGTGGAGTTCGCCCGACGGCACGACTTGCTGCTCATCAGTGACCTCGCGTACAGCGAGCTCACGTTCGGTGGCACTCCCGCGCCGAGCGCGCTGGAGGTCCTCGATGCGCGCGACGTGACGATCGAGTTTCACTCCTTCTCCAAGACGTTCAGCATGGCGGGGCTGCGCATCGGCTTCGCGGTCGGGAATGGCGATGCGGTCGATGCACTCGCGGCCTATCGCACCAACGTGGGGTACGGCACGCCGACGGCGGTACAGCATGCCGCGGCGTATGCGCTCGATCATCACGAGCGGCTGGTACCGCCGAAGGTGTCGGCCTACCGCGAGCGGCGCGATGCGATGGTCGCGGCATTCGCGGCCGCCGGTTGGCGCATCACGCCGCCGCCGTCGTCCATGTACCTGTGGCTGCCCGTGCCGGAGGGAGTCGACGACTGGACGTGGGTGAAGACCCTGATGACGGATGATGGTGTCGTCGTCACGCCAGGAGTCGCGTTCGGCGATGGTGGCAAGGGCTATTTCCGCATCTCGCTCGTGCGCGACAGCGCCACGCTCGCGCGCGCCGCGACGGCCATTGCCGCTCGGCGGGCCCGGATGACGGGTTGAGCGTCGACGGAAGCATGTGCCTCTTGTCGCTCAGGGCAGCTCGGCCGGCGACAGCGTGAGGGTCCCCTTGCCGCCATCGTACTCGAATACCAGTCGGAGATCGTTCTCCGCGGCGTCGGTGAACAGGGTGAGGTTGCGCACGTCACTGAAGCACATGCCCAGCCGATTCTGGTTGTGCTCGTGTTCGAGGAGCACCAGGCGAAGCTGCTCGCGCCGGTTGAAGGAAATGGAGCGAAGCCGGTAGTCCTGCGCGACGCAGCCGCCGGGAGTTTCCTGCGGGTCGACGCCCAGGCGCACCCGTCGCCCGGTGTTGCGCGTCGAGAAATTGGCGAGGTGCGTCGTCCACGACGTCCGGTCCCACTCCGCCACGCCCGTGAGTGGCGCACGTTCCTGGCTCTGCGCATCATCGGCCAGTTCCGGTGCCACGAGGATGGCGCACCGCACCTGGCGCAACAGCCCTGCCGAGACGCTGCCGAGGAAGAGCTGCTGGCCGAGGGAGTGCCGCTGCATGCGTCCGCAGGCCACGAGGTCGGCGCGCGCCCAGCGCACATAGTCGACGATGGCGGCCACTGGCTCTCCCCACAGCAGTTTCGTCGACACGTGGATGCCCGGCGGAAGCGCCAGCATGCCGAGGAACCGCGCGAAGAGCTCGTCGCGCGGCGCGTCACTCGGTGGCGTGCCCGGTCGCCGCGCCTTCGCGCCCGGCGTGGCCGGCCGCACGTGCAGCAGCGTGAGGTCTGCACCAGGCGAGAGCATCGGTAGGATGGCGCGCGCCGCGCGCAGGGACGCCTGGCTGAAGTCCACCGCCACCACGGCGTTGTGCAGTGGCACGCGCACCGGCTCGCGCGGGGCGATGAGCACGGGCCGGTCGGCGGCCCGTACGATCTCCATCGCCCGCTCTCCGTAGATGAACCGTTCAATGGTCTCGTGACGACCGGTGCCGATCACGATGAGGCGCGCCCGGCAGTCGCGTGCGGCATCGACGACCGCGCGGGCCCCCGCTCCCTGTTCGACCGTCACGTCGTAGGCGAGACCGTCCGTGCCTTCGAGCGCGAGCGCCTCCCTGATGCGACGCGCAACGGCGGCCCGTTCCTCGTCCAGAAGCGCGGCCGGCAGGGGCGGGACGCCGGCCGCGACCGTGATGACGTCGTGCGTCTCGACGATCGAGATCACGCGGAGCTCGCGGTCTTCGCGGTGCGCGAGCCACCGCGCGACGGCGAGGGGCGACTCGCTCATCGCGAACGGCTTCATGGCGAGCACGATCGGCCCGTCGGTGCTGACCGTCGCGCCGTGCGGCTGCGAACGGATGCTGCTGTCCATTGTCATGGTCATGGTCGGGTCCTCCACTGGAACGCGCAGGCGCCTCTTCGGACGCGCTCGTCGCGTCACCAGGGAAGATCACGTCCGGCCCCTTCGCGATCAGTCGGGCAAAGCATGGAACGCCATTGGCGGGACGTCCGACGGCTCATGCGGAATTTTCCCGACGTATCCGCGAAACCGTCCCTCGCGCACGGCGGCCGCGGCCGCGCGCGGCATGCGGCGATTGCTAGGGACGCGCCAGGCGGCCCGAGATCTCGCTGGCGTACACGCTGAACAGGATGTTGCGCGATGGCACGGGGTCCGCGTTCGTGAACGCGGCAGGGATCAGGTCGCGCAGGCTCCCCAGTGCCCGCTGGTACCTGTCCGGCGACGCGATCTCCGGGTCCAGGATGGAGAACGAGCCCCGGACCACCACGCTGTCCCAGTCGAAGACATCACGCACCTCGTCCACCTCGAAGGCGCACCAGGGTTGGTGCGCGAGGGTGACGAGCTTGCTGCCGATTTGCGTGCGACCAACGATCCACCCGTCGTCGAAGACGTAGTTCACGGGCTGGATGTCCACGCGATCGTGCAGCGAGAAGGCGATGCGGCCGACGTCGTTGCGCGCGAGCAGCGCGCGGGCCGCGTCGCCGGACATTTCACCGAAGCCTGGGTGCGCGTGCGCGTCCATGGAGATCACGTCGTCTTGAGGAGACCGAGCCGAAGGCAGAACTGCACGTAGTCGGAACGGTGCGAGAGGCCGAGCTTCTCGGTGATCCGCTGCTTGTACGTTTCCACCGTCTTGGGACTGATGAACAGACGCTCGCCGATTTCGGACGCGGAGTATCCGCCCGCGACGTGCACCAGCACATCGCGCTCGCGCTCGCTCAGCCCAGTGTACTGCGCACGCTCGTCCCGGTGCTCGGCTCGGCGGGTCACGTTGCGTGCGAGCGCGAGCGCCGCTGCCGGCTGCACGTAGGTGTCGCCGGACGCCACCGCGCGCACCGCATCGGCGAGCTCGCGGTCTGCGGCGTTCTTCACCAGGTAGCCTGCCGCGCCCGCCTCGAGGAGCGCCACCAGGTACTCGTCCTCGGAATGCATCGTGAGGATGAGCACCCGGGTGGTCGACTGCCGGCTCACGAGTTCCTTCGTCGCCGCGACGCCGTCCATCACGGGCATGTCGAGGTCGAGCACCGCGACGTCGGGCGCGAGGCGATCCACGAGCGCGATGGCCTCGCGACCGTTCACCGCCTCACCCACTACTTCGATGTCCCGGTTCGCGGCGAGCAACGCCTTCAGCCCGGCACGGACAACGTGATGGTCGTCGGCAAGGATCACACGGATGATGTCGGGAGTCGCCATGGAAGCGCCTACTTCTGGACGATGAGCGCGGTCACCATCCCGAACATGCCGTGGTCGCTCTCGGCATGCGGAAGGATGTGGCAGTGGAAGGCCCACGTGCCGGGGTTGTTGCAGGTCACCACGACATCGTACCGTTCGCCCGGAGCGATGTTGAGGGTGTCACAGCGGTAGGGATTCGACAGGGGCCACCCGTCCTTCGCGATCACGGTCTGGTGCATGCCGTGCAGGTGCATCGGATGGATCATCATGCCCTCGTTCATGTAGCGCAGGCGCACCTTCTGGCCCAGCTTGGCCACGATGGGCTCGGTGGCCGGAAAGCTCTTCCCGTTGAACGTGTAGCCGTGCGCCCCGTCGTTCAGGATCAACACGTAGTCCACGTCCACCTTCGGTTCGTTCGACGTGTCCTTCGGCTCGACGATGAACGCGCCGAGCAGGCCGAGGCCGACCTGCTTGGTGGAGTTGTGGTGCGAGTGGTACATGTGCGAGCCCGCGTTCGGGACGGTGAATTCGTAGCTGTACGACGCTCCCGACTTGATGGGCGGCTGTGTGATGAAGGGCACGCCGTCCTGCTCGTTCGGCAGCTCGAGTCCGTGAAAGTGGATGGACGTCGATTCGGGCAGCTTGTTCACGAGGTTGATGCGTACCCGGTCTCCCTCGCGCACGCGAATCTGTGGCGCGGGGATGGTGCCGTTGTACGTCCAGGCCTCGACGAGGCGCTCCGGCTCGACTTCCCACTGCACCACCTCGGCGGTGAGGTCGAAGTGCTTCACCCCCTTCTCGATGCGTGGGGCGAGCAGTTGATTCCCCTTGCCCTTCGTCTTCGCGGGAAAGGCCTTGATCCCCTTCTCATGCATGGCGTCCATTGCGTCCGCCGCCGAGACGACCGGACCAACGGGCGCGACCGGTGCGGCTGCGGCGACGTTGACAGGGGTCAGCGCCCTGGAGTCGCCGCACGCCGAGAGCGCGCCCATGCCGGCGACGCCGACAGCGCTCAGGGACGCCGTGCGGAGGAAGTCGCGGCGCGAGGTGCGCGCAGTCGCGAGTGTATCCAGCAGGTCCGTCCGACAGGTATCCGACATGAACGATGATCCTCGAGCGGGTGAAGTGGTGATACCCGGAATCTGCGCGGTGGCGGCAGTGCCGAATGTCGGGTGGCTCGAGGAACGTGGGTCTGCACGCGCCGGACACTTGTGTACGTAGAACTCCCGACACAGCTTCGACGACATGCCTGAATCTTCATCCGCCGGCCGCGCGGCGGCGATGAACAAGTCCCTGCCCGCCGCACTCTTCGCCAACTTCCTCACGCTCTCCTCCGACGCGGTCGTCGTGGTGGACGAGGCGCAGCGCATCATCTTCTTCAACCAGGGTGCGGAGCGGATCTTCGGCTGGACGGCCACGGAAGTGGATGGACTGCCCCTCGCGACGCTGCTACCCGAGCGGTTTCACGCCGCGCACACCGGGCTGGTACGCGGGTTCGCCGCCGCCCACGGCGTGGCGCGAACAATGGGCGAGCGGCAGCAGATCAGCGGACGGCGCAAGAATGGTGAGGAATTCCCCGCCGAGGCGTCCATCCAGCAGATGTACCTGGACGGTGGGCAGATCTATGCCGCCATGCTGCGCGACATCAGTCCCCGGCAGCGGGCGGAGGACACCCTGCGGCTGGCCGTCAAGGCGCGTGATGACATGATCGGCATCGTGTCGCACGACCTCCGTAATCCCGCGAACGCCGTGAAGATGCTCGCCACGAGCCTGCTGAGCGAATCCGCCGCATTGCCGGGGCCCCTCCGGCAACGCGTCACCATCATGCTGCAGGCGGCCGTCCAGATGGATACGCTCATTCAGGACCTGCTCGATGTCACACGGCTCGAGGCGGGCCGGCTCGTGGTGTCGCCACGCCCGACGTCGATCACGCATCTCGTTCAGGAGGCGGTCACGCCGCTCCGTCCACTCGCGGACGACCGGCGCATCACCCTCGAGGTCGTCCTTCCCGAGGACGTGGGCGATGTGGACGCGGACATCGAGCGCGTCTCGCAGGCGCTGTCGAACCTCGTGGGCAATTCCCTCAAGTTCACCGAGTCGGGCGGTCACGTCGAGATTGCCGTGGTGCGCCGCGGTGGCTTTGCAGAATTCCAGGTGCGGGACAACGGCGTCGGGATTCCCGCCGACCAGGTGCCACACATTTTCGATCGATTCTTCCAGGCGCCACAGGACATCAGTGCGAGGCGGCACGGCGCGGGGCTCGGCCTGCCCATCGCGCGAGGCATCATCGAGGCGCACGGCGGGACCATCCAGGTCGAGAGCCAGGAAGGCCACGGCACCGTGGTGCGGTTCACCCTGCCGCTGTCGACGTAGGCTTCCTCGTGCCGCTCGCCGGACTGCGCTCGCCTCAGTAGGTTCGACCCGCCGTGCATGGTGCACGGCACGCACCCGACCCCATGCAGATTCAATTCGCCGGCGCCGCCCGCGAGGTCACGGGCTCATGCCACATCGTCCGCGCCGCGGGCCGCACGATCCTCCTCGACTGCGGGCTGTTTCAAGGTCACCGCCGTGACGCCGACGCGAAGAATCGTGTCCTGCCCCTGCCCATCGCCGAGATCGACGCCGTGGTGTTGTCGCACGCGCACCTCGATCACGCCGGCCGCCTGCCGTTCCTCGCCGCGCAGGGCTACGCGGGTCCCATCCACGCCACCGGCGCAACGGCCGACCTCACGGCCATCATGCTCGCCGACAGCGCGCGCATCCAGGAAAACGACTACGAGCACCTCGCACGGCACGGCAAGGACGTCGCGCTGCCACTCTATCAACTCAAGGACGCATCGACGGTCGAGGGGTTGATGCAGCGCCATGGGTACGGCGAATGGTTCGACGTGGTGCCAGGCGTTCGCGCCCGCTACACCGACGCCGGCCACATCCTCGGCTCGGCGTCCGTCGTGGTGGAGGCCGTGGAGGATGGCGTCACGTCGCGGCTGGTGTTCTCCGGCGACGTCGGCCGCGCCGGCCTGCCCATCATCCGGGATCCGGATCCACCCACGGACGCGGCCAGCGTGGTAATCATGGAGTCCACGTACGGCAATCGCGACCACGAGAGCGTCGCCTCGGCGCGTGACCACCTCGCGCGCGTGGTGCGCGAGACCGCGGCGCGCGGCGGTCGCGTGCTCATTCCCGCCTTTGCGGTGGGTCGCGCCCAGGAGATCGTGTACGACCTGCACGTGCTCGCGCGCGAGAACGCCATCCCTTCCGTGCCCATTGTCATCGATAGCCCCCTGGCCACGGCGGCCACCGGCGTGTTCGAGCGCAACACCGACCTCTTCGACCGCAGCGAAGCGCCCGTGCGCGACATCGAGGCGCTGTTCCGCTTCGAGCTCGTGACGTATACCGCGAGCACCGAGGAGTCGAAGGCGCTGAACACACGCGTCGGGCCGCTCATCATCATCGCGGGCTCGGGCATGGTGGAGGGCGGCCGCATCCTGCACCACCTCCTGCACGGCGCGTCGAATCCCAGGAACACCGTGTTGATCGTGGGCTTCCAGGCAGAACACACCCTTGGCCGCCGCATCGTCGAGCGCCGGCCGGTCATCCGCGTCCTCGGTCAGGAGATCGACCTGCGCGCCCAGGTCGAGGTCCTCAACGGGTATAGCGCACATGGCGACAGAACCGAGCTCACCCACTGGCTCGCGCATGTGCGCGAGCACTCTCCCGCGCTGCAGCAGGTGTGCCTCGTCCATGGCGAAGTCTCCGCGCAGGAGGCGCTCACCGAGAGGCTCCGCCCCCTGGGCTACACCGTAAGCTCTCCCGCACCCGGCGACGTCGTCACCTGCTGATCATCCCGGCTCGGGAACGGCCACCGCCATCCGCGGATTGACGCAGTTCGGTCCCGCGGTGCGTCCCTTGCGCCCGGTGAGCCGACGCACACACCGCGCGAATCGCACACATGCCGCCATCGAACACATCGAGCTCGTCCCTGTCGGTTACGGCCGAGCACCGCATCCAGGTCGCCAACGAGTTCGTCCGTCGGCACCGGTGGTGGATCCTGCTTGGCCTCATCACGGCCGCCGTGATGGAGGTGCTCGACACCACGATCATCAACGTGGCCCTGCCGCAGATGGCCGGCAACCTCGGTGCGACACAGGAGGAGATCGGGTGGGTGTCCACCGGCTACATCCTGTCGAACGTGATCTTCCTGCCGATGACCGCGTTCTTCGCGGCCCGGTTCGGCCGGCGCAACTACCTGATCTTCTCGATCATCCTCTTCATCGTGGCGTCCTTCTTCTGCGGCACGTCACACTCGCTCGTCGAGCTCGTGATGTGGCGCATCCTGCAGGGCGCCGGCGGTGCGGCACTGCTCTCCACGGCGCAGGCGACGCTGCGGCAGATCTTCCCGCGGGAAGAGCAGGGGATGGTGCAGTCCATCTTCATGCTCGGCATCATCGTCGCGCCCACGCTCGGTCCCACGCTCGGCGGATGGATCACGGACAACTACACGTGGAACTGGGTGTTCTTCATCAACATCCCCATCGGCATGGGCGCAGCCTTCCTGGTCAGCACGTTCCTGCATGATCCGCCCAACACGACGAAGGCGCGCACGCCCGTGGACTGGACGGGTATCGGCCTGCTCACCGTTGGTGTGGGCGGACTCCAGTACGTGCTCGAGGAAGGCAATTCGAAGGACTGGTTCGCCGACGCACTGCTCCTGCGCCTCGCCATCATCTCGGCGATCTCCCTGGTGACGATGGTCTGGTGGGAGCTCAGCAAGCGCAACAAGCATCCGGTCGTCGACTTCCGCGTCCTGAACAACCGCACCCTGTCGGCGTCCATCTTCCTGTTCGTCACGCTCGGCTTCGGCCTGTACGGCGGCGTGTTCCTCTTCCCGCTGTTCGCGCAGGGCATCCTCCACTTCACCCCCACGGAGACAGGCCTGGCCATGCTGCCGGGCGGCCTCGCCACAGGCGCGAGTGCGCTCCTGTGTGGCAAGTTGCTCAACGGAAGGAAGCCGATGGTCGACGCCCGGATCCTGATCGCCGGCGGCATCTTCCTCTTCGCCTTCTCGATGTGGAAGATGGGGCACCTGACCACGGTGGCGGGCGAGAGCGACGTGCGCGCGGCGCTCATCGTGCGCGGAGCGGGGCTCGGCATGCTCTTCACGCCGATCAACAACGTCGCCTACGCGAGCGTCGAGCCGTTCGAGGCGCAGCAGGCGGCGGGCCTCATCAACCTCTCGCGGCAGCTCGGTGGATCGTTCGGCATCGCCGTGCTCGCGAACTATGTCACCAAGCACATGGAATATCACCGCTCAGACCTCGTGAGCAACATCGTCACGGGCGACTACATGACGGACCAGCGGTTACAGCTCCTCACGCGGGGCTTCGTCGGCAAGGGGATGGCGGCGGTCGACGCGCAGCACGCCGCGCTCCAGGCACTCAACGGTCAGGTGACGCAGCAGGCCTGGATGCTGAGTTACAACGATGCCTGGCTGTTCGTGCTCATCGTCTTCATCATGGTGTCGCCGGCCATCCTGCTCCTGCGGAAGCCGGGCGGCCACATGGAGATGCCGGCCGACGCGCACTAGTGTAGTGCGTCAGAAATAGCTTGCATTATAATGCTGGACTGGTATGTTG
>JBDTYL010000307.1:0-12743 GCA_040005695.1 bacterium | reverse complement strand
TCCTGAGCGCAACCCCTTGTCATCCTGAGCGCAACCCCTTGTCATCCTGAGCGCAGCGAAGGATCTGCTTTTCGGCTGGCCACAAGCAGATCCTTCGCTGCGCTCAGGATGACAAGGATGCGCAGGATGACAAGGATGCTACGGCACGAGCACCGGATGGCCCTCGATGTCGAGCACCTGGATGGGCGCGATGCCCGTGGCCCTGAGCGGAGCCTCCACCGACGCGCGGTCGCCGACGATCACGAGGTCCATGTGGTCGAGGTCGATGTACTTTTTCGCCACGCGCTCCAGGTCGTCACGCGTCACGGCATTCACCCTGGCCGCATAATCGCGGAAGTACGTCTCCGGCAGGTCCTGCGTGTAGATGCTGGAGATGGCGCCCGCCATGCGATCGACGGTGGAGAACGCGCCCGGCAACGCCTGAATGAGCGACTCCTTGCCCACCATCACCTCGTCGGCCGTGAACGGCGTCGCACCCTGCACGCCCTTGAAGTGCGTCATGAAGCCGATGAGCGCGCTGTCCGTCTTGGCGCTCACGATTCCGCCGCCGGCACGGAAGGCGCCCGGACCACGCCCATACGCGAAGCTCGAGTTCACCCCGTAGCTGTAGCCCTTCACCTCGCGGATGTCGTGGTTCAGGCGTGACTGGAACATGCCGCCCAGCAGCCTGTTCATGACCTGCAGCGGAAAGTAGTCCGGCGTGCTGCGCGCCGCGCCGGGCTCGCCCAGGGCGAACACCGACTGCGCGGCCTTCGGCTTGTCCACGAGGTAGATCATCCGCGCCTTCGGTGCCGGCACGGGGCCGTACGCGAAGCTCGGCCGCTCACCGCCGGCGGGCCACGCAGCGAGCGCCCGTTCCACCGCACGGCGCGCCGTCTTCGGGTCCACGTCGCCCGCGACGGTGATCACCGCTCGGCCGGGCCGGAAGTACGCGTTCGCGAACGACACGACGTCGTCGCGCGTGATGGCCTTCACGGTCTGGTCCGTGATCACGCGGCCGTACGGATGCTCGTCGCCATACACGACCTTCGCGAACACGTTCGCCGCGATGGCGTTCGGCTGGTCCTTCGCCTGCGTGAGGGCCACGAGCGTACGG
Organism: bacterium; assembly: GCA_040005695.1. GTDB lineage: Bacteria > Gemmatimonadota > Gemmatimonadetes > Gemmatimonadales > Gemmatimonadaceae > AG11. Next base: position 11,647 of record JBDTYL010000307.1, on the reverse strand, counting down.
GCGCGATTGCGCTCGAGCGACGAATCCGGGAAGGTCGAGTTCACGAGCATGTCCGCCATCAGCGCCAGCGCGGGCTCGAACTTGTCCTTGAGCGACGTGAAGCGGATGGTGCCGATCTCGCTGCCGACGCCCGCAACGATGGACGTGCCGAGGAGCTGCTGCGCATCGGAAAGCTGGTCCGCGGTGCGCGTCTTCGTGCCCTCGCTCAGCATCTGGGCGGCCAGGACGGCGAGTCCCACCTTGCTGGCGGGCTCGTAGTTGGACGAGCCGCCGACGAAGTCGATGTTCACGGCGACGAGCGGCAGGTCGTGCTTTTCCACGACGATGAGCTCCGCGCCGTTCGCGAGCTTCGTCTTCGACCAGGTGGGCACCTTGAGCGTCGGCGACTTGCCGGGCATTGGCGCCTTGTCGCGATCGAGGGACTGCGCGTCGAGCCGCGGCGCGGCAGCGACCATGGTCCCGAGGGCGAGCGCGACGCACACGCTGCGGTGCATTTGGCGGGCGATCATCACTTGTCTCCCATGATGTAGTGTCCGCCGTCCGGCGCGACGGTGACCTTCGTGCTCTTCGCGGCCATCGATGCCAGCTCCGGCTTGCCCAGCGGCACCACGCTCAGCACCACGCGACCCGCGCCGAGGTACTTGTTGGCGACGCGCTTCACGTCGGCGGCGGTGACGGACTTGAGCTTCGCATAATTGTGCTTGAACCGCGCCGCGTCGCCATGGAAGACGAGGCCGTCATTCAGGATGTCCGCCTTGCCGATGTTGGACTGCAGCGCCGAGACGAAATCGAATTCGATGCCGGCCGACGTCTTGGCCATTTCCTCGGCGGTGGGCCCTTCGCGCTTGAACCGCGAGAGCAACGAATCCACGGCCGTCTCGAGCTCGGCGAGCGTGTGGCCGGGGCGCGGCGTGACGGAGATGCCGAACGCACCGGAATTCTCGGCGCTGCGGTTGAGGGCGCCCACGTTGGCGGCGCTCTGGAGGTCGTACACCAGCGCCTTCGTGAGGCGCGCGGTGCGTGCGCCGGTCAGGATCTGCGCGAGGAAATCGAGCGCGTACGTGTCGTTGTTGTCGTCACCCACGCTGGGCCACGTCATGTAGAGGCGCGGCACCTGCACGCGGTCCTCGAACAGCAGGCGCTTCTCGGCGGAGAGGGTGACCGCAGGAACGGAGGGGCGTGCGATGGGGGCGCCGCGCTTCAGGTCGCCGAAGTACTTCGTCACCCACGCCTTCGCCTGTGCCGGCTCGAAGTCGCCGACGATGGAAATGGTGGCATTGGACGGCGCGTAGTACTGGCGGAAGAACGCCTTCACGTCCTCCACGCCGGCCTTCTGCAGGTCGGACAGGTAGCCGACCACCGGCCACGAGTACGGATTGGATGCGGGGTAGAGCGCCGTGGTGAGGATCTCGCCTGCACGGCCGTAGGGCTGGTTGTCCGTGCCCTGTCGGCGCTCGTTCTGCACGATGTCGCGCTGCGCCTTGAACTTGTCATCGTCGAGCTTGTCGAGCAGGTAGCCCATGCGATCGGACTCCAGCCAGAGCGCGCTCTCGAGGTAGTTGGACGGCACGATCTCGTAGTAGTTGGTGCGGTCGTTCGTCGTGGAGCCGTTGTTCGAGCCGCCCACCCCCTCCGTGAGGCGGTCGTGCATGCCGTACGGCACGTGGCCCGACCCGGTGAACATCACGTGTTCGAACATGTGCGCGAAGCCGGTGCGGCCGGGCACTTCATTCTTGGAACCCACGTGGTACCACACGTTCACCGCGACCTGCGGGACGGTGTGGTCCGGCGAGAGGATGACTTCGAGGCCATTCGGGAGGGTCATCCGCTCGAATGGAATGTTGACGCCGCCCCGGGCCTGCGCGAACGCGGGCGCGGCGACGAGGGCGGCAACGGTGGCCAGGTAGAGACTTCGCATGGGGAGCATGGAGGGCCAGGGGTGGGCAGGGACGCCAGAGTCCGCCTCGGTCAGTTGTCATCCTCAGCGCAGTGAAGGGTCTGCTTGTACGGCGGGTGAAAAGCAGATCCTTCGCTACGCTCAGGATGACAGGATCCTTCGCTACGCTCAGGATGACAGGATCCTTCGCTACCGCTCAGGATGACAGGATCCTTCGCTACGCTCAGGATGACGGAATCCGTCGGCACGCTCAGGATGACGGGCGAGTCGGGGACAAGATGGACACAGTATGCGCGAGGAACAACAGGAGTTTGACCCCTGAGCCCCCCCTGAGGTTTCAATCTCGACCCAACGGCAGGCTTGCCCGCCGGTGGCTCCGACGCTAATTCCGAAGAAACGACATTCAAGCGAGGCAGCAAATGTGGGAGCCCGGCAAGCCGAGCCAGAACGAGAACGAGTATTTCGCCCGACGCGACGCGGAATGGATCAAGGCGCAGCGCGCCCGCCTCGACGCCGAGCGGTTCGCCACCGACCGGGGGACCGCTACGGGCATGACGTGTCCGCGCTGTGCCGGCGCATTGAAGGAGCGCGAATACCACAACGTCCGGATCGACGTGTGCGACAGCTGCCGCGGCGTGTGGCTCGACCGGGGTGAGCTGCACATGCTCGCGCATGTGGAAGCCACCGCGATGCTGCACGTGATCCACGACATCGACACCGGCATGCGCTGAGCATGACCGCCGCCGTCTGGACCGGCGTGGACCAGTTCGTCGGAGACCTGCCTGCGACGGCCTCACGTTCGTGCTCGTCACCGGCTGACGCATCGCCGCTGCGCACGTGCTCGCTGGACAAGCGACCACCTACACGCCACTCTCCCTGCTTCCCTCACCCGCCAACCTCATGCGCTTTCCCAGTGTCCTGATCCTCGCCGCCGCCGCCGTGCCGTCCCTGGTTGCCGCACAGTCGCCCGTGGCGCATGCCTTCCGCGACAACGCGAAGGAGGTCGGCAAGAACCTGATGGCCGCCGCGGAACTCATGCCCGCGGACAAGTACGGCTACAAGCCCACCACCGCACAGATGAGCTGGGGCGCCATCATGATGCACCTCGCGCAGGGGAATGACTTCCTCTGCGGCACCATCGGCGGTACCAAGGCGCCGGAGCGCTCCAAGGTCGGTGTCGCCGACGGCAAGGAGGCCATCGTCAAGCGACTCAAGGAGACGTTCCACTTCTGCGAAGAGGCGCTCGAGCACCTCGACGACTCGAAGCTCGGCGAGGAGTTGCCGATGTTCGGTGGCAAGAAGATGTCGCGCGCGGCGGCGGAGACGCTCACCACCGGCGACTGGGCCGATCACTACAGCCAGGCCGCGATCTACCTGCGCCTGAACGGACTGCTGCCACCGACGGCGAAGAAGTAGTTGTTGGCGGGGCTTGAACCTGGCCTGCCAACCACAAACGACGAAAACAGGACGCGGATTCTGCTGGTTTGCGTACTGATTTGTCGTCTACGACCCCGTCGCAAGCGCTGCGACGACCGCGTCGAAGAACGCCCAGTCGTCCACGATCGCACCCTGCGTGGGCGACGGCCGAGCGCTCCACACCACGATCACCGCCTTCGCGACCGGGTCGATGTACACGAACTCTCCGTGGATGCCTTCGGCACCGAACGCATGGTGCTGTCGCGCGACATCCGACGTGCCGGGCCACCAGAGGTAGCCGTAGTCGATCATGCGACCTCCGGCGAGCCTCTTCGGCGTGCCGGCATCGCGCGTCCATCCATCGGGCAGGATGTGCTCGCCGCCAGCGATGCCGCCGTCGAGGAAGAACTGGCCGAAGCGCCCGTAGTCGCGGAGCGTCGCGCTGAAACCGCTGCCGCCGATTTCCGTGCCGCCAGGCGACTCGAGCCACCAGTTCGCGTCGGACTCCATGCCGTAGCGCTGCCAGATGCGGTCGGCGAGGTAATCCGCCAGCGGTTCCTGCACCGCATGACGCAGGATCTCGGCGGCCACCTGCGTCTCGCCGGTGTTGTAGTTGTTCACCGTGCCGGGCGGCGCGGCGCGCGGTAGCGACGCCATCAGCCGCATCGCGGAGCCGGGCGTGAGTGAGATTTGCGCGTCGAGCAGGCGGCGGCGGTCGGAGGTGGGGTCTGTGTACGTCTCGCTCCAGCGCACACCCGACGACATGGTGAGCACGTCGCGCACGGTTGCGCCGTCGTATGCACTGCCCGCGAGCACCGGCACGCACTGTGTCACGAGATCGGACACGCCGCCGATCCTGCCCTGGCGGATCGCCGCGCCGATGAGTGTGGACGTGATCGACTTCGCGACGGACATCGACATCCACCGCGTCTCGGGTGTGGCGCCGAGGCGATAGCGCTCCGTCTTGATGCGACCGTCCTGGAGCACGAGCAGTCCGGCCACGCGATTCAGCGTGAGGTACTGCTCGAGATCGTAGCTCTGACCCTTGTCCGGGATTCGCACCGACCCGAGTGGCACGGTGGCCGCCGGCAGCGGCATCGGGTGCGACGACGCATGCACCGTGCGGGTGGGCAGCAGCCGGTCGATGTTGCGGAACGTCGTCGCGGCCAGCTCGGGGGTGAGCGTTCCGTCGTACATCGCGCGCAGCGTGCCGATCGGCTCCGAGGCGTGCGGATAGGGCGCCGAGGAGGCGTGCGTGGCCTCCTGCGCCGGCGGCATGCGACACGCGAGCGCGAGCGTCAGGGCAATGATCGAGAGCGGGCCGGCTCGGGCGGCTGTCGGAATGCGCACGCTCGCAACATGCTCCCTGCGGCGACCGTGGGCAACCACGCCTGACACCCTCTGTCGTCCTGAGCGAAGCGAAGGACCTGCTTGTCGGACGAGCAGAGCCGGTCAGGGTGCGACGAAGGCTGGCATCAACGACGGAGGGGAACGCGGATCACGCCGAAACAGCGCGACTCCCGCGAATCCTTTCCGTGTGTACTCCACTCTCCATGCGCAACGACAACTCGCTCCAACACTCAAGATCGAATTGCTTGACGCGGCGCACCAACCGGTAGTCGCCGCCATGCGCAGATCAGTCGTGATCCGTCAGCATCCGCGGAATCCGCCTCCCACCTTCGCCATTGATGTCTAACGAAACAGCGCGAGCGACTTCACGATCGTCTGCCAGACACCCCATGCCGTCGGAATGAGCACAATGACCCAGCCCAGGGCGAGTGCGATCGGTTGTCCTGCTGCATTGCGCTCACTCATGGCGCGACTCCCTGGTGATGAAAGCGCGCATCGACCGGGCGCATGCGCAGGTTCGCCACGAAACCGACCACGAGCAGGCCCGCCATGACGTACATCGTGAGACTGTACGCATCGGCCTTCGCGACGCCGTGCGCGATGCGGTATTCGCGCAGGTAGTTCACCAGCACGGGCCCGAGCACACCGGCCGTGGACCACGCCGTGAGCAGGCGCCCGTGGATCGCGCCGACCTGCATCGTGCCGAACATGTCGCGCAGGTACGCGGGGATGGTCGCGAAGCCACCCCCGTACATCGACAGGATCACGGCGTAGCACAGGACGAACAGCGCCACGTTGCCCGCCCGCCCGATCGACGGGACGGCGGCATAGAGTACGGTGCCGAGCGCGAAGAAGGTCGCGTAGGTTGCTCGGCGGCCGATGACGTCGGAGAGCGACGACCACGCGAAGCGACCGCCCATGTTCGCGAGGCTCAGCAGCCCAACGAATCCCGCCGCGGCACCGACGGAGATGACGCCGGGAAACATTTCCTGGATCATCGCCGATGCCTGGCCGAGCACACCGATGCCCGCCGTGACGTTCAGGCAGAGCATGATCCAGAGGAGCCAGAACTGCGGCGTGCGTACCGCCTGCCCCACCGCCACGTCGTTGGGCGCCGCGACTCGCGCGGCCGTGGCCGCACCGCTGGTGGAGTGCCGCGTCGGCGTCCATCCGGGCGCGGGGACACGCACGGTGACGACGCCGAACATCATGAACACGAAGTAAATGGCACCGAGTGCGATGAATGACTCGGCAACACCGGTTGACGTCGGCGTGCGGAAGTGCTCCATCAGACGCACCGAGAGCGGTGAGGCGATCATCGCGCCGCCGCCGAAGCCCATGATGGCGAGGCCGGTGGCCATGCCCGGTCGGTCGGGAAACCACTTGATGAGCGTGGAAACGGGCGAGATGTAGCCTATACCGAGCCCTATGCCGCCGAGCACGCCGTAGCCGAGGAGAAGAAGCCAGAACTGGTGCAGCGCAATGCCGGCCGCGCCGACGAAGAATCCGCCACCGAAGCAGAGCGCCGCGGTGAACATCGCGCGCCGTGGACCGACGCGCTCGAGCCAGCTGCCGAACAGCGCGGCCGACACGCCGAGGAACACGATGGCGACGCTGAAGACCCAGCCGATGGTGCTGAGCGACCAGTCGCCCGCCGCCGGGGTGGCCACGCCGAGGGCGTGCGACAGCGGGATGTTGAAGACGCTGAACGCGTAGACCTGGCCGATGGAGAGATGCACCGCGAGGGCGGCCGGCGGTACACGCCACCGGTCGTAGCCCAGTGGCGCGATCGTCCGCCCACGATCGAGGAATGCGAACATCATCATGCGGGGCGATTGGGCGTTCGGGACGGGACGGACGGTTCGGCGACGGGCGAATATGAAAATCGCCGCAAGCGACGGCAATGATCTTCAACATTTCGGCAATGCCGAGAACTACGCTTGGCAGCCACCAATGACGAAGGGAAGACGCGGATTCCGCGGATGGAACGGATCAAGGCCGATTCGCTCGCGGCGGCGACTACCGATCGGTGCGCCAGGTAAAGCCGCTCGTTTTTGAGTGTTGGACCAGGTTGTCGTTGTGCATGGAGAGTAGAGCACACGCGGAAAGATCCGCAGGATTCGCGCTGTTACCGCCTGATCCGCGTTCCCCCTTCGTCGTTGATGCCAGCCCGCCACTCAGGATGCAATGATGCCGCGCTCCACACCCACGCGCACGGCGGACGTACGATTCTCCACGCCGAGCTTCTCGAAGATGTGGACCAGGTGCGCCTTCACCGTCGGCTCCGTGATGCCGAGTGTGACGGCGATGGCCTTGTTCGCGGCGCCGCGGGCGACGCAGCGGAGCACCTCGGTCTCGCGCTCGGTGAGCGTGTCGCGCGCGGGTTGCTGCCAGCGCGCCATGAGCCGCTCGGTGACCACCGGCGCGAGGTAGCGGCCGCCGCGCGCGACGGCACGCAGCGCGAGAAACAGCTCGTCGCGCGGGACATCCTTCAGGAGATAGCCCACGGCGCCCGCCTCGATGGCACGAAGCATCTCGCCGTCGGTGGCGTACGTGGTGAGGACGACCACGCGCGTCGTCGGACGGGCGCGAAGGAGTACTTCCGTCGCGGAAACGCCGCTCTGCACGGGCATGCGGAGATCCATCAGCACGATGTCGGGCGCGAGCTGCGCCGCGAGCGCGACCGCCTGGGCGCCATCTTCCGCCTCACCGACCACCTCGAAGTCTGGCTGGCTGCTCAGCACACTCGCGATGCCGCTGCGCACGATGGGGTGATCGTCGGCGATGAGCACCCGGATGCGTGCGGTCATGCGCCGCGGCCCGTGAGCGGTGGGGGAACCGCGGCGACGGCGGACAGTGGCAACGCCACCGTAAGGCTCGTGCCCGTGCCCAGCGCGCTGTCCACAAGCAGGTGTCCGCCGAACCGCCGCACCCGCTCGCGCATCCCCGACAGCCCGAGCTGCTCAGCGCCCACGGAGTCCGCCTGCGCGAAGCCGCAGCCGTCGTCTTCCACGGTGAGCAGCACCAGCCCATCGACGCAGCCGATGCTGACCGAGACATTCTGCGCGTGCGCGTGACGCGCGACGTTGCTCAACGCCTCCTGCGTGGCGCGGAGGAAGATGACGTCAGCGTCGGGCTGAAGTGCCGGCAGCGTCTCGAGCGTGGACGTGGTGCGTATCGTGTTCGAGGCGCCCCAGCCTGTGACGTACCGCTCGATGGCGGCGGCAAGGTGCGACTCCTCAAGCTCCGCGGGCCGCAGCGCATGGACGAGGTGGCGAATCTCGCCGAGGCTGGAACGAGAAACTTCCTGCGCGTGCCGCAGGTGCGGCATCACGCGCGCGAGCCTCGCCGCATCGTGCTCGGCGGCTGGCGCGGTGCCGGATTCGCCGAGCGAGAGCTCGACCGCCTCGAGGTGCCGGATGACGCTGGCAAAGCCTTGCGCGAGCGTATCGTGGATGTCGCGCGCGAACCGTTGCCGTTCCTCGAGCACGCCCGCGCTCCGCGCGCGATCCGCGAGGTCGCGCTGGGCGGCGTCGAGCTGCGCCAGCAGGCGCGTGCGTAGCGCCGCCTCGCGATTGGCACGGTGGATGTAGAGGAGCACCGTCCCGATCATGACGCCCGTCGCGAGGACGATCCCTGCGCGCATCAGTCGTAGCGTCGGCGTGTCGACGCGTGACTGTCGCGCCGTGAGCACGATGATCGTCACGACGGCGATCGCGAGCAGCGCCGCGGCCCAGTTGAACGGCAGGAAGATGAACCCTTCGATGATGGCGCCGAGCAGCAGGAGGCTGAACGCGCCGTTGATGCCCAGGGCGAAGACGATGAGCACCCAGCTGATGGGCACGTAGAGCAGGAGCGCCCACGTGCGCCGCAGGATCCACCCGTGCGCCAGGTAGCCGGCCGCGTGGTAGGCCACGAGCGCGAACACAATGGCAACCAGCCTTGCGAACCGCGGCGACGCGAGCAGCGGGGCAATGCCACCTGCCCCATCGACGCTGACGTAGAGTGCGACGACGATCGCGGCTGCCTGCGTGACGACCCAGATGCGCAGCCACAACCGCGCGTTGTGCGCGAAGAGCGGCTCGATCGAGGGGTGCGGCACGGCGGCGGTCATGCGTGATACTCGCTGTGGGGGCGGCTTGCTGCATCCATCGAAAGTCGTACGGCTCGACGACGAATGAACGATGGCGTGCATTTTCGTGCGAGTCTACTGTCCGGTCATGCACGATGCCTCCCGCGCGTCGATCCTCCAGGGGCTCTCCGCCACGACGCTCAACCCACTGCGCACGCTACTGGCGACGCTGGGCATCGTGATCGGCGTGGCGTCCGTGATCGCGACGCTCGCGCTCGCGGATGGCTTCGAGCGGCTCATCCGCGAGCAGGTGGCCGCGCAGACGGACGTGCAGGCGGTCGTCGTGAGCTCGAAGACCGACGACGAGCGCGGCGGCTTCGCGTATCCCGTATCGAACTATCCCGTGTTCGCGACGGCGGACGCAGCGGACCTCCAGCGCCACATGGGCGCGCGCGGCGAAGTGACGATGTCCGTGTCCGGACAGGCGGTGGTGACCAGCGCGGACGGCGCCCCGCACGCGGTGACCGTGACGGCCGCGTTGGCGAACTTTCTCGCCTTCGGGCACAAGGACGTCGAGGTGGGTCGCTTCTTCACGGACGGCGAGGCCACGCGCAACGCGCCGGTGGTGGTGCTCTCGCACCTGCTCGCGGCGGAGATGTCGCCGAGTGGCGACCCCGCGCAGCTCGTGGGGCGCGACGTGCGGATCAACGGCCGCCCGCGCGCGGTCGTGGGTGTGATGCCCCCGTACCTGGGCGAGCGCAGCTTCCAGGTGTACGTCCCCGTGCGCGCCGCGGCGACGACGTTCGCGTCACGCGGGCGGATCACGCCGGCACTCGTCGTACGCGCGCCGAGCCTCGAGACGGTAACGGCGACGTCGGACGTCGTGGAGGAATGGCTGGCGACGCGCTACCGCAACTGGGAGCAGCGCGTGACGGTGACCACGTCGCTCGCGCGCCTCGCGCAGGCGCGGACGGCAATGCTGGTGCTCAAGCTGCTCATGGGTGCGCTCGCGGGCATCTCGCTCATCGTCGGCGGCGTCGGGATCATGAACGTGCTCCTCGCCAGCGTCACCGAGCGCACGCGCGAGATCGGCGTCCGGAAGGCGCTGGGGGCCCGGAAGCGCGACATCCTGTACCAGTTCCTCACGGAGTCGGTGGCGATCGCGAGCGTCGGCAGCGGGGTGGGAATGACATTCGGCTTCATCGGTGCCATCGCGGTGGCGGCGGTGATCCGCACGATCGTTCCGGGCGCGATGCTCTACGCCGCGTTCACGGCCGGGACGCTGCTCGTCGCGGTGCTCTCGGCGGCGATCATCGGGCTGGCGTTCGGGACATTTCCGGCGCTTCGAGCGTCGCGGCTCTCGCCCATTGATGCGATCCGGCATGAGTGATTCCGATCTACGGTCCGTGAACTGCGCCTGACAGCCACCAACGGCGAATGGGGGATACGGATTACGCGGATGAGACTGATCAGGCGTTTTCCGTGTGATCCGCGTCCCCCTTCGTCCTTGATGCCAGCCGTGCCACGAGTGGATCGGCTGGCGAAGATCGACGCTTGCCTCCACAATGCGAGGGACGAGTGCGTACTGCATTCATCCACGCCCCGCTCGCCAGACCCCCACGCTCATCGACATGCGACTCCGCCCTTCCCGCCTGCTGCTCGCGACGCTCGTCCTCGCTGCCGCCAGTCCGCTGTCCGCACAATCTGCCGATCCCGCCGCCGCGATGCACTGGCGCCAGATCGGACCCACACGCGCCGGCCGCGCGCGCGCCCTCGCCGGCGTGCCCACGCAGCCGAACGTGTTCTACATCGGCTTCGACAATGGCGGCGTCTGGCGCTCCACCGACTACGGGTCCACCTGGCAGCCGCTGTTCGATGACCAGCCCACCGGCTCCATCGGCGCCATCGCGGTGGCGCCAAGCGACCCGAACATCATCTATGTGGGCAGCGGCGCAGGCATCATCCGGCCCGACCTCTCCACCGGCGACGGGATGTACAAGTCCACCGACGCCGGGAAGACATGGACCCACCTCGGCTTGCATGACACGCAGATGATCGCGTACATCGACGTGGACCCCAAGGATCCCAACCGGTTGTTCGTCGCGGCACTCGGTCATCCCTACGGCCCGAATGCGGAGCGCGGCATCTTCCGTTCGACGGATGGTGGTCGGTCGTTCGAGAAGGTGCTCTACAAGGACGAGTACACCAGCGGCAACGACGTCCGCATCGACCCGAGCAACGCGAACATCGTCTACGCGACGCTCTGGCAGCAGCAGCAGAGCTTCATCGAGGGCCGTGAGTTCGGCGGAGCGGGCAACGGCATCTTCAAGTCCACGGACGGCGGTACCACGTGGAAGCCGATCAATGACGGGCTGCCGTCAGTGATCGAGGCCAACATCGCGATTGCGCCGAGCAATTCGCGCGTGCTGTATACGACGGTGGCGGGAGCGGCGGGGAACAACGGCACCACCGGCACGGTGAACCTCTACCGCAGCAGCGACGCCGGTGAGCATTGGTCGCTCGCGCAGGCAGGACCCGGCGGCGCGGCGCCGCGCGTGTTGGATAACCGGCCGCTCGCGCGCATCGGCGGTGGCGACCTCCCGACGGTGACCGTCGATCCGAAGAACGAGAACGTGGTGTACAGCGCGTCCACGGTGATGTGGCGCTCCGATGATGGCGGCGTGACGTGGACGGCGGTGCGCGGCGCGCCGGGCGGCGACGACTACCAGCGCGTGTGGGTGAATCCGAACGACACCAACATCCTGCTCGTCGTCGCGGATCAGGGCGGTGTCGTCTCCGCCAATCGCGGCGTGTCGTGGAGCAACTGGTACACGCAGCCGACCGCCGCGATGTATCACGTGTCGACGGACAATGGCTTCCCGTACATGGTTTGCGGTGGGCAGCAGGATTCC
>JBDTYL010000306.1:0-1940 GCA_040005695.1 bacterium | reverse complement strand
TCATGGGACGTCCGCCGATCATCAACGGCGCGATCGGCACGCGCGGCCAGATCACCATGGGGCAGGGACGCGACCTCCAGTCGGCGCAGGACCTTTCGCTGGTGCTCAAGGCGGGCGCACTGCCCGTGCCGCTCAAGGTTGCGGAGGTGCGCAACATCGGACCGAGCCTCGGACAGGACTCCATCAACAAGGCGTGGACCGCCGGCACCATCGCGATCGCGCTGGTCGTCGTGATCATGCTGGGCTATTACCGCTTCTCCGGCATGCTCGCCGTGGTGGGACTCGGCCTCTACGTGCTCTACACGCTCGCCACGCTCGCCAGCTTCGACGCCGTGCTCACGCTCCCGGGCCTCGCGGGCTTCGTGCTCTCCATCGGCATCGCGGTGGATGCCAACGTGCTGATCTTCGAGCGCATCAGGGAAGAGCTCGACCGTGGCAAGACAGTACGCACTGCGATCGACGAAGGATTCCGCCACGCCATGAGCGCCATCATCGACTCCAACGTCTCCACGATCCTCACGGCGGCGGTGCTGTACCAGTATGGCACGGGTCCGGTCAAGGGATTCGCTGTCACGCTCATCGCCGGTATCGTCGCGTCGATGGTGACGTCCATCTTCGTCGTGAAGACCTTCTTCCTCCTGTGGCTGAACCGCTCGCGCGGCGCCCAGACACTCAGCATCTAGAATCCAATCATGCTGCGCATCCTTCACGGCACCCATTACGACTTCATCAAGCCCTGGCGCATCGCCGTGGGCATCACGGTCGCGTTCATCATCGCCGGGTTCGTCTTCCTGGGCGTCCATGATGCCCGGTACGGCACGGCACTCAACAAGAGCATCGAGTTCACCGGCGGCACGCTGATGCAGCTGGAGTATGCGCAGGCGCCCAACCCGGCAGACATTCGTGCCACCGTGGATGCGGCCGGCTATCCCGGCTCGGAAATCCAGCCGTTCGGCTCGCCGCGCGAGTTCACCATTCGCGCCGCCGGCCATGATGCCGGGTCGAGCGTCGAAAGGACGGCGCGTGAAATCGAGGCGGCCCTGCACACGAAGTTCGGCCCCACGGAGCCGAAGGTCGTGCGCACGGAGATCGTGGGTGCACGAGTCGGCGACGAGCTGAGTCGCGACGCGGTCATCGCCATCGTGATTTCGCTGTTCGTCACGATGCTGTACCTCGCGTTCCGCTTCGAGTGGCGGTTCGGCGTCGCGGCCGTGCTCGCAACGGCGCATGACCTCCTCAGCACGCTCGCGTTCCTGGCCATCCTGCGCCTCGAGGTCTCGCTTACCGTCGTGGCGGCGCTCCTCACCGTCATCGGCTACTCGCTCAACGACACGATCATCATCTTCGATCGCGTGCGCGAGAACCTGAAGAAGGCGCGCCCGGAGCCCCTGTGGGACGTGCTCAACCGGTCCATCAACGAGACGCTGCCCCGCTCCGTGCTGACGCACGTGACGGTGGCTGCGGCCACGCTGTCCCTGCTCCTGTTCGCGGGTGAGGTGATCCGGCCGTTCTCCTGGATCATGCTCTTTGGTATCGTCACGGGCACGTTCAGCTCCATCTACATCGCCGGACCGACGCTGCTGTGGATCGAGCGCCGCTGGCCCCGTGCACGGGGCAACGAGAAGTCACCCGCGCGCACCGCGCCGGTAGCGCCGGTGAAGCCGGCGGCCACGCGACCGCCGGTCGCGGCGCGCACACGCTGAGCCATCGTGTGGCAGTGCTGATGACGCGGCTGGCACCGGCGCGTTGCGGCGCCAGCATGTCGTCCTTCTCGAACCGCCGCCACGTGCGGCGGTTCGTGTGTCCGTGACGGCGTTCATCGACAGCCACGCGCACCTGGCCGACGTCGCGTTCGATCCTGATCGCGACGAGGTCATCGCGCGCGCGCGACACGCCGGCGCCGTCGCCATCGTCTGCATCGGCGAGTCCCTGGAGTCGGC
>JBDTYL010000305.1:0-3263 GCA_040005695.1 bacterium | reverse complement strand
CTCGAGCACACCTTCGCCCACGAGGGTTTCACCCTGCTCGAGCAGCTTCTGCTCGACGCGGAACGTGAGGACCTGCCGGTCGGGTGCGCCGGCCGTCGACAGCGCGAGCTGGTCGGCAAGCTCGTGCAGCTCGGGCATCGATTTCTGCTTGAGCTCGGCGATGTTCACGGTGCGGTCGTGCGCGGGGATGGCGCGCGATCAGCGAGCACGCACGAGGGCGGCGGGGCAATCGGAGCGCTGCAGCGGGAACCAGGCCACATCGAGGGGATCGATGGGCGAACGACGGCATGTCCCGGATGCGAGGGGAAGCTAGGAGCGACGGGCAAGGGGGTCAAGTCCGCGGAGCGGTCAGAAGACGATATACCGAAGGGGATGCTTCTTGATATCGGCAAAGAGGAGCGTCATCTGTCGCTGCGCGTCGGCGAGGGCGTTGGTGAGCGCGCTGTCGTGGAGAACGCGTCCAGCGGTGCCGCGCGAATCGTCGAGCTGTGTGCGGATGATCGCGAGCTCGTCGCGAATGTCGCCGACTTCCACCGCCAACGTGCTGTCCTTTCGGTAGCGGCCGAGCGACGTGTTCGGTGAGGCGAGGAGCGTGCGCACGGAATCGGCGCGCGCCATCACGCGACCGGCGCGGGCCGTGAGCCCACCCTGCATGAACTGGCCGACGGTACCGCCGCTCGACATCCGGTCGCCCAGCTGGCCGAGCAGCGCTTGCGTGCGCGCCATGTGGGAGGAGCTGGCGGGTCCGTTCATGAACGCACCCACCGTGCCGCCCGTGGATTGCAGCTGGGCCGCGAGCACCTTCACATTGTTGATGATCACCGGAAATTCGCGCGACGCGACGCTGAACTGTCCGGCGGCGCTCTCGGCGTCCGCCTGCGGGTGCGTGGTGACGGTGTCGCCGGGTTGGATCATGCCGGTGCGTGCGGTGCCGGGCGCGAAATAGACGACTGGCGGGCCGATGACCGAGCCGCCAGCGCGGATCTGCGCGACCGCATCGCGGTGGATGGCTGGCTGGCTCGTGGTCAGCACTTCCATCGTGATCTCGATGCGCGCGGACGTGTCGGCGATGGTGGGTGAGCGGAACACGATGCCGACGACCTTGCCGATCTTCTGGCCGCTCAGCCACACCTCGGAGCCGACGAGCAGCCCAGTGGCCTCACCGACGTGTGCATAGAGTTGCATCGTGTCGCCGTGCAGCGTACCGAGCCGCGAGTACTTGAGGGTCGCGGCGGCGATGAGGACGAGCACAACGACGGCAATGGCGCCGCCGCGGACGTCCAACCAGGAAAGCCGACGCGCCATCGGGCGGGAGGAGGGGGGAGGAGAGCGGTGGCAGGAGACAGCACACCCTGTGGAAGCAAGTGCCGGACCACCTGCGCACGGGCTGCCGACCGGGCGCGGGTCCCGTTCCCCGGGCACGACGAAGCCCCAGCGATCGGGGGAATCGAGGGGCTTTGGGAACGGTCGATGCGCGCGGCGGGAGTCGAACCCACGACCTCTTCCTTCGGAGGGAAGCGCTCTATCCAGCTGAGCTACGCACGCAATCGGGCGCCTGCGCCCGCCGCGCCAGCTGCACGCGAACCGGGAATTTAACCGGCGAGCGAGGTCGGAACAAGGAACGGCGCGCCTCCTGTCGGGCAGGAGCGCCCGCAGGGGCGCTGCGCGCGCGTCGCCGGCGAGTGTAGCTTGGTCATCCTGAGCCGCCACCCTCGTCGTCCGGGCTCAGCGAAGGATCCGCATTGCGTCCCGCAAGACCGGCTCGCCGTCGATGTGACGATTCCACGGTCCGTCGCAGTTGTTGAGGATAGATATGACGGACCGCGACATCATCCTCCAGGTACTGGCCGGCGACGCCGAGGCGTTCGCGCTGCTCGTGGACCGGCATTACGACCGGTGCGCCCGGGTCGCGTTCCGGATTCTCGGCAACCGCGAGGATGCGGAGGAAGCGATCCAGGATGCCTTCCTGCGCGCCTATCGGGCACTCGGCAGCTACGAGAACCGAGAGCATTTTTCCGCCTGGCTCACGCGCATCCTCATCAACCAGTGCCGTTCGGTGCTCTCGAAGGTGCGGCGAAGCGAGGCGCTCTTCATCGAGCTGGAGCCCGGCCTGATGGGAGGGTTCGCAGCGCAGGAGGCGGACGATGGCAGCTGGCCCGACCTGGAGCGCGCGCTTGCACGACTGCCGGCCGACCAGCGCGAGGCCATCGTGCTGCGCTTCGCCGACGACCTGACGTACGAACAGATGGCTCGCGTGACGGGCGCCGGCGAGTCGGCGCTCAAGATGCGCGTGCAGCGCGCCTTTGCCAGGCTACGCGCACTCCTGCCGGAGGTTTCCCGTGTCTGACGTGAATTTCGAGGGCCGCGTGCAGCGGGCATTGCGCGCACCGGTTCCAACGAGTGCCGCCGCGCGCGACGCAATCATGCAGCGCGTGCGCGAGGCCGCGCGTGATGAACCACCGACTCGCGCGTTGCCTTTCCACATCGGGCGGGCAGGACGTCATTCCCTCATCGGCGTCGCGCTCGCTGCCGGCATCGGGTCGATCACCGCGCTGTCGTCGCTCGCGCCGGCACTGCGAGACGTGCCCCTGCGCGCAACGTCGAGCATCGTGCTGGGGGACACCGTGGTGGACCGCCTGCGCGACACGCTGCGGCTCGTGCGCCTGATCTTCGACGAGCCTGCTGCGCGGCGGGTCGCCGTGGTGGGAGACTTCAATGGCTGGCGCAGCAGCGCGACGCCGATGGTGCGCGATGCGCGTACCGGACAATGGATCGTGACGCTGGCATTGCACGACGGCGAACATCGGTACGCGATCGTCGTGAATGGCGGACGCTCCGGCGGCGCGCTGTCCGGCGTCGGCCGCGTGCGCGCGTATCCCGTGCTGCATGTCGCCCGCGACGCATACTGACGCACGACCCTTCCCACCCTCGAACCGGTAGGCTCGTGCGACATCCTGCCCTCGCGCCGCCCCGGCGCGCGCGCCTCCTGGCCGTTGCCGCGACCATCACGCTGCTCATGGGATACGTGGACCTCGCGCGCGGCGGCACCACGCTCGCCCCGGTACTCCTGGTCGTGGCGCACCTCGTCCTGGTGCCTGCGGTGATCCTCACGTGGCGATGACATCGCGCGACGCGCGGGAAGACGCGCCATCGTATCGGATCGCGGCGCTCGTGGGGGTTGCCGTGCTCGCGCTCTATATCGCAACGCTCGCGCCGACGACGGCGATGTGGGACGCGAGCGAGTACATCACGGCCGCCTACAC
>JBDTYL010000304.1:0-4207 GCA_040005695.1 bacterium | reverse complement strand
GCGCCCACCGCGCGTCCTCGCGCTGGTCGCCCGTGTTCACCAGGTTGTCGCCAGTGATGCAGAGATGGTCTGCCTGCTCGCGGCCACGAGTGCCGGCGAGGACCTGCTCGTGCACGCGCGCTGGTGCGAAGTGCTCGGGCGCGAGGCGCTCTCCCGACGGTTCTACCGCGTACTCGAGCAACGCGTGCATGCCCTTGCGGACTCCCTCCGCGTCGGCACCGACGCAGACCGGCGCGAGCTCGCGCTCCTCTGCGTCTCGCGACTCCTGTTCCTCTCCTTTCTCGAAGCGAAGGGGTGGCTCGACAGCGATCCGGCGTTCCTGTCCCGTCACTTCGACGCCTGCATGGCAACGGGTGGGCAGTTTCATCGACGTGTGCTCCTTCCGCTGTTCTTCGGCACGCTGAACACCGCTATCCGGAACCGGTCGAGAGTAGCGCGGGCGTTCGGCGCGGTGCCATTCCTCAACGGCGGGCTCTTCGCACGAAGTCCGCTCGAGAGGCGGTATCGCGACGCCCGGTTCCCGGACGAGGCGCTCGGCGCGCTCGTCGAGCGACTGCTGTCAGCGCACCGCTTCACCGCGCAGGAGAAACAGGACGCATGGTCGGACGCTGCGATCGATCCCGAGATGCTCGGTCGCGCCTTTGAATCGCTCATGGCAGCCGAGCGACGCCGTACGCAGGGCGCGTATTTCACGCCGCAGTCGCTGGTCGCGCATCTCACTGACCGCGCACTGGTGGAGGCGCTGGCTGGCGGCGCTCTCTCCGCGTCGGACGTGCGCCGCGCGCTCGATGCCGATAGCGCGCCCCCCGATGCAAGTGGCCGCGCCCTGCTGCGGACGCGGCTGCGCGAGTTCACCGTGCTGGATCCCGCCTGCGGCTCCGGTGCGTTTCTCGTGTTCGTCCTCGAGCGGCTGTCTGCCCTGCACCGTGCGGCGGGCGACCGGCGCGAGATGGCGGCCATCCGGCGCGACGTGCTGGCCCGTGCCATTCACGGCGTTGACGTCGATCCCACGGCCGTGTGGCTGTGCGAGCTACGATTGTGGCTCGCCGTCGTCATCGAAAGCGGCGAGCGCGACATGTCCGCCGTGCCGCCGCTTCCGAACCTCGACTGCAACGTGCGCGTCGGCGATGCGCTTTCCGGCGATGCCTTTGTCGAGCGGGCAAGACTGGTTGGCCCGCCGGCGGTGCTGGCCCGGCTCCGCGCGCGCTACGTGCGCGCCGTCGGCGCGGGCAAGGCGCCACTGCGTCGCGCGCTCGCCCGCGAGGAACGAATCCGCGCACTGGCGACCCTCGATCGGCAGATCGAGGCGCTGGCGCACCTGCGACGTGAACGATTGCACGCGCGCCGAGCGGCCGACCTCTTCGGCGAGCGCCGGCGGGCCGGCGCGGAGGATCAGGAGGCGATGCGTGCGTCGCGCCTGCAATCAGCGGCGCTGCGGAAGGAACGACGACGCATCGCGGCGGGCGGAGCGCTGCCTTTTTCGTTTCCGTCGCACTTTGGCGCGGCGCACGCGCGCGGAGGCTTTTCACTCGTGATCGGCAATCCGCCCTGGGTACGCGTGCACAACATTGCCGTCGCGTTGCGCGCCGCGCTCAAGGCACGGTACGCCGTCTACCGCGATCCCGGCTGGAGTGCCGGCGAGGGCGACGCGCGGGCGCCGCGTGGCTTCTCCGCGCAGGTTGACCTCGCGTCGTTGTTCGTCGAGCGAAGCGTCCACCTGTCGGCACCCACGGGCCATGTCGCGCTGCTGCTGCCGGCGAAGCTCTGGCGGTCGCTGTCGGGTGGTGGCGTACGACGGCTCATCCATGAACATGCGCGGCTCTGTGTGGTGGAAGACTGGTCGGAGGCGCCGGCTTCGTTCGACGCGGCGGTGTATCCATCGCTGGTGATCGCGAGCGGGCCTCGTGCGCCGTCCCACGGAATCGACGTCGCCGTGCGCCGCGGTGCGCTGGATGTCGGATGGCGCGTAAGCGACGGCGACCTGTGTCTCGTACCGGACGATGCCGCCAGTCCGTGGCTGCTCATGCCGCCGGATGTGCGGGCCGCGTTCGACCTGCTCGTGTCGCACGGGCAGCCTCTTCGCGCGAGCGGCTTCGGACGCGCGGTGCTCGGGGTGAAGTGCGGATGCAATGAGGCGTTCCTGCTGGACGTCGTCGAAACGGGTGCAACCGTCACCACCGTGACCGAAGGAGGCCGGCATGGTCTCATCGAGCGAGAACTGGTCCGGCCGCTGCTGCGCGGCGATTCCGTCGCTGCCTGGCGCATCCCGCCATCGAGCCGTGCGATCCTGTGGACACACGCCCGTTCCGGTGGCGCCCTGCGCCACCTGCCCTCCGGCGCGGCGCGCTGGCTCGCGCCCTGGCGACGCCAGCTCGCGCAGCGTTCCGACCTTCGGGGGAGCCAGGCGTGGTGGTCGCTCTTCCGTACTGAAGCCGCTGACCCGAGTCGCACCCGCGTGGTGTGGAGTGACTTCGGTCGCACGCCCCGGGCAGCGGTCCTTGCCCCAGGCGACGACACCGTACCGCTGAATAGCTGCTACGTCATGCCCTGCGACGACCAGATGGACGCGCTCGCGCTCACCGCACTCCTCAATTCTCCGGTCGCGGCCGCAATCCTGAATGCCCTGGCGGGTATAGAGAGAAGGCTCTGGATGACTTCCCCTCCGCCTAGCGGGCACTCCGCCTTCCAATCGTTTGACAAAGGTGGATGCTCGACGCCCGGAGCGTGCGCGTTTCCCCAAAAGGAGCCTCCAGCTCGGCCACTCAGGCGAGTAGCTCCTCTTCCGTCTGCGGCGTCATCCGGACCTCGGCCATACGTCGATTCGGTCGATGCAGCTGCGCGAGGTTCGCGAGCTGATTCTCAAGCTCGTTAAGCCGTCGAGCGGCGCGGGTGTGCACGCTCTTCGAGATGAGCCCGACGAGGGATACTTCGATAGACAGAAGGGCCATCCCATAGGATAGCCCTTCGTGTCATTCCAGCGTCACTGGCCCACCGGCCGGTTTTCATCCCGCGCAGACTCCCGTCTTGAATCGTCGCACCGACGCACTTCGATGTCCCTCGACTCGTTTGGTTGCGCCACGCGTGAGTAAGGTCGCCGGAGCACCTCGATGTTGGACGAGCGCGAACCTCCTAGGTTAGCGGCAGCCTCCATTCGAAAGTGCATACCTGACATTCTGCGATGCCTTCATTTCGACAACACTCCAGATTGGGCGGGTTGGAAGAAGGCGAAGAGAATGGAGTTCGTAGTCCTCGACGTGAGCATTTTCTCCCTTGAGAACCGCGAGACGTACAAAGGCGGTCGTGTCCCTGATGGCAATAGAATCAATCTGCACTGGTGCATCCCGACGACAGGGCGGCGAGTTGCCTCCCGATGAAGGGAGACCGCAAGGATTAGACTCGTCTCCGGCGATCAAAGGCCGTAGGAGCGACGGGAGATCGCTGCGAAAGTCAACCCCATTCATCGCCCTGGATATCGAACACGCGTCAAACTTCATAGGAGAGCCTAGGTCGAAAGCGCGGTACTCCATGACACGACGAAGCACTGACATCGACGATGCGGGCGCCTCACTCGGCGCTTGGGCAATCGCACTATCTGAATGGGCTGAAATAACCAGTGCGATGGTAATCCCGGAAATCAGTTGCAATATTCGGGAGCGGGGACGTGTTCCCTCGACTCGGCTCGCGTTCATCATCTCATACACGATTGGCCACCAGGATTGAGGTCGACGAAGTACGGATCATCGGTCGCATCGTAGACAGGTGTATTTCCCTTCGTGGTGTTTACCCAATGCGGCTGTTGGTCAAAGCCCTCGTGTCTTGCGCCAAGTGCGTGCGCGGCCTCATGCAGTGCCGTGTTCGCCACTTGCCACTTGGTACTCGAAGACATCGTGCCGTTCAAATATTGTGGATCAAAATGCATGTGGGAGTTGCTTGGGACGTACGCTCCAAAGTGCGGCTTCGGATCAGAAGGTGGAGTGTCTGAACCTCCGCGATATACGAAAGGAGGATCAAAATTTAGCAGCTGTAGAAAGGTGTCCTTCATCTCTTGACATCGCGCGCGTCTTTCAGGGTCTGCGATCGTGCTGAAATCCCGAAGCTGAGTGGTGATCGCGTCCATCAGCTTGGTCTTGTCAGAATCTGTGAGTGCCACCTCACAATTAGGGTCTGTGCTCGGAAAGCAGGTTGATTCATCCCCATAGTTTACAAC
>JBDTYL010000303.1:0-5547 GCA_040005695.1 bacterium | reverse complement strand
GCGCCGCCGGCCTGCGGGTTGTCGCGGTCCTGCCAGTTGACGAGAAGCAGCCGCACTACATGCGCCCCATGCGCCGCGCGAGGGCGTCGAGCACGCCGTTGACGAACTTCGCGCTCGCCGCGCTCGCGAAGCGTTCCGTGAGCATGACGAACTCCTGGATGATCACCTTGGGCGGCGTCGCCCCGAGCAACAGCTCCGCGGCGGCGACACGCAGCACGCAGCGCTCCACCGCACCGAGCCGCTCCATGCGCCAGTTCGTCGTGACATCCGCGAGCTGCGCGTCGATCTCGGCGAGGTTGCGCGCGACGGCGCGCAGCACCGGCGTGGCGAGCGCTCGGACGTTCGGTGCGATCGCGAGGTCGATCCACACCTCGTCCGCCACCCGTTCGAGGTTTCCCGCCGAGCCTCGCATGTCCCACGCATAGACCGCCTGGAGCGTGCGCGCACGCGCCCGCGTTTCAACCCTCATCCGCGCCATCGAGCCTTTCGAAGAGGTCGGACATCTCGAGGGCGGCGATGGCCGCGTCCCAGCCCTTGTTGCCGAACTCCCCGCCGGCGCGCGCTTCGGCCTGCGCCATGTCGTCCGTCGTCAGTAGTCCGAAGCCGATAGGGATGTCGAAGTCACTGCTGGCCAGCGCGAGCCCGCGCGATGCCTCGCCGGCGACGAAGTCGAAGTGCGGCGTGTCCCCACGGATCACGGCGCCCACGACCACGAGGGCGTTGTAGCGTTCCGTCTGGGCAAGCCGACGGGCGGCGAAGGGCAGTTCCCACGCGCCGGGCACCCACACCAGGTCGACGTCCTCGGCGGCCGCGCCGTGGCGGATGAGCGCCTCCATGGCGCCGTCGGCCAGCTTCGTCGTGATGGTGGTGTTGAAGCGCGCGGCGAGCACGGCGTAGCGCCGGCCCTCGCCGTTGGGGATGCCGTTGAATTCAGCCATGGGAGGTCAGGAGGCGAGCAGGTGGCCGAGCTTGTCGCGCTTCGTGCCCATGTAGCCGGAGTTCTCCGCGTTCTCCGGCTGGACGATGGACACCCGTTCATCGACGCGAAGGCCATAGCCCTCGAGGCCGACCATCTTGCGCGGGTTGTTCGTGATGGGACGGATGGACTTGAGCCCGAGGTCGAGCAGGATCTGCGCGCCGATGCCGTAGTTGCGCAGGTCCGGCGCGAAGCCAAGCCGCTCGTTGGCTTCCACCGTGTCCGCGCCGGCATCCTGGAGCTCGTAGGCCCGGAGCTTGTTGAGCAGGCCGATGCCCCGCCCTTCCTGGTCCAGGTAGACGATGACGCCGCGCCCTGCGGTGCGGATCATCTCCATCGCCGTCTCGAGCTGCCAGCCGCAGTCGCAGCGCAGGGAATGGAACACGTCGCCGGTGAGGCAGCGGGAATGCATGCGCACGAGCGTGTTCTCGCCGTCACCGACATCCCCGTACACGATGGCCACGTGCTCGTGCGCGTCCACGTCGTTGCGATAGCCGACGATCTTCCACGTGCCGAAGTGCGTGGGCAGGCGCGCCTCGGCAACGCGGTGCACCAGGCGCTCATTCTTCAGCCGGTGCGCCACCAGCTGGGCCACGGTGATGAACGTGAGTCCGTGCGCCTTCGCGAACTCGATGAGCTGCGGACGCTTCGCCGTGGTGCCGTCCTCGTTGAGGATCTCACAGATCACCCCGGCGGGGGCGACGCCCGCCAGCCGCGCAAGGTCCACCGCCGTCTCGGTGTGGCCCACGCGCTGCAACACGCCGCCATCGCGCGCGCGCAGCGGGAAGACATGCCCGCCATGCCGAAGGTCGGACGGCACCGTGGCCGGATCGACGATCGTGCGGATGGTCGTGGCGCGGTCCTGTGCGCTGATGCCCGTGGTCACGCCAAATCGCGGCGAGGCGTCGACACTCACCGTATATGCGGTGCGATACTCGTCGAGGTTGCTCTCCGCCATCGGTGCGAGGCCGAGCTGGTCCACGCGCTCGCCGCTGAGCGCGAGGCAGATCAGCCCACCCGCGCGCTTGATCATGAAGTTGATCAGCTCCGGCGTCACGAGCTGGGCGGCGCAGATGAGGTCTCCCTCGTTCTCGCGCTCCTCGTCGTCGGCGACGATGACGAGCTTGCCGGCCGCAATGTCCGCAATGGCCTGTTCGACCGTGTGGTATGACATGAGTCCCTGGTGACCTGGTCTGTCGCCCGTCAGGACGACAGTGACGCGACGTACGGCGCCACGAGCTGGCGCACGTACTTGCCGAGCATATCGGCTTCCACATGCACGCGGTCGCCTGCCGAGAGGTCGCCGAGCGTGGTGTGACGCCAAGTGAACTCGATGAGCGACAGCTGAAGAATCCCCGGCTCGGGCAGCGCGTTCACGGTGAGGCTCACGCCGTCCACCGTGACGGACCCGTGCACGACCATGAGCGGCACCAGTTCGTCGGGAAGCCGGACGTCTACCAGCACGGCGTCCGTGAGGCGCTCCACGCGCTCAATCACGCCCACGTCGTCCACATGCCCCTGCACGAGGTGGCCACCCAGCCGGTCACCGAGGCGCATCGCGCGCTCGAGGTTCACCCGGCGGCCATGAACCCAGTCGCCGATGGTGGTGCGACCGAGGGTCGTGACCACCGCCGCGACGTCGAACCATCCGGGCCCGAAGCTGCGCACCGTGAGGCAGGCGCCATTGAGGGCGATACTCTCACCCTCCACGAGCCCCGTGTACGCGGACGAGATCCGGAGCTCGCGCCCCGCCTCCGTCCGCGCCACGCGCGCGACGATGCCCACGTCGTCTACCAGTCCGGTGAACACTTCAAATAGCTCCCGCGCCGTCACGCCGGTGGCGCATAGACCGTCATCTCGTCATCCCCGAAGCGCCGCGCCTGCACCACGCGCCAGCGGCGCGCGTCGGCCAACGCGGTGGGTGGCAAGGCACTGAATGCGCCGAGCGCGCCTGCCCCCAGGATGAGCGGTGCCCGAAAGATAATCAGGCGGTCCACCACGGCGTCCTGCAGGAATGACGACGCGAGCGCGGCGCCGCCCTCGACCAGGAGCGAGCGGATGCCCGCGCCGCGCAGCGCCACCAGCGCATCCACGATCGACGCGGCGTGCACGAGCTCCACACCGGCATGCTCCAGCGCGGCGGCATGGGCCGGGTCGGGCGCCCAGCACACCACGATGGTCCGCACGTTGGCGCTGGTCTGCACGAGCTTCGACGTGAGCGGCAGGCGCGCCGACGTGTCGAACACCACGCGCGCCGGCGCGACGCGCGGTGGTGGCGCGATGTCGCGGACCGTGAGGAGCGGATCGTCGGCGCGCACCGTCCCGATGCCCACCGCCACGGCGTCCGCGCCCGCGCGCAACCGGTGCACTTCGCGCCGCGCTGTCGGGCCCGTGAGCCATCCCCGCTGTCGCGTGCCGTCAGTGAGGGCACCGTCGAGTGACAAGGCGAGCTTGAGCTGGACGAAGCACCGCGCCGATGCGTGCGCATGGAAGAACGCGGCATTCAGCTCGCGCGCCGAGTCCTCCTCCACGCCGATGAGCACGCGAATTCCGGCGTCGCGGAGTCGCGGCGCACCGCCGTGCGCAACAGGATTCGGGTCCGCGGTGGCGATGACGACTTCCGCGACGCCGGCCGCAAGGAGCGCGTCCGTGCACGGCGGTGTCTGGCCGTGGTGTGCGCACGGCTCGAGGGTGACGTACATCGTGGCGCCGCGCGCGCGCGCACCCGCCGCGCGCAACGCCTCGACCTCGGCGTGGGCGGCGCCGTACGTCGAGTGCCACCCCTCGCCAACCACCTCGCCCTCGCGGACCAGCACCGCGCCGACGAGCGGATTCGGCGACGTCTGGCCCCAGCCCTGCTCGGCGAGGGAGAGCGCGCGGCGCATGAAGACGCCGTCAGCTGGCGCGACCGCGCGCGCTCCCTCGGCCATGGATCAGAGGCTCAGGCGGAGTCCCACGGAACCGTACGTCAGCGACCGGTCCGCGCGCGACGACCCGATGGAGTTGTACGTGTTCACGGTCCCGCCACTCACCTGGCCAACTTCGCCCACCAGCTTGAAGAGCGGCAAGTTCAGCGAGGCGTCGAAGAACGCATTGGTGCGCTTGATGTCGGGATACGCGTTCGGCACCGTGGTGGTGGTCATGCCGCCGAGGGTGCTGGTGACGTTGGCGCTGATGTTCGCGCTCTGCTTGTAGGTGTCCTGCCCCACGCCGGCGGCGAACCCGAAGAAGATGAGGCTCTTGCTCGCGACGATGCGGAACGCGGAGGTCTTCACCGTCGCATCCGAGATGGTGAGAGACGCCGTGGTCGCGCCCAGTCCGGACGTGTAACTGGCGCTGCCGGCGATGGTCGTCGAGGGCAGGTCGCGCTTGAGGTAGGTCAGCGACACGCCGGGCACCACGATGGACTCCGACAGGAGGCCGACGCGCACGCCATAGCCGAGCTGCAGGTTCTGCTTCGGCTTGAGCGAGAAGTCCTTGTTGCCGTCACCGATGGTGGGCACGTACGAGGCGCTGACGAGGAGATCCACGCCGCCAATGTTCGTGAGGCCGAACGGCAGGCCGCCGAACAGGCCGATGGCCGCATCGGCGGTGGGGAGAGCCAGCACCTGCTTCTTCGACGGCAGCACCAGGGCGGGCGTGGCGCCAGACGTGCGCTGCGTGAACTGGTCGATCTGCGGAATGACGCCGTTGAACACGTTGCCACGGATGCCGACGGAGAAGTGCCCCAGGCCGCCGAGCGACGAACCCTGGCCGAGCGTGGCGTTGCCGCCCGCGAGGGCGAGGCCCAGCTGCGGCGCCATGAACTGGAAGATGTCGTACGCCTGCTGGCAGGCGTCCTGCGCGACGTTCTGCGACGCCGTGCCGGTCGACGTGCAGACGGGCGTAGAGAGCCCCTGGGCCTGCGCGGCGACGGCGGTGAGCACGGTGAGACCCACGGCGGCGAACACGGACTTGCTCATGCGGAAAACCCTCAAGAGATGCGCACCTGGCCGGTCCCGCGCACGATGCGCCCGAGCCGGAAGGATGCAATGTGAGCCGACGCGGCACCCGCCTCCACGGCGGAAGCGTTCACTGCGTCGGTGATGACCACCATGCCGATACCCATGTTGAACGTGCGGTACATCTCGGCGGGCGACACGCTGCCCGCCACCTGCAACTGCCGGAAGACATTCGGCACTTCCCAGCTCGACGCGTCGATGACCGCGTCAACCGTGTCGGGCAGCACTCGCACCACGTTGCCCGGCAACCCACCGCCCGTGATGTGCGCCATGCCGTGCACCTGCGACAACACCGGACGCAGCGCGGCGAGGTACGAGCGGTGCACCCGCAGCAGCACGTCCGCCACGGTACCCTCTTCACCCGGAAAGGGATCCGCCACGCCGAGCTGCATCCGCTCGCTCACGATCCGGCGTGCCAGTGAATACCCGTTGGTGTGCAGGCCACTGCTCGCGAGGCCGACGAGCACGTCGCCCTCGTCCACCCGGTCTGCACCGAGAATTCCGTCTTCCTCCACACACCCGACGACGAAGCCTGCCAGATCGTAATCCGGCGGCGTGTAGATGCCGGGC
>JBDTYL010000302.1:0-18563 GCA_040005695.1 bacterium | reverse complement strand
CGAGGCGGATCTCGCGCGCGAAGCGGTCGGCGGACACGGAGGCGGCGAGCTCCGGCGCGAGCACCTTGATGACGACCTTCCGGTCGAGCGCCGTCTCGACGGCCACGAAGACGCGCGACATGCCGCCGCCGCCGAGCTCGCGCTCGATCGTGTAGGCAGAGCCCAGCGTACGTTCCAGCAGGTTCCGGATATCCAGGCGAATCCTCGGCGTCGGGTCGCGCGGTGCAGTCCCAAACGTACGCGGCTGCCGCCGGCCACGGGAGGACGTGAGAGTGCCCGCGACGGTGACGGTTGCGCGATCCGCCGGGTGCATCCACTATCACCACCCCGCCCACCCCCTTTCCGGGAGTCCGTATGAAGACCCTGCATGCCGCGATCCTCACGCTGGCCCTGCCGCTCAGCCTCGCCGCGCAGCAGCCCGCCGGCCCGCAGCCCAACCCCGTCACGACCGTGTTCCGCAACCGCACGATGGGACTCCAGCGCAACATCGCGCAGGCGTTCGACTCCATTCCCGAGTCGAAGTTCGCGTACCGGCCGACAGCTGCGCAGCTCACCATCGGGTACATCGCGCAGCACCTCGCGAGTGACAACTATTTCTTCTGCAACAATTTCGGCGCGATGAAGGCGACGGTGCCCGACGCTGACACATCGACGCCTGATTCCGTGAAGGCGACGTGGCCAAGAGAGATGCTCATCGCGAAGGTGAAGGCGTCATTCGCGTTCTGCGAGAGCGCGTTCGCGCAGCTCGACGACGCGAACCTCGGCGAGCAGGTGACGATGATGGCCAACGGCAAATCGCGCAGCTTTCCGCGCGCGACGATGGTGTTGGGCCACGCGCTCGACCTCGCGGACCACTACAGCCAGCTGGCGAACTACATGCGGCTGAACAACATCATTCCGCCCACGGCGCTTCCGCGACCGGCGCGCGGCGGCGGGCAGTGAGCTTACCCAGTCGGGTGCGCATCGCCCGCGTGGTTGCGTCGCTCAGGCGCTTTCCGCTTCCGCTGCTGCTGCCTGCCGCGGAATCCGGGCGTCGCGCAGCCTGAGTGTCGCGCGCGCTCGCTCGAAGCCTTGGTCGACGATGCCACGAAATCCTCAGGCTGGCACCCACACCCCAGTCACGGCGTGCAGGCGTCGGCCGGCGCCAACGTCGCGCCGCCCGGTAGCGCGGCACTCCAGCCCTGCGAGCTGGCCGCGACGAACTCGGGCGAGTCAGGCTGGGACTGAAACGGGGACTCGGAGGGACCGAGTGCGCCGAGTGCCACCGGGTCCGCGTTGGTCCAGGTGAACGTCGTCGTGTCGTGCGCCGCCACGTCAATCACGTGGAATTCCGCCGTCGATGGAAGCCTCAAGCAGGCCGAGGAGCACGCGAGCGCACCAGCGACGAGCAGGGTGATCGGAATGCTGACGTGATGGTGACGAGTGTCCATGTGGCGGCGGGTCACGCCGGGTCCTGTGGATCGCCCAACTCTCCCAGCGTGGCGGTGGTCACAGAACAACGGGACTCACGGAATCCGGGGGGCGGACCTGTCCCGGCCGTACTGATGGACGACGAGGCCACTCACCGCCCCACTGGTGTCGCGAGTGAACGTGACCTGCGCATCCACCTCGATGATGAAGAAATTCTCGCCGCCCTCCGCCCACAGGCGAACCTCCCGTCCGCCCGGCTTCGACTGGGCGAACAGCTTCCCGTCGCGCAGGGTGATGTCGAGTTCGAATCCTGGGGCAAGCTGGTAGGCGCCGACATATGCCGGCAGTGCCGACGCCGGCAATTCGACGGCCGTACGCTGGCGCGGCGGGAGCGCCGATGGCGGCACCATGCCGATGAGCCGCATGTACGTCGAGAGCTGGCTGTAGTGTTCCGCGAGATCGGTCTCGAAGGACAGCAGCGTGCTCGCACGCTCCGCCGATTCGAGCGGGCCGGCGCGCTCCAGTGCCATGTCGCAGAAACGGAACGAGGCCTTGAGTCGCGCGACGAGCGTGTCCTTCGGCCACCGCGCCTTGACCGTGTCGGCAAGCGAATCCTTCGCCGTCAGGGGTTGCCTCAGCGAACCGAGCTGCGCGCACTGGCTGTAGTTGGCGGCTTCGAGGTGCTGGGCGATGTAACCGATCGTCTGCTGCGGTGCGGTGGGTCGGTAGTCGTAGCGTGCTGCGGGGATCGAATCGAACGCGGCCACGAGACGGCTGCCGAAGATGTCGGCAAAGCGGATGAATTGCAGCATGACGCCATCAGGCGCCGGCGCCTGACCCGAAAGCACCGTCGGGAACCCGACGGCAAAGGCGAGCAGGAGGCATGCGAGGCGGGTGCACCCTTGGTTCGTCAGTGGTTTCAATAGTCGCATGGTGTCAGACGCCTTGGTGGATGGTCGAAAGGGGGTATGCATGGCCCGGTTCGTCGTCGGTTTTCAACGACCGGGAGAAAGGATATGCTCTCGTGTCGTCCGGAGCGCCGCGAAGGACCGGGCCGTCGCTTGCCATCCTCCCATTGATCTGTCACCTTCGGACCATGCGTTGCGAACTGAGTATTTCATGACCTCGTTCCTGCACACGGTGGATTCGCCGGGCGTCCGAAAGTGAGTGCAACCGCTCACGGCATGCAGCATTACAACGACATCTTCGCGGGCGCCCGGAAGGTGCTGGAGCGGAACTGGCGCGAGGGCCGTCGCAAGGGGCGCCGCGACTATTCGTACACCTGTCCCGACCGCACGAAGTACCCGGATCAGTTCTTCTGGGACTCGTGCTTCCACGCGCTGGCGTGGAGTCGCATCGACCCCCCACGCGCCATGAACGAGCTGCGCTCGCTCGCGCTCTCGCAGGATCCGTCCGGCTTCATTGGCCACACGATCTTCTGGCACGGGCCCTGTCGGCTGCGACGCGCCTTTACGTACAACCTGCTCCACCTGAAGGCGTTCCACACGGCCACCATCCAGCCACCACTGCTCGCGTTCGTCTGGGCGCAGATCGCCGAGCGCACCGGCGACGCGAAGTTCGCGGAGGAGGGACGCGTGCTCCTGGAGCGCTATCATGCCTGCCTCGACCGCGAGCGCACCGACAGTGATGGACTCATCGGCGTGCTGCAACCCGACGAGACAGGCCTCGATGCCTCGCCGACGTACGACGCACCGCTTGACTGGCGCAGTCACCCGAAGCCGGGCTTTCTCTGGCTCCAGCACTTCAATCGCAAGCGGCACTACGACTATCGCCGCGTCGTCGCCGACGGCGGCTTTCACGCCACGGACGTCCTCGTCAACACCGCATGGATCCTCGGATGGGAAGGCCTCGCGCGACTCGGCGTGCCGGGCGCGGAAGCGCGCGCGGAGCAGTTGACGGCGGCGCTCGTGCGTCGCTTGTACGACGCGGAGCGCGGCTTCTTTTTCGCCGAGGGGCCCGACGGCGAGCGGCTCGACGTGAGCACGTGGGCCGGTCTCGCACCACTCGGCCTCAAGTACCTGCCGGCCGACATCTCGCGCCGCGTCGTGGACGAGCACCTGCTCGATCCCAAGCGGTACTGGCTGCCGTATCCGGTGCCGAGCACCTCGGCCATGGAGCCGACTTTCGTACCGGGCAATCACCGGTACCTGTGGATCGAGCGCTACTGGCGCGGTCCCACCTGGATGTTCACGACGTGGTTCGTCCTGCGCGGGTTGATCCGGCTCGAGCGCGAAGCGGCGGCGGCGCACCTGGTGGAACGCTCCACGGCGCTCGTGCGGAAGTCGGGCTTCCGGGAGTATTACGATCCGTACACGGGCAAGGGACTCGGCGCGCGTCATTTCGGCGTGACCACGGGCATCGTGGAGTATGCGTCGCTGGCACATGAGGCCTTCGGCGGCCGTCGCGCCATCGCGTGAGTCCGTGTCATCCTGAGCGCAGTCATTTGTCATCCCGAGCGCAGCCGCCTTTGTCATCCTGAGCGCAGCCGCCTTTGTCATCCTGAGCGCAGCGAAGGATCTGCTTGTCGCCACGGCGTACCACGGCGGTGACAGTGCCCGAAGACCGAAAGCGCCCGACATCCGACCGGGTGCGGCAACACCGCGCCCCGGCACGCGACGGTTCGACGATGACATGATTCACATGCCTCAGTTGAGCCTCACCGACCCGCCGACGCGCACGCTCACGTTGCGGTCAAGCTGCACGGTGCCCGCCACCCATCCCGCCGTCTTGGCCTCGATCTCGATGAAGTTGCTCAGGCGCGCCGTCGTCGCGGGCCGGATACGCAGTGAGGCCAGTCCGCCCACCTGCGAGTCCGTCGTGCGGAACGCCTGGTCGCGCGGCTGCATCCACAACGCCACGCGGGGCGAGACCACGATGGCACGGCTGGCAACCGAGATCGGCGCATCGAGGACCTGCAGCTCGACACCTGGCATCGACCGCGCGCCATTCGTGTAGCGGTGCAGCACCACGAACACGTTCGCCGCACCCTCGCGCAGGAAGACGTTCATGTCGATCGCGTGGCCGAACGACGTGAGGTAGTGACTCGCGCTCACGTTGAGTCGCACGTTCGTCTGGCGCCATGGATCGCGCACCGTCACCCCGCCGAACGCGAAGAGGTTGGGGTCGAGGAAGTTGATCAGCTGGAGGTGGCCCTCGCGCTGGAGGAAGTCGTGCTCCTCGGGGCTGAGGTCGCTCGCCTTCACGTAGCGGTTGATGCCGACACCCGAGGGATCGACGCCGCGCGCCGTGTACGGCTCGTCCGGCCGGAACAGGTCGTGCACCCAGGCGGTGAAGTCGTGCCCGACCCAGTCGCGTTTCGCGACGTCCGCGCCCTCGAGGCGGTTCGCGTCCGCCACCAGGGAATCGGCGTCGCCGCTGATGCCGGACCACACGTACCACGCCGAGTTGATCTTCGTCATCCAGTAGAGCGACACGTTGTTCGAGTGAGACTCACGGAAGAAGCGGCTCTTCTCCAACCCCTCGATCAACTGGTTCTCCCCCTCGATGCCGGCTTCCGCGGCGCGAACGAAATCGATGGGGTGCAGCGCCTTGAAGCGCACGAGGTCCGCATCCGTCACGTGGCTGACGTTGATGACGTCGGCACCGAGGTTCAGCCTGTACACGTCGTCGAAGCTGCCGACACCGCGGTTGCCAAGCACGGCGCGGTGGAACTCCTCGTGCATCCATGCGTCGCCACCGGGGAGGAGGCCGCCGAACTCGTTGAACAACTCGAGTGAGATGCCGGCGAGGATCGTGTGGGATCCCCATGCACGCTGGATCGCCGTATGGGTGACTTCATAGAATGCCTGAGTCAGCGCGAGTGACTGCGCCATGCTCGGAGCCCGCCCTCCGTTCGACAGGTTGAACGGTGCGTCGAGTAACGGTATGTCGGCTCGTGTGCCCACCAGCGCGCGAGTGGCCTGCGTATCGGCCAGCGCAGGCGTGACGGACGGCACCTGCTGCGCCGCGACCATCGAGGAAGTCACGGCCACAAGGGTCGCGACGATAATGGTGCGCATGGAGAGCGTCATGGTGGCTCCTGTCGAGGTGGGCGGGACCGACGGATGCCACGTGGGAAAGCATTGGCGATGCCATCATGAAGATCCCCCTGACCATGTGTGCAAGGCGAACGTGTCAAACGCGTTACGTCATTGCGTTACGAACGTCTCGGATTGCTGTGTCTCAATTGCTGGACGCTGGATCGTCCCCTCGATACTGCGCGATCGCTTCAGCGAGAATGGCGCGCGATCGTCCGGCGTGGACGTCGCTTGCCAACCCGTCCGCCGCCCGGCAGCTTCGGCACCGATGCGATCATCTTCCGCTGCGCGAGGCACGACGCTCGCCATGAACCCGAGGCGCGCGTGCGCCCGCACGTCTCCGACGCGCCGTCCGCGACTCCTCACCCTCTGTGCGCGATTGCTCGCGAGCGCCGTCGCGATACATCTGCTGGTGCCATCGGCTCACGCACAGGCACCGGCGACATACGACGTCCTCCTGGCCGAGCACAACCTGATGATCCCCATGCGCGACGGAAAGCGCATGGCCACCGACATCTATCGGCCCGCGCGCAACGGCGTCGCCGTCGGCGAGAAACTGCCCGTCCTCCTCCAGCGCACGCCGTACGACAAGGGCAAGTCGCAGGCGAATGCGGAGTATCTCGCGCGCCATGGCTACGTCGTCGCGGTGCAGGACACGCGCGGCCGCTACAAGTCGGAAGGCACGTTCCTCAAGGTGCAGCCCATCGATGCCACCGATGGCTACGACACCATCGAGTGGCTCGCAAGGCAGCCGTACGCCAACGGCATGGTCGGCATGTGGGGTACGTCGTTCGCCGCACACATGGAAGCTGGCGCGGCACAGCTGCATCCGCCGTCGCTGAAGACGATCGTCGTCAACATGGGCGGCATGGCCAACGCGTGGGATCACGGCATCCGCTACCGTGGCGCGTACGAGATGGGGCGCCAACTCACGTGGGCCTGGAGCCAACTCGCCGCCGATGCGCCCAACCCCGCCGTGCGCAAGCTGCTGCTGGAGCAGGAGCCGGTGGAGAAGTGGTTCAACGTGCAGCCCATGCGTCGCGGCCTGAACCCGCTGTCCGTGGCGCCCGAGTACGAGGGCTGGTACATGGACTTCTTCGAGCACGCGGACTACGACGCGTTCTGGAAGGACCCGATGATGAACTGGTCCGAGCACTACGCGCAGACGTCCGACATCCCGATGTACCAGATCGGCGGGTGGTACGACATCTTCCTTGCCGGCACGTTCGAGAACTGGATGGGCCTCTCGAAGCTGAAGAAGTCGCCGCAGCGGCTGCTCGTGGGGCCGTGGGTGCATCACGGCGACACGCTCTCGCACGCGGGTGACGTCGCATTCGGCGATGCGGCGGCAATCCCCGACTTCGACGGCGACTTCCACCTCCGCTGGTTCGACCACTATATGAAGGGGTTGCCCACCGGCGCGGCGCACGACGCGCCCGTGCGGCTCTTCGTCATGGGTACCGGCGACGGACACAAGGATGCGGCGGGTCGCCTCATGCACGGCGGCTACTGGCGCAACGAGACGACGTGGCCGCTGCCCGGCACGCGCATGGTGCCGTACTACTTCCACGCCGATGGCTCGCTCCGCACCACGAAGCCCATCGAGCGCGCGGCCAGCACCACGTTCACCTTCGACCCGCGACACCCTGTACCCACCGTGGGCGGCGGCTCCTCGGCGCGACTCAAGGATGGCGCATACGACCAGCGCGAAGACCCGCGCTTTCCACCGTCACAGGCGCCGTTCCTTCCACTGCGCGCACGCGCGGATGTCGTCGTCTTCCAGACGGCACCGCTCGAGCAGGACATGGAAGTGATCGGCCCCATTCACGTCGAGCTGTACGGCTCGACCAATCGCACCGACACGGACTTCACCGCCAAGCTCATCGACGTCTATCCGCCGAGCGCCGACTGGCCCGGCGGATTCGATATGAACCTCACGGATGCGATCATCCGCGGCCGTTATCGCGCCACGCGCGACCACGCCGTGATGCTCGTGCCGGGTCAGGTGTACGACTTCCCCATCGATCCCTTCCCCACGGCCAACGTGTTCAAGAAGGGACATCGCATCCGCGTGGACATCTCGAGCAGCAACTTCCCTCGCTTCGACGTGAACCCCAACACCGGCGAAGCGCTCGGCCTGAACCGCCGCATGGTCACGGCGGACAACACGATCCACTTCAGCGCAATGTTTCCGTCGCATATCGTGCTTCCGCTCGCACCGGCACACCAATGAACTCTGCGTCAACCGCGAAGCCGACGGTCGGCGCCGTGATGCGCGTGGCCAGTGGCAACTTCCTGGAAATGTACGACTTCATCGTGTACGGCTACTACGCCGTGTACATCGGTCGCACGTTTTTTCCGGCCGGTAGCGAGTTCGCGTCACTGATGCTGTCGTTGATGACCTTTGGCGCCGGCTACCTCATGCGGCCCATTGGCGCCATTGTGCTCGGTGCCTACATCGACCGCGTCGGGCGTCGGCAAGGACTCATCGTCACGCTCGGCCTCATGGCGGTGGGCACGTTCACCATCGCGGCGACGCCGAGCTATGCGGCGATCGGCCTCGCGGCGCCGGTGATCGTCGTTATCGGACGCCTGCTCCAGGGACTCTCGGCCGGGGTGGAGCTCGGCGGCGTGTCGGTGTACCTCGCGGAGATCGCGACGCCGGGACGCCGCGGCTTCTTCTGCTCGTGGCAGTCGGCGAGCCAGCAGCTCGCGGTGGTGTTCACGGCGCTCATCGCGCTCGTGCTCACGGGGCTGGTGACCGCCGAGCAGATGGGCGCGTGGGGATGGCGCATTCCGCTGCTCATCGGGTGTGCGATCATTCCCGTCATCCTGTACCTCCGCCGGTCTCTCGAGGAGACGGATGCGTTCCGCAACATGGACCACCATGCGCGAAAGGCGAGCGATGTCTTCCGCGTGGTCGCCGCGAACTGGCGCATCGTCCTCAGCGGCATGATGCTCGTGGTGTTCACGACGACAACCTTCTACCTCATCACCGCCTACACGCCCACGTTCGGCAAGCAGGCGCTGCACCTCGATGCGCAGAAGGTGTTCCTCGTGACGCTCTGCGTGGGCCTCTCGAATTTCGTGTGGCTGCCCATCGCCGGCATCATCTCCGATCGTATCGGCCGCCGTCCACTCGTTGCGGCGGTGCCCGTGTTGGCCCTCCTCACCGCGTATCCGGCGATGACGTGGCTCGTGGCCGTGCCCAGCTTCGAGCGACTCCTCGCGGTGGAGCTGTGGTTCTCGGTGCTGTTCGGATTCTACAACGGCGGCATGGTGCCGATGCTCGTGGAGATCATGCCGGCGCAGGTGCGCACAGCGGGATTCTCGCTCGCGTACAGCCTGGCGACGGCGCTGTTCGGCGGGTTCACGCCGGCGATCTGCACCTATCTCATCGAGCGCACGGGCAACAAGGCGGCGCCCGCGCTCTGGCTCATGACGGCGGCGGCGGTGAGCCTCGTGGGCGTGTTCCTCTCGCGTGGAGCCGCGCGCACCACTGCGGAATGATCGTGGCGCGCCAGGGTCACCGCGCGCGACACACACTCAGCTCCGCGGCGCGCTCCCTTTCTCCGGTGCCTTCAGCTCCCTGTCGAGAAATGCCGAGATCACGTTGAACGCGAGCTGTGCACCGAGCCCCGTGGGCAGCATGTCGAAGCCGTGCTCGGCCCATGGCAGCTCCACGGACACCACGGGCACGCGCGCCGCGCGAAGTGCCGCCGCCGCATCCCGGTTGAACTCGGGTCGCACGATGTGGTCGCGGCCGCCGAACAGCAGGAGCGTGGGCGGGAGGCCAGGCCGTACGAGCGTCGAGGGCGACGCCGCCGCGTAGCGACGCGCCTGCGTCTCCGGCGTGCCGTCGAGAAAGGCGCGCAGCACCACGCGTGCGCCCAGCGGGTCGGGTGAGGGCGGGGCGGCGTAGCCTTTCGTGAGGTCGAACGGCGCGTACAGCGCCACGACGGCGCGCAGTCCGTAATCGTTCTGCGACCACGCCGCCAGCTCGGCGAGCTGTCCCCCCGACGAGCGTCCGAGCAGCGCCATCCGGTGAATGTCGATGCCCCACTGTTCGGAAGAATCGCGCAGCAGGACGATGCCGTAGTTCACGTCGTCGACCTGCGCGGGAAAGTGAGACATCGGCGCGTGGCGGTAATCGAGCGCGGCCACGGTATAACCCCGTGACGCGAGCGCTCGACTCACGTTCTCGCACTGCGCGGCCGAGCCGGACTGCCACGCGCCGCCATAGAGGACAATCACAGTGGGCCGCTGCTGGTGCGGCGGCAGGGAATAGAGGCGCATCGTGAGGCGCTGCCCATCCGCGGCGGCGTACGGGATGGTGCGTTCTTCAACATCCCGGCTCGTGGGCAGGCCCGTGACCAACGCCACCAGCGAGAAGCGCGGCGGCCCGTCATCGGTACCGAGTTGCGCGCTCGCCGCCGTGGCGACGCGCGTGTACGTCGTGAGCGGCCACACGGCGATGCAGGCCGCCGTCATGAGAAGGCCGAGCGTACCGTAGCGCAGCCGCCGGTGGCCGCGGAGCAGGCGGTTGGCGGGCAGGCACCAGAGCAGGTCGGCCAGCACGAGCAGCGGCGAGTACTCCAGCGCGCCGACAGCCAGCCGGAACAACAGCAGGGTGAACGGCGGCACGATCACCATGAGCGACAGGCCCACGAGCAGCGCGGACACGAAGAGTGCCGCGACGGCGGGAAGCCGAAGCCTGGGTTGACCTGCGCTGGCGGTGGAGGACATGAGCCGTCGTGGGAGGGACGGTGAATCTGCGCAGGGGCACGTCGCACGGCAACGCGATGGTATGGTCCTTGACCCACCTGCGAGGCCTATGGAACAACACTGGCCGGACATGCTCTGGATCGTGCGCCACGGCGAGAGCGCGGGCAACGTGGCGCGCGATGCCGCGTACGCCGCGGGAGTCGCCACCATCGACATCACCGAGCGGGATGTGGACGTCCCGCTCAGCGCCGCAGGCGAGCGACAGTCCACCGCGCTCGGCCACTGGTTCGGCCGGCTGTCGCTCGGCGCGCGGCCCAACGTGGTGATGACGTCGCCGTACCTGCGCGCACGGCACACCGCGGCGCTCATCGAATCGGCGAACGGCACGGATTCCGCGGCGAAGCTGATCGTGGACGAGCGGCTGCGCGAGAAGGAGTTCGGCATCCTCGATCGCCTCACGAAGCTCGGCGTCGAGCAGCGCTTTCCCGAGCAGGCGGCCATGCGCACGCAGCTCGGAAAGTTCTATCACCGTCCACCGGGTGGCGAGAGCTGGTGCGACGTGATCCTGCGGCTTCGCAGCGTGATGGACACCATCAGCCTGCATCATCACGGGCCCGGCACACGCGTGCTGATCGTCGCGCACCAGGTGATCGTGCTCTGCCTCCGCTACCTCATCGAGGAGCTCGACGAGACACAGATCCTCGCCATCGACCGCGAGGCTGAGGTGGCCAACTGCGGCGTCACCGCGTACAGCTACAATCCCGCGCTCGGTGATGGGGGCGCGCTTCAGTTGCGCGCGTACAACGTCATCGTGCCGTTGCTGGACGAAGGCGCGCCGGTAACGAGCAGCCCTGATGCGCCGGTCGCGGTGAAGTAGTCAGCCGGCGCGCGCCTTCGCCCTGATCACCTTCTTGAGCATGGCGATCTGCCCGCCATGATAGGCGTCGTGCTCCACGATGCCGCGCAGCATTGTCTCGGCATCGTGATCGCGGCCCGGCAGCTTCTCGCGCAGCAGGCGCTCGTCCGCCGCCGCGGCGGCGCGCATGAGCGACCGGTGTTTCTCGAGCGCCTGCCGTACCGCGGCCACCCAACCGCGATCGCTGCTCGTGTCCACCTCCGGCCAGACGTCGTCCTCACTCGGCGAGCCCGTCTCGCCGCCGAGTCGGCGTTCCGCCACCGCTACCCACGCGCCGATGTGGCCCACGAGCTCCGCGATGGTGTGCACGTCGTCGAACGGCCGCGCCGCGGCTTCCGCGGCGGCGACGTCGGCCAGCAGTTCCGCAATGGCGTCGCCGTGCCATGCCGGTCCCGTGAACGCGCGGCCGATGGAGGGAGCGAGATCCGCGGGCATTGGCATGGGCTAGTGCACCGTGGTGGGCATTGGCGTGAAGAGGTGCTTGCTGCGCAACCAGCCCAGGCTGTACTCCGCCAGCTCGCGCCAGCCGCTGTCGATGGTGAGCGAGTGCCCGCGGCCGGCGAACTCGTGGAAGTCCGTCACCGCCGGTGACGCGCGGTATGCCTTGAGCGTGCTGCGCGTGAGGATCGGCGGCACAGTGTGATCCTTTTCGCCGGCGATGAGCAGCAGTGGTCCGCGCGACGCATTGGCGACGTTCACCTTGGTGGCGGCGTGCGGATTGAACGTCGCCGTCGCGGCCTGGAACAGCGGCCGCCCGGGACCCGGCATGGCATACGTCATATACAGCTCGTGCGCCTCCTGCTCGGAGACCGCGTTCGCGAAGCCGAAGCGGAACTGCTTCTCCGTGAGCGCCACGGACCGGCCGTAGTTGAACGGGTTGCCCAGCACAGGCAGTGACGACTTGAGCGCGGAGAGCGGCAGCTCGGGCACGCCCTTGATCGGTGCCGGGTCGATGGCGATGGCCGCCGAGGCGAGGTTGCGGCCGAGGAGGTTCTGCACGAGCAGGCCGCCGAAGGAATGGCCGATGAGCACCGGCTTGCGCGGGAAGCTCTTGAACTGCTCCGCGATGTGGTCCGCGATCTCCGTCACGCCATAGCCGGCCATCGCCCGCGGATTGCGGCGCGTGGCCTCGGTAGTGGGTGAGTCCCCGGGCCAGCTCGCGGCCACGGCGTCGTAGCCGTGCGCGCGGAAGAAGGCGACCCACTTGTTCCACGACTCGGCATGGAGCCAGAGGCCGTGCACGAACACGAGCGGGGTGCGGCTGACGGGTTCGACGGAGTGCGACATTGGTCCACCTCCGGCTTGGGAGTCCCCGTGATCTACGGCTTTCCCGTCTCCGTTGCAATCCGCTGGGTGAGTTGGCTACGTGCGTTTGCGGCGTACTTGCGGCACCCATCCGGATCAATGAGCGGATGCGTCGGGTTCGTGCCCGCAAGGCGCTCCCACATCGCGGAGGCGCCGGGATGCGGCGTGAGCAGGACGTCGCACGCAAGGTGCTCGAGCACCGTCTGTCCGCGCTGGAAGTCCGCGATCGCCGTGGGATAGCCGTCGTTCCGCGTATAGAGGAAGCCGTCGGCGGACACGGGGGTCTGGCTGTCCGCGTAGACGAAGTCCAGGCATTGGCTGTCCGCGCACGACTGCCACGACCACGACGTGCCCCCAGGTGTATGGCCCGGTGTGAGGTGCGCCGTGAGTGCAATGGGCCCCACGTGCAGGGTCTCGCCGTCGGAAATCACGTCCACCTGTCGCACCGGCGGAAAGGCGAGCAGGACACCGAACTGCGGATCATCGCGGCCCGACTCACCGGCGCGCAGCACCCGCGCGCTCGGCGCACTCGCCGCCACACGCGCGCCGGACATCGCCTGGAGTGCCGCGATGCCGCCCGCATGGTCGAAGTGGTCGTGCGAGTTGACGATGAGCTTCACGTCCTCCATCCGGAAGCCGAGCGCGCGGACGTGCGCGGCGATGAGCGGCGCCGACTCCGGCAACCCGCCGTCGATGAGGACGTGCCCCGCATCGGACGTGATGAGGATGCTGCTCAGCCCGTGGCTGCCGACGAACCATACGTTCCCGCGAATGCGCAGTGGCGCCTGCGGCGCATTCCACTCTGCGCAGCTTCGGCATTCGGCGGCGCGTGCGGCGCTATCCGGGGTGGCCGCCTGCCCGCGAGCAGTGAAGGAAGGCGTTGCGAGGAGAATCGCGAACGCGGGTACAACGAAGCGAGTCTTTGTCATCCTGAGCGTCACCTTTGTCATCCTGAGCAGAGCGAAGGATCTGCTTTTGTCATGTTGAGCGGAGCGCCTGCCCTGAGCGCGGCCGAAGGGAAGGATCTGCTTTTACTGTGAGTGTCGACGCCGTCTGTACATTACTGCATGGCGACGCGTCCCTCCAACTCCCGCATGCTGCTGCGCG
Source organism: bacterium (assembly GCA_040005695.1). Classification (GTDB taxonomy): domain Bacteria; phylum Gemmatimonadota; class Gemmatimonadetes; order Gemmatimonadales; family Gemmatimonadaceae; genus AG11. Next base: position 5,042 of record JBDTYL010000302.1, on the reverse strand, counting down.
CCGTCACGCGTCGCTGTCCCAATTGTGGCGCGACCGGCATCTTCGGGAGCTTCACGGAACTGCGCGCGAGCTGCCCCACCTGCGGCCTGCGCCTCCACCGCGGCGAGAGCGACTACTTCATCGGCGCGTACCTGCTCAACCTCGTCGCGGTGGAACTGCTGTTCGCGCTCCTGCTCGCCGTGGTCGCCGTGGCGACGTATCCGGACACGCCATGGGTCGCACTTCAGTGGGCGAGCATCGTCCTTGTCTTCGTCGGCGCCGTGATCTGCTATCCCTTCGCGAAGTCGGTGTGGCTGGCCGCCGACCTCATGTTCCGCCCCATGACGGAAGCGGAGCTCGACTGGCATCGCGCGGACGGTGCCGCGGACCGCGAGCTCCCGCACCTGTAGCGATGTCGCCTGCTCTTGGTGTCATCCTGAGCGTAGCGCGACCCTTGTCATCGCGAACGCAACGCGACCCTTGTCATCCTGAGCTCAGCGCGATCCTTGTCATCCTGAGCGAAGCGCGACCCTTGTCACCCTGAGCGAAGCGCGACCCTTGTCATCCTGAGCGAAGCGAAGGATCTGTTTTTCGCATCACCCGGATGGCCGGCCGCTCCGCTCGGCCACCCGCTGACGCCACCGCCATATGAAGTACCCGATCACCACCAGCACCGACAGCGCGATACTGATGCGCCCCAGATAGTTGTCGAGCTGCGACAGGTGCTTGCCGAACAGGTACCCGACCGCTGAGAACACCGCGGCCCACAGCACACCCCCGGCGAGATTCACGGCGGTGAACTCGGCGAACGGCATGTGCGCCACCCCCGCGAGCAACGAGCCGAAGATCCGCAGCAGCGCGATGAACCGCGCGATGAACACGGTCTTCGCGCCATGCCGCTTGAAATACGCCTCGGTCCGCGCCAGCCGGCTCGCGTCCAGGCGGATCCAGTGACCATGTCGCACGAGCAGGCCGCGGCCGCCGATGCGCCCCACCCAGTAGCCGCCCGATCCGCCCAGCACCGTGCCGATCACCGTCGAAAGGACGACGCCATAGATGTTGAGCGAGCCGCGCGCGGCGAACGCCGCCGCCGTCACCACGGCGGTTTCGCCGGGCAGTGGCAGGCCGAAGCCCTCGAGCGTCACGAGCAGCGCCACGGCGAAGTACCCGTAGCGTTCGATGAGGTGGGTCAGGAACTCGAGCATGGTGGGCGAACGGGGAGGACGGCTGCCGGATCAGCGCGTCCAGAAGGCAAGTTGGCGGCCGCAGCGCAGGCGGACCCGAGCGGTCAGGGATCCCGGCTCAGCGCCACGCGCACCAGCAGCGTGCGACCGGGCGCCGGCTCGTAGAATTTGCCGCCGGAAGCGTTCACGCTGATGCTGCCTGCCGAATGTACTCCGCCGACGTTCTGCACGGCGACCATCGGCGCCAGCCGCGCGCCGGCCACCCGCAACGTGCGCCCGACGCCCAGGCCGAAAATCGCGCGGCCAGGCGCCTGCGCGCTGTTTGCGTCATCCACGTCCGCCGGACCCGCGAGGTCCGCCGTGGCCGAGAGCGCGAATCCCGCCGCTATCATGCTTGCCGACGTCGCCAGCGCCTGCTCCGGCACGCCCGGGATCCGGCGGCCGGCGTATGACGTCGTCCCCACTACGTAGCTCACGTAGCGGAAGTGCGAGTACGCATACGCGGTGTGCAGCGCGATCGGCCCCACGTCCGCATCGATGCCGAGCTCCGCGCCGCGGCGCACCGTGCGACCGGCGTTCCGGTAGTAGCGGCGCCCGTTGCCATTGGGGATGTCGAACGGCACCAGCTCGTCGCGCACGTGCGCGTCGAACGCGGCCACATCCCATCGCACGCCCGTGCGCCCGAGCAGTCCCTTGGTGCCCACTTCGAGGGTGAGCGTGGACTGTGGCTGGAGGTCCGGGTTGATGCCGGCGGATCCGTCTTCCTTGTTGCCCAGCTCCGTGGTGGTGGGCGTCTCGAAGCTCGACGACACGTTGCCGTAGAACGACGCGAGCGGCAGCGCGCGCCACACGAGTCCAGCCGACGGACTCACCGCGCGCAGCGTGCGCTCGCCGGAGTCATCCGGGTTGGTGGCGGTGATCAGTCGGTCACGCAGCCGGAACTGCACGGCATCGCTGCGAACGCCGGCCGACGCGAGGAGACCGGGGACCAGTGCCAACTCACCGCGCACGAATGGACCCACGCTGCTCACGAGTTCGCGCTGGTCCTTCCGCAGTGCGCCACGCACGGTGAAGCCGCCCGTGCACGTGGCGCCGATGCAGTTGTCGTATTCCTGCCGGTCGTCGTTGAGCCACTGCGCGTCCGCGCCGGCAGTCACCCGTACGTCGTGCGGGCCCGCGTGACCCTGGCCGCTCGCGCGCAGCGACGCGCCACCGCTCGCGCGTTTCACGTCCACGATGGCCTGCGTGAGCGGGTTCGCGAGCGTGCGCGCGCTGCCGAAAATCGTCGCATCCACGCGGCCGGCGTCACCGAAGGCATGCGTGCCCACGAGCGAGAGATCGCCCTGACGCACCGTCTTGCTCGCGCCCTTCCTCACCGCGAGGGGATCGGCCTGCCGCGGATCCGCATCGAACTGCGCACGCGTGAGGGCACCGGGACTTTCGGCACGCGAGACATCGTTCACGCGCGCGGACAACGCGAGCGGTGCAGGGCCGCCGTCCGGCGCTGCCATGAACAGCATCCGTAGCGCACCGTGCGTCGCGCGCTGGTCCGAGTAGTCGCGGTAGCCGCGCCCCACCACATGCGAGAGCGACGACGTGATGCCGACGTCGCCCGCCGTGCCCGTGATCGCGGCGGCGGTGATGGTGGGCATCGATCCGCCCGCGACGAGGCGCGCCGAGGGCGTGAACAGCAGCGTGGGTCGCCCGGTGCGGAGGTCGATCACGCCGCCGGCGGCATTGCCGTAGAGCGACGACGCACTCCCGCGCACGACTTCCACCCGGTCCGCGCCCTCGATGTCGAGCACGTCCACCGGCGTCTGGCCGTCGGGAAGGGTGACGGGCACGCCGTCCTGGAGCACGCGCACACCGCGCACGCCGAACGCCGATCGCGCACCGGAACCGCGAATGCTCACGCGCGGATCCTGCGCGGGGTTCTGTCGGTTCGCGAGCGTCACGCCCGGCACGGCGAAAAGCAGCTCATCCACGCCGGTGCGTCGCAGCGCGGCGAGCGAGTCGGGACGCGTGAGCGTCACGGCATAGGGCAGGTCGAGTGGCGAACGCGGACCTTCGCGCGTGGCGTTGACCTGGACGGCGGGCAACACGGTGCGCGCCGTGTCCTGCGCGCGGCTCGCGGTGGGCACCAGGAGCAGTATCGTGCAGCACGCGAACGGTCTGCAATTGCGACGAGAAACGGGCATGCCGGAAACGTACGCGCGGCGCCGTCGCTGGTCATGTACCCCTTCTGTCATCCTGAGCGCACCCTTTGTCATCCTGAGCGCACCCCCTTTGTCATTCTGAGCGCACCCCCTTTGTCATCCTGAGCGCACCCCCTTTGTCATCCTGAGCGCACCCTTTGTCATCCTGAGCGCACCCCCCTTGTCATCCTGAGCGCAGCGAAGGATCTGCTTCTTGCCCAACAGCCACCTACGCCCGCCGCCAGAGATGCATGGCCGCGTACGCGCGCCACGGCCGCCACGCTTCGGCCGCCGCGAGCAGCCGTGCCGCCGTCAGGCCGCCCGCGCTGCACCGCAGCACGAGATCTGACGCCGGAAACGCATCAGGCCAGTGCACCGCGCGCATCATGATGTACTCGGCCGTCCACGGCCCGATCCCGGGTAGCACGAGCAACTGTCGCGAGAGCAGCCGAAGGTCTGCATCCGGCTCCAGCCGCAGCGCACCCTCGGACATCCCCCGTGCCAGCGCGTGGATGGACGTCGCACGCGAGAGCGGAATCCCGATCTGCGCGATGTCCGATGGCGTCGCCTGCGCCACACGCTCGGCGGTGGCGGGAAGTCGCGTGAGCGGCGGTGCGGCGATGGCGAGCTCGTTGCCGAACCGCTCCGTGAACCGCGCCATCAGCGTGGACGCGCCCTTCACGCTCACCTGCTGCCCGAGCACGGCGCGCACCGCGAGCTCGAACGGATCCGCCGCGCCGGGCACGCGGAGGCCGCGCGCCGCACCGAGTATGGGACCGAGTCCGTTCGCCGACAAATGGTCCGCGATGCCCTCCGGCTCGGCGTCGAGATCGAACAGCCGGCGCACGCGGGCCGTGACGGCAAGGAGCACCGGCAGCAGCGAGCCACCAACATCGAGCTGCAGCGCCGACTTCGCGGGAAGGTGCGAGACGCGGATCACGCCGACGTGTCCGTCGATGCAAAGGGTGCGGGCATAGAGGCCGCCACTGACGTCCACGTGCTCCGTCGCGGGCGCCGCACGCGCCGCGAGGAACTGGAGCATGGCGTCGAACGCGAACGGCGGACGATAAGCGAGGGTGAGCCGTACGTCGTCCGGACGGGGGGTGTTGCCGTCCGCGCTCGCGATGCTCACCCCGTCACGCGCATCATCGCCGCGCACGCGCCTGAGCGCTTGGGGACTCATCCGGTAGCGCTCGAGGAACAGGGCATTGAAGCGGCGCAGGCTGCGAAATCCACTGGCGTACGCCACGCGCGAGACTGACAGCGCGGTGTCGGTGAGCAACTGCTTCGAGAGGAGCAAGCGGTGCGTCTGCGCCAGTTCCACCGGCGTCACGCCGAGCTCCTCCTGCATGGAGCGACGCAAGTGGCGCGACGTCACGCCCAGCATGCGCGCGAGGTCATCCACGCCCTCGGCATTGAGTGCACCCTCGGCAATGCGTCGTGCGGCGGACTGCGCGAGCCGAAGCACCGCGTCCACGCGTGCCAGCCCAGGCGCCAGTTCCGGACGACAGCGCAGGCACGGTCGGAATCCCGAGCGCTCCGCTGCCGCCGCGTGCGAAAAGAAACGGCGATTCTTCTTCAGGGTCGTGCGGGCCGGGCAGATGGGCCGGCAGTAGATCCCCGTCGACGTGATTCCGACGAAGAAGACGCCATCGAATCGGGCGTCGCGCGCCTCGAGCGCGCG
>JBDTYL010000301.1:0-8703 GCA_040005695.1 bacterium | reverse complement strand
GAAGCCTGTCGCGGTGAAGCCTGTGGTGGTTAAGCCGGCTGTCGTGAAGCCGGCCGCGAAGAAGGCGGCGCCAGCGCGCACCAAGACCGCACCGCCCGCGAAGAAGCCGGCGGCGAAGAAGCCTGTCCCGGCAAAAGCCGCGAAGAAGGCGCCCGCGAAGAAGGCTCCGGTGAAGAAGGCCGCAGCGAAGAAGAGGCGGTAAGCGCCCCGCTCAGGGGCGGCTCAGCCGCACGGTGAGCAGTTCGCGGCCGGCGTGCGGAGCGACGGTGAGGTCCACGAAGTTTTTCCGCGCCCCGTTCACCGTGCCCATGCGTACCTCGGCCTCGTGTCGACCGTAGGAGGCATCCCGCTTGTCGAGCAGCGCGGTCTGCGCCGCGAAGGCATCCGAGAGGGCACGGGCCAGCTGCACGCCGTCGACATCCAGCGGCAGCTCCCGCGTGACCGTGATGACCCGCGCCACCCGCTCGCCATGGCCGGCTTCGGGACCGAACACGACATCAACACCGACTTTCGCACTGTCCGATCCGAGGACGGGAGTCCACGCGCATTCCTGCCCATTGGCGGGAGCCGCAATGTCGTGACAGGCGGACGCCGACACGGCTGCCGACGGATCAACGAGCGCCCCGACCTGTCCTCGCGTCATTCCTGCGTAGAGGCCGCGGAAGGAATACGACTGGGCACCGGGCGCGACCTGGCCGGAGAGGGAGGCGTGCACTTCCCGCGCGGTTGCCACGGAGTCCTGCTCGGGGAGGGCCGTCGATTCACGTCCGTCGCCGTTCGCGCCACCGCAGGCGAGCGTCACTGCCGTGGTGCCGAGCAACGCAACCAGCATCGCGGCGGGATGCGACCATGGGGCCCGGCGCCGTACACACATCACCGGTTCAGCTCCTCGTCCCGCAGCCTGATGAGGGCCATCTGAGCGATGAGCTGCTCGAACAGTCCCTCGGGAAGGTCCCGACACAACGGCTCCATGCGAATCGCGAGCTCGGTGCGGAGCTGGTGAAGGCGACCGGCGCGCCTGGCGTCTGCCTCATCAATCGTTGACCGTACGGGTTCCGTCGGATCCACGAGACGTGCCGAGGCGATGCTACAGCAGACGCTTGGGCTCGGACGGCGTGTCGTCGTACGCGGGCGCCGGCCGAGCCGCTCCAATCGACGACGATGGCAACGACGACGACTGTCCGGCGTCCATGATGGACCCCTCGACGTCGTTCAGGTTGCGCTTGAATTCGCGAATGCCCTTGCCGAACGAGGCACTGATCTCCGGCACGCGCTTCGCGCCGAACAGCACGAGCACGATGACCATGATCACCATCATCTCGCCGAACCCGAGATTACCGAACACCGCGACCACTCCTTGAAGGAGACCAGATGCATCCGACCATTCGAAGCTAAGGCGCACAATCGTCACTCCCGCGTCCCGGAGCAAGTTTTGTGGATTCTTAGTGCGTGTCGTGGCTAAGCTTCAGGACCCCCATGCCCGCAACCCTGTCGACGACCCCAGACATCCGTGCCGGGATCATTCTCGTCATCGACGACGAGATGCAGATCCGCCGCGCACTCTCTGAATCACTCGCGCACCTGTGCGACCAGGTCGTGGAGGCGGGAACGGGGACGGCGGGCATCGAACGCGCCGCGGCGATGACGCCGGACCTCATCGTGCTCGACCTGGGCCTTCCGGACATGAGCGGCGTCGCCGTGTGCCGCGAGATCCGTCGCTGGTCGTCCGTCCCCATCCTCGTGCTCTCGGCCCGACACACCGAGCAGGAAAAGGTGGAACTGTTCTCCGCCGGTGCCGACGACTACGTCACCAAGCCATTCGGGCTCGCCGAGCTCGTCGCCCGCGTCCGTGCGCAATTGCGCCGAGCGCGGCTCGCCACTGGCCCGGCGACATCGTCGTTCCTGTGCGACGGCCTGCTGATCGACCTGGATCGTCGCGAAGTGCGCCGCGACGGGGTGCTCATCCGGCTCACGCGGACCGAGTGGCAGTTGCTGCAGACGTTCGTGTCGCACAGCGGGCGCACGCTGACACACCAGCAGATCTTCGATCTCGTGTGGGCCAAGTCGTTTGGCAACCCGCAGCAGTACCTGCGGGTGCACCTGACGAACCTGCGGCGCAAGATCGAGCGTGAACCGGCAGCCCCGCGCCTGATCATCACGGAACCGGGCGTGGGCTATCGATTCGTCGTCCCGCAGGAATGATCACACGCCGGCGGGCCATCGGCTGGGCCTTCTGGATGGCGATGCTCGTGCCGGTGACCACCGTACTCCTGTGGTCACACGGAGACGTGGACGAAGCGCACGTGTCCCTCACCATGCTGCTCGTCGTGCTCGGCGGCAGCATCGCGGGCGGTCGCGCGCTGGGCTTCACGCTCTCGGCCGTCTGCATCGCGCTCATCAACTACTACTTCCAGTCGCCGTCCGGGCTCTTCACGGTCAGCAAGCCGCTCGACTGGGTCGTCCTGCTCAACTTCCTCGCGACGGCATTCGTGGCGACCGAGCTGCTTGCCCGTGCCCAGCAGCAAGCCGTCGCCGCCGAGGAACGTGCCAGCGAGGTCGAGGCACTTTCGCGGCTGGGCGCAGAGTCCCTGCAGTACGCCACGGCCGACGAGGCGATTGCCGCCGTGGCCGAGCTCGTACGCAGCGCGATGAACGCCGGGAGCTGCAGCATCATCCCGCTGTCGCACGCGCGGAATGCCAAGGGCACAGCCGTGAGCGATGGCGTGGAGTCGCTCGATGCGAACGCGAACGAATGCGAGACGATCGAGCGCGCCATCGAGACAGGACGCCCGACCTTCCTGCGAGGCGCGCACGAGATTGCCGTGCACGCCACGCACGACATCGCGACGCCGACCGCCCTCGTCGTTCGCGCGCGCTTCGTCGCACTGCCGCTCTTCGCCGAGGAGCGCATGATCGGGCTGCTCGTGGTGCGAGGCGCCGAACCGCTGGCACTCGATGCGCCACGTCGCCGGTTGCTGGCGGCGCTGGGCTACTATGCCGCGCTCGGGATCGAGCGCATGCGGCTGATGGCGGAGGCCGCGCAGGCCGAAGCCCTTCGCGAGGCGCAGCGGGCGAAGGACCAGATCTTCGCATCGGTGTCACACGACCTGCGCACGCCACTGACGACCATCAAGGTACTCGCCCAGAGTGGTGCCGCGCGGGGCGATCCATCGTCCGTGGCCATCGCCGAGCAGGCGGACCGGCTCGCGCAGATGGTGGGCGACCTGCTCGAGCTGTCGCGGCTCCGCACGGGCAGCATCTCGCTTTCGCCCGAACTCAACACGGCGGAGGATCTTGTCGGTGCGGCGCTCCGGCAGGCGGAAGGGATGCTCAACGGCCGACGCGTGGCGGTGGAGATCGACTTCGATTCTCCCGCGCTGGTCGGCCGGTTCGACTTCGTGCACACGCTGCGGATCGTCGGCAACCTGCTCGACAACGCGCTTCGCCACACCCCGACGGGCCAGACGGTGGAGCTTCGGGCAGACCGCGACGTGCGCTGGCTGGTGATCACGGTCGCCGACCGCGGGGCCGGCGTGGCGGAGGACGAGCGCGAGCGGATCTTCGAGTCATTCTACCGGCCGTCGGATGCCACGCCGGATGTGGGTCATGCGGGGTTGGGCCTCTCGATCGCGCGCAACCTGGCCGAGCTGCAAGGGGGAAGCGTGTCCTATCGTCCGCGCGCGGGCGGCGGCAGCATCTTCGAGCTCCGACTGCCGGCGGCCGACGTGGATGACATGGCGGCGAGCGAGATGGGAGGGGCGGAGCTGGCCTGACGGCGCGCGCGGGTTGTGGAGTGCCCGCGCACAGGCTTGATTCTCCGCGCCAGCCCGATCCCGTGACCGCGATGACGCGAACAGGGGATACGCGCCGCCATCCACCACTGGCCCCCGTTCCGACATGCAGCGTGGCGCGCCCGGAGTGCCCGCAGCCTTCCGGGTGCTCATCGTCGACGACCAGGCGCACGTGTGCAGCGCGATCGCGAGCCTGCTCGTGACGCGCGGGTACGATGCCGTCACGGCCGAGTCGGGCGCGGAGGCGCTGGTGCGGATCCGGGCGGAGTATTTCGACGTGATGCTGTGCGACGTGTGCATGCCGGAGATGTCCGGGCTCGAGTTGTTGTCGGAGGCGCTGCTGCTCGCGCCGAGCCTGGCCACGGTGATGCTCACGGCACTGAACGACCTGGATACCGCGCACGACGCGCTTGCGCGCGGAGCGCTGGACTTCCTGACGAAGCCGGTGGAGCTGGAAGACCTGGACCGGGTGGTGGGTGCGGCCGCACTGCACGGGCGGCGGGTGGCGCAGCGCCGTGCGGCGCAGGAGGCTGCGGCCGGTGCGACGGGTCACGTCGAGCTGCGGGGTGGCCCGCATGGGGGACGCGCGATCCGCGTGGAGGACCGTGTGGACGATCACGACCGCCTGTGGGTGGTGCGCGGTCCCGACGGGCTTCATACGCTGGCGTCCGTCACCGAGCCGGGTGAGCTCGCGGCGCGCAGTCGCGTGCTGGGCTGTTATCGCTGGTCGCCGATTCAGCAGGCGATGCTCTGGGAGCCGCGGGACGGTTGATTTTGTCCTTGCTCTTGACGAACGCTGCGCCGATGTAAACGTTTTCACGCCGACCACCGCGCCGTCGCCGGAGCCGGGTCGCCGTCCGATGCATGGGAGCGTCTTCGTTTGGCTGTCACGATCAAGGATGTCGCCCGCCTGGCGCAGGTGTCCGTCGCCACCGTTTCCCGCGTGCTCAACGCGAGCGCACCGGTCCGCGAGGACACGCGTGCCCGCGTGCTCGCGATCACACGCGACCTGCGCTTCTCGCCCAACGGCGCGGCACGCACGCTCAAACGGCGGCAGGCCTCGGCCCTCGGCGTTGTCCTGCCCGATCTCTACGGAGAATTCTTCTCTGAACTCCTGCGAGGGATCGACCTCGAGGCCCAGAACGCGGGGCATGCACTGCTCGTCTCGAGCTCGCACCACGATGCGCGTGGCGTGTCGGTGGCCGTGCGCGCCATGCGCGGACGCGTGGACGGCCTGCTGGTGATGGCGCCCGAGGTGTCTGCGACGTCGCTCGCCGGCGCGCTTCCCGACGGCCTGCCGACGGTCACGCTGAACACGGCGCCCACGCAGGGCGCGTGCGCGTCGGTGACGGTGGACAACGTCGGCGGGGCGCGCGTGATGATCCACCATCTCGTCTCGCTCGGACACCGGCGCATCGCATTCCTGTGCGGTCCCTCGCGCAATGCGGACGCCACCGCACGACTGCGCGGCTATCGGGCCGCGATGCGTGCCGCCGGGTTGCCCGTCGACGACACGCTGGTGCTGCGCGGCGATTTCACCGAGCAGGGCGGATGGCAGGCCGCGCGGCGGCTGCTCGAGACCACCCGGCGGCGACCGACCGCGCTGTTCGCCGCGAACGACGCGATGGCGGTCGGGGCCCTGCTCGCCCTCCACGAGGCCGGGATGAACATCCCGGGCGACATGAGTGTCGTGGGCTTCGACGACATCCCGATCGCGCGATACGTGACGCCGTCGCTCACCACGGTGCGCGTGGCGATCGACGTCCTGGGTGCGCGCGCCGCGGCACTGCTGTTTCGCGTGCTGGCCACTCCTCTTCGTGGCGGCGACGCGTGTCGCGAGGTCGTTCCTGCTGAGCTGGTCGTTCGACACTCCTGTGGCCCACCGCTGCCCGCCTGACTTCGCTCCCGCTTCCTCGCCGCATTTCGTTCTTCCATAGGAGATTCCGCATGAAAGCCAATCCTCTTTCGGTCCGGCGCGTGACTCGCGCGCCTCAGGCCGGAGTGAGCTTCCTCACCCTCGTCATCGCGCTGCTGTTCACGGGCGTGACCAGCGCGCGAGCGCAGAATTCCACGGGCACCGTGCGCGGCACGGTGACGGGCGCCAATGGTGCCGGCGTTGGCGACGCCCAGGTGTCCGCCAAGAACGTCGAGAGCGGCGTTCAGCGCGGCACCATCACGCGCGCCGACGGCGCCTACATCATCCCCGGCATGATCCCGGGCACCTACGACATGACACTCCGCCGCATCGGGAGCGCGGTACAGACGCGGCGCGTCGTCGTCCAGATCGGCGCCGTGTCGCTGCAGGATTTCTCGCTGGTGGACGTCCCGACGCAGTTGCGCGGCGTTATCGTCTCGGCTGCACCGACGGTGGATACGCATACGTCGGAAGTGGCGACCAACGTGACGCAGGAGCAGATCAACAAGCTGCCGACCGCGAGCCGCAACTTCCTCGAACTGGCGGCGCTGGCGCCGGGCGTGAGCGTGTCGGAGGATCGCATCAACTCGACGAATTTCCGGACCATCCAGGCCGGCGGCCAGTCGGCCAACGCCGTGAACCTGTTCGTGGACGGCACGAGCTTCAAGAACGACCTGACGGGCGGCGGCGTGGCGGGACAGGACGCGAGTCGCGGCAACCCGTTCCCGCAGGGCGCCATCCAGGAATACCGCGTGATCACGCAGAACTACAAGGCCGAGTACCAGAAGGCGTCGAGCGCGATCATCACGGCCACAACCAAGTCGGGCTCGAACGAGTGGACCGGCACGGCGCTCGTGGGCTACCAGAATGCCAGCATGGTGGCGCTCGACAGCTTCCAGCGGAAAGACAAGCTCGCCAACCCGACGACGTTCGCGAAGCCGCCGTACAACCGGACACTCACGGCGCTGAGCTTCGGCGGCCCGATCGTGAAGGACAAGGTGCACCTGTTCGCGTCGTATGAAGGCAACATCCAGAACCGGTCGAGTCGCGTGGACTTTACGGGCATCCCGTCCGGATTTGCCGCCCTCGATTCCGTGAACCTGCCGCAGTACACCGGCACCTTCGGCTCGCCGTTCCGGGAGGACCTGCTGTTCGCGAAGCTCAGCAACGCAATCAACGACCGGTCGTCGGCCGAGTTGAGCTTCAGCAACCGCCACGAGACTGACGTGCGGGACTTCAGCCTGAACACGGCGGTGCAGGCGGCCGTGAACTTCCGGCAGAACGTCTCGGTGGGGCAGCTGAAGTACAACTACTTCACGGGTCCGTGGCTCAACGAAGCAAAGGTGGACTTCTCGCGTTTCCAGCGGAACCCGAGCCCGAACACGCCGGGACTGCCGCGGCGGGACTACATCTACAACAACAGCGACCACTTCATCGGCAGCAACCAATCGACGCAGGACTACATCCAGAACCGCCTCGGACTGCGCAACGACCTTACGTACAGTGGCCTGCAGATGGCGGGTGAGCACGTCATCAAGGGCGGCGCGAGCATCGACTTCGTCGGCTACGACCTCGTGAAGGACAACGATGGTACGCCGACGTTCCGCTACTCCGCCACGAACAACACGCAGACGTACAACTTCGGCACGCCGTACCAGCTCAACTATGGATCCGGCGACCCGAAGTTCAACGCGCACAACAACGAGATCGGCGCGTACATCCAGGACGACTGGAGCCCCGTGAAGCGGCTCACGCTCAACCTGGGTATCCGGTGGGATTTCGAGTCGCACATGATGAACTACGACTACGTGACGCCGAAGGCCGTGGTCGATACGCTCACGCGCTACAACAGCCAGCTCCCGATTCCGCTCGACTTGAGCCGCTACATCAGCACCGGACATGAACGCAAGCCGTTCTATGGCGCGTTCCAGCCGCGGCTCGGGTTCTCCTATGCGATCGATGAGGCGAGCAAGACGACGGTGTTCGGCGGCGCGGGACTGTATTACGACCGCACGCTGTTCGACGTGTCCGTGGACGAGACGCAGAAGATCACGCACCCGAGCTTCCAGGTGAACTTCGCGCCGCGCGGCGTGGCGCCGCAGCCCGGGCAGATTGCGTGGAACGACTCGTACCTCACGGCGAACCGGCAGGTGCTGGACGCGCTGGTGGGGACATACGGACAGCCCGAGGCGTGGCTGATCGCCAAGGACATCAAGGTGCCGTACTCCACGCAGTTCAACTTCGGGTTGCGGCAGGTGGTGCGGGACTGGACGATGTCGGCGACGTACGCCGGTGTGCGCGGTTACGACCAGCTCACGCTCAACTTCGGCAACTCAGGCCCCAAGGCGGATGGCTCGTGCTGTGCCCCGGGATTCAACACCGGCGCGCACGGCTTCAGCAACTTCATCTACTCCACGAATGAGGGAAAGACGTGGTACGATGCGTTGCAGATCCAGATCGACCGGCCGTACGCACGTGCCTCCATGTCGGATATCGGCTGGGGCGCCGGGCTCGCCTACACGTACGCCAACCGTTCGGTGCAGGGCATGGACAACCTGGGTGACCTGTTCGAGTTCCCGACGGCGTCGAGCATCCCGAAGCACCCCTCCACAGCCGCGAACGGGACGGCACTTTCGGGCGACGAGAAGCATCGCATGGTGCTGAACGGCGTTGCGGACATTCCGTATCTCTACGGCATCCAGCTGTCCGGCATCGGCACATTCGGCGGCAAGTTCGTGCAGGACGTGGGTTGCCCGCCGCGGTTCTGCGGCGCGGGGTACGAGCGCGGCGGCTTCACGGTGCCGGGCCTGTTCCCCTACCAGAACATCAACCTGCGCCTGCGGAAGGATTTCCCCGGCCTGGGCACGTCGAAGTCGTTCGGCCTCACGGTCGACCTCTTCAACGCGCTGAATCGCGACAACCTCGGCTGCTATGACACTGGTTCGCGCCTGAACGGCGACGGCACGGTGAACAAGAACTTCGGGACGGCGAACTGTG
>JBDTYL010000300.1:0-3192 GCA_040005695.1 bacterium | reverse complement strand
GAGATGAAGACCGGATTCCGCGTCGCGCCCGGCGGCTACCAGGAAGTGTGCGGCATCACCCCGGATCTGGCCACGTTCGGCAAGGCGATGGCGAACGGATTTCCGCTCGCCGCGGTCGCCGGCTGCGAGGCGGTCATGCGCGCGGCGCGCGACACGTGGATCTCGTCCACGCTCGCCAGTGAGTCGTCCTCGCTGGCGGCCGCCCTCGCCGTCCTCGACTGGCACGAGGAGGCCGACATCTGCGCCACGCTCGCCGAAACGGGACGGGAGATGCGAGCGGCCGTTGACCGCGCCATCCTCGCGAGCGGCATCGAGGGCGTGGACACGCACGGCATCGATCCCATGTGGCGCATGACGTGGCGCGATCCCGAGCGCGAGACCCGCTTCATCGCGCACGCCATGCGGTCCGGCGTCCTGTTCAAGCGTGGCGCCTACAACTTCGCCGCGGTGGCGCATCACGAGGTGGCGATACGCGACATCGAACGCGCCGCGAGCGCCGCGCTGGTCGCACTGCTCGAGGACGAGCGCGCGTGACCGGCTCCGTCGCGCTGGGTGGCTCCGCTCCGCTCATCGACGCGCACGCGCACTTCTATCATGCGGGCGCCGGTCGCACGGACTGGGCGCGGCTCAACGATGCGCGCCTCCAGGCGGGCGATCGCATCGGCATCACGTATCATGTCGCGAGCGTGCTGGGCTCGTATGGCCACACGTCGCCCACCTATTTCCCATCGCCCGAGGATGCCTCGCGCGGCAATGAGGCGATGGCGGCCATCGCCGCAGCGGAGCCGGCTCGCGTACGCTGGTACGCGACCGTCAATCCCAACCACACTGCGCACGCGCTGGCCGAGATCCGCCGCGCGGCGGGGCAGGGTGCCATCGGCGTAAAGCTGCTCGCAAGCCGGCGGTCGGACGATCCGCTCCTCGATCCGGTCTGCGCGCTCGCAGGGGAGCTCGGCTTGCCGGTGCTGCATCACACCTGGCAGCACCGAACGCGCGAGTGGCCCAATCAGGAAATATCCGACGGTCGTGATCTCGCGCGGCTGGCCCAGCGCCATCCCACCGTTGCGTTCGTCCTGGCGCACCTCGGCGGCGGCGGCGACTGGGCACACACGCTGCCCGCCGTGGTGGATGTCGCGAACGTCTATCCCGATCTCTCCGGCAGTGGCGTGGACCGCGGCATGGTGGACGCCGCGCTGGAGACGCTCGGTCCACGCCGGCTGCTCTGGGCCTGCGACCTCACCATGGAAACCGGGCTCGCCAAGCTGCGCGCGCTCGAGGTCATCGGGCTCTCCGCCGACGACATGGCCGACGTGCGCTGGCGGAATGCCGCGCGGATCTTTCCGGCCGACGCCTTCCCGCGGTGCGTGTCATGATCGACGTCGCGACGTGGATCGGCTCGTACCCCTTCCGTCAGCTTCGGCACCCGGAGCCGTCGGTGCTGGTGCGCGTGCTCGAGCGCGAAGGGCTCGCCGGCGCGTGGGTCGGCTACCTGCCGTCGCCGTGGCAGCGCGACCCGGCGCCCGGCAACGCCGCATTGCTCGAGGCGCTCGCGCCGCATCCCACGCTGCGGCCTGCGCCAGTCGTACGGCCGGACTGGCCAGGGTGGGAGGGGAGCCTCGACGCGCTCATTGCGGCGGGCGCCGCCGCGATCCGCGCGTACCCGATGCACTGGGGGCTCGCGTCGTCCGACCCGCACATGCGCGCGCTCGCGCTCGCCTGCGCGGCGCGCGGCATTCCTCTCGTGCTCACCACGCGCTTCGAGGACCTGCGCCAGCGATCGCCGCTCGACGTCGCGGGTGACCTCACGGCCGCGCACGTGCGCGCACTCGCGCGTGCAGCACCGGGCCTGCGCCTCGTCGTCACGGCTGCGGGCCGCGAACTGCTCGAGGAGACGCACTGGAGCCTCACCCCGGAGGAGCAGGCTCGCGTGCACTGGGATTTCGCGTGGATCTGGGGTCCGCCCGAGGAGCACTTCGCGCACCTGGTCCGCACGCTTGGTGCGGCGCGCTTCGTCTACGGAACGCACTGGCCGCTGCGGCTCGTCCAGAACTCGCGCGCGAACCTCGACCTGCTTCCGACTGATGTGCGATCCGCGAGCATGACAGATGCAGCGACCCTCGCGGCTCGCCCGGTAGGGAAAACGCGGACTTGAATTCTCCACGCACGCTGCGGAGTTTCCTGCGGTTATGGCATCCGCTTTCAGCCGACGCCGTCGGGTGACGGGAATTCCCGGCGCTCCGCGGCGAGCCGATGGCTTGCTTCTGTACCAGCGCTCGTTCAGATTGCTGCCCGGTAAGGGTCCTTGTGAATTCGTTCACAAGCACCCCGCTCCCCGTTTTTCCTCGACCCCACCGCGATGACGCAGCGAAGCAAATGGACCGCCATCCCAGGGCTCCTGTTTCTGGCGATCGGTGCCGTCGTGCTGTCCGCCTATAGTGGCGCCTCCTCGTCGCAGGGCAATGGCCCCGATCAACCGATCAAGTTCCCCCACCCGCGCCACGCGGGTCCGGTTGCCAAGGGTGGACTCGGCCTCAATTGCCTCTACTGTCACAACAACGCCAACAAGTCCGCTGACGTCGGCATGCCCGCCGTCGGCACCTGCATCGGTTGCCACACCTCCGTGGTCGGGTCCACCGACCAGGCAAAGGCCGAGATCAAGAAGATCGTGCAGTACGCGGACTTCGCCGGCGGCGGCAAGCACGCCAAGCCCATTCCGTGGGTGCGCATTCACAAGTTGCCGGAGTACGTGCACTTCCCGCATGTGCGCCACGTCAACGCCGGTGTCACCTGCCAGACCTGCCACGGGCCGGTGCAGGGCATGACGAAGGTCTATCAGTACTCCTCCCTCAACATGGGATGGTGCGTGAACTGTCACGTGAACGGCTACGATCCCAAGGAAGGCCAGAAGGCCGCGGGCTACGACTCCGTGCCGCCGGCCAACTACGCGGCCGGCGTCCCCTACGGTACACCCGGCTCGTTCGCCGGCATCATGACCACCGGCGCCTTGGCCGTCACCTCCGCGAGCGGTTCCGCGACGACGGTGCCGGCCACACCGGGCACTGCCCATCCGGCTGCGACGCCGTCATCGGAGCGCCGTCGCGCCCGATACGACTGCGCCGCGTGTCACTACTGATCGCCTGAGGACGAGCCGCACATGAGCAACGACACGGAGTCGAAGGGCGTCAAGCGCCG
>JBDTYL010000299.1:0-10751 GCA_040005695.1 bacterium | reverse complement strand
CGGTTGGAGCGTTGCCGCGACACCGCCCACGCCGAGGCCGGCGCGCCAGGCCTCCTGCCGGTCCACATGCACGTCGAGCTGGGGAATGTCGCCGTCGTCGCTGGAGTTGGGTTCCGCCACGCCCGGCACCGACTTCACCGCCTGGAGCGTGCGGTCGGCGGCGAGCTTGAGGCGTGTCGCCTCGGGGCCCTGCACGTTCACGATGAGCGGTTGCTGCCCGCGGCTGAAGATCGAGGACTGGCCCATGATGGACGGGCGGACGCCGGGAATCTGCCGCAGCTTGCCACGCAGGTCGTTCTGGATGGCGAAGAGGTTCCGCTTCCGGTCGTGCTTGAGCGACACGAAGATGCTGCCGTTGTTGGGCGTGCCGCGAAAGCCGCCACCGACGGACAGGTAGGTGAAGTCCGTCTCCGGCAGCTTCTGGAGGAAGCCGGCGATCTCCTGCCCCTTGGCGAGGGTGTATTCCAGGCGCGAGCCCGGCGGCGTGCGGAAGCTGACGTTGAACTCGTCGCCATTCACGTCCGGCATCCAGGTGAAGCCGAGCCTCGGGAGGATGTAGAAGCTCACGGCCACCGTGAGCGCCGCCACGGAGAGCACCGACAGGCGATGGCCGAGCGCCCATCCGAGCCAGTGGGGATACCGGTCCGCCACGCGCTCGAACCAGTCGTTGAACGCGAACGCGCCGCGACGAATGATGTTGGCCTTCTTGCGCTGGGCGAGCTGGTGCTCGCCGCCGTCGTTGGCGGAGTGTTCCACCTCGGGGTCGCTCCAGACGCTCGAAAGCATCGGGTCGAGCGTGAAGCTCACGAACAGCGACACCAGCACCGCGAAGGCCACGGTGACGCCGAACTGCAGGAAGATCTTGCCGATGATGCCACCCATGAACGCCACGGGAATGAACACGGCGATGACCGCGAAGCTGGTGGCCGTCACGGCCAGCCCGATCTCGCTCGTGCCCTCGCGTGCTGCGGCGTCGTGGCTCTTTCCCATCTCCAGGTGGCGCACGATGTTCTCGCGCACCACGATCGCGTCGTCGATGAGCAGCCCGATGGCCAGCGACAGCGCGAGCAGCGTCATGGTGTTCACGGTGAAGTTGAACACCCACATGACGAAGAACGAGCTGATGATCGAGACCGGCAGCGTGAGCCCGGTGATGACGGTGGAGCGCCAGGAGTTGAGGAAGAGGTAGATGATCATGATCGTGAGCACGGCGCCGAGGACGATCGTGAGTTCCACGTCGGCGAGCGACTCGCGGATGCGGCGCGAGTCGTCGCGGATGATCTTCATCCGGATGTCGGTGGGTAACTGCTTCTCGAGCTCGGCGATGGCCGCCTTCACGGCGTCGGCGACCTGCACGGTGTTGGAGCCCGAGATCTTGAGCACCTCGAGCGATACTGCCGACACCCCAGTGCTCCGGTCGGCCGACGAGATCTCGGCGGCGGTGCGCCGGTCTTCGGCGCCGTCGACGACCCGCGCCACGTCGCCGATGCGCACCGGCGTACCGCGCCGCACGGCGACGGGAATGTCCGCGAACGCACGCGGGTCGACGATGCGTCCCGTGACGCGGACGAGCCGCTCGGTGGCGCCGCGCTCGATGCGCCCCGCGGGCACTTCCTGGTTCTCCAGCGCCAGCGCGTTGGTGAGCTGTGCGGGCGACAGTCCGTACGCGCGCATGGCGTCCGGGTCCACCTGCACGCGGATCTGGCGCTTGTTGCCGCCCACGATGTTCACGCCGCCGACGCCCTCGATCGACTCGAGGCGCGTCTGCACCACCTCGTTGGCGAGATCCGTGATCTCGCGGATGGGCCGTTCGCTCGACGTGAGCGCGATGGCCATGATGGGCGAGTCGTTCGGGTCGAAGTGCTGGACGACGGGATCCTGGATGTCCTTGGGCAGCGAGCGGCGGATGCGCGCCACCTTCGCCTGCACGTCCTGCTGCGCCACCGAGACGTCGACACCGAGGTTGAACTGGAGGCGCACGATGGAGATGCCCTCGAGCGACGTCGAGCCGATCTCCTTGATGCCCTGCACGGTGTTGAGCGCTTCCTCGATGGGCTTCGAGACCTCGCGCATCATCACCTCGGGCGAGGCACCGGGATAGATCGTCTGCGCGATGACGATCGGGTAGGTGATGTCCGGATATTCGTCGATGGCGAGCCGCTTGTAGCTCACGATGCCGAGGACGACGAGCGCCAGCATCATCATGGTGGCGAACACCGGCCGCTTGATCGAGACGTCGGAAAGGAACATGAACGAGCCCTGCTATCGGTGAACGCGGACGTGATGCCACGCGCCTACTGCTTCCGGGACTTCTCCTCGCCGGCGATGATCGCCTGCATGCCGCGGCCCAGCGTTCCAACGTTCCCGACAATGACGCGATCACCCGCCTGCAGGCCGTTGGTGACCTGCGCGACGCCCTGGCGCTCATCCACCGCGCCGACCTGCACCGGAGCGACGTTGATCGTCCGTCCATCGAGGCGATACACGAACGGATGACCGTTCTCGGCACCCTGACGCAGCGCGGCGGTGGGCACGATGAGCACGCCGGTGAGCGTGCGGTTCACCACGCGGCCGGTCGCGAACGTGCCGCCGCGCAGGACGCCGCCCGGATTCGGGATCTCGATGTACACCGTCACCGCCCGCGTGGCGGGATCGATGGTGGGACTCACGCGCGCGACGTGGCCATCGAAGGCGCGTGCATCGGCAACGAAGTGCACCGTCTGGCCGACTCGTACCGCGCCCGCCTGACGCGCCGGCACCGCCGCCGCCAGCTCGAGCGTGCCGTTCCGCACGATGCTGAACAGCGGCGCGCCCTTCGCGACGTGCACACCGCCCTCGACCAACCGCTTGTCGATGATGCCGGAGGTGGGTGCCACGACGCGTGTGTCGCGCGCCTGGTTGGACACGGCGCGCATCCGTGCCTCCGTCGCCGCCAGGCGTGCCCCGGACGACGCGACGGCCTGCTGCGCGTTCTTGTAGTCACGCTCGGCGATCGCGCCCGCCTTGAAGAGCGATGCATCCTGCTCGAGCGTCCACTGCGCGTTCGCGAGATCCGCCCGCGCGGCGACGCGGTCTGCCTCGGCGCTCTTCGCGCTGCTTTCCTGCTCGCTCGACTCGAAGCGTGCGAGCAACTGGCCTTCCGCCACCTGCTGGCCCTCGCGCGCGTAGACCGCGATCAGGTCGCCGTCGATCCGCGCGCGCACGTCGATTGTCTCGATGGGCCGGAGGTCGCCCGTGAGGGCTGTGCCGTCCTCGATGGTGCCCGGCGTGATGGTGGCGACGTCCGTGGCGCCGAGTGTGACGGATGGCGCGGCGCGGGTGCCGGCGCTGGCGCCAGCTTCTGCCGGCTTCGCACCGCCACCCTTCGCCGCGGCGCTCGGCTGCGCGGCGGCCGATCCATCGGCGCCCGTGCCGCAGGCCAGCGCAGGAAGCAGTGCGGCGAGGAGTGCCGCGGCACGTGCATGTCGTGATGCTCTGAAGACGGGCATGGACTATCTCGAGGCAGCCGGCGCGGACGCCGGCGACGGAAGCGGGATGGGGCGACCGAGCGCACGTGCCAGGTCTGACGAAGCGAGAAAGAGGTCGTAGGTGGCGCGGGCCTCCGTGCTCTGCGCGGTGAGCAACGCCACCTGTGCATCGGAGACCTCGAGCTGTGTGCTGAGGCCCCGCGTGAAGCGAAGCGTCGCGAGACGGAATGCCTCATCCGCTTCCTGCGAGTTCTGCTGCCGGGCGGCGAACACCGCGCTCGACCGCCGCAGCTCGGCGCGGGCCCGCGCGACGTCTACCGACACGGCCTCGCGCTGCTGCCGCAGCTGCAGTTCGGCGAGACGCGTCTGGGCCTGTGCGAGGTCGACATTGGACTTCACGCGCAGGCCATCGAACACCGGCACGCTCACGTTGAGGCCAGCCTGCCGGTCGGAGAACCAGCCTCCGTTCTGGCAGACGCGTCCGGCCGCGGACCCCGCTGGACACGCATCCGTGGTGAGCTCGCCCGTCGTGCGCGGGAAGCCCTGTCCAGCCCCGGGGAACGCCTGGTAGCCCGATTGGAAGAACGCCGTGACTGTCGGGAAGAAATCGGCGCGCGCGACTGCCACGCCCAGCCGCTTCGCCGCGACGTTGAATTCTGCCGAGCGGACCGATGCGCGGTCAGCGGCGGTGGCGGTATCAGGCAACACGGCGAGCAGCGCGGCGGCGCTCGCGGAGTCGATGTGCGTGGTAAGCGCGAGCGGCTGTTCCACCGGCACGTTGAGGAGCCGCTTCAGGTCCAGCCGCGCGAGCTCGAGATCACTGTGCGCCTGGATGGCGAGCGGCTCGATGTTCGCCCGCTCGACGCGCGAGCGGAGGACGTCATAGCGCGCGGCGCGTCCGGCGCGCTCGAACTGCTCCACCTGCGTGAGGCGACTGGAGGCGAGGACGAGATTCCGGTCCTGCAGCTCCGCGATACGATCCGCGAAGAGTGCCTGCAGGTATGCGCGCTCCACCTGGAGCGTGAGCAGTGCGCGCGTCTCACGCTCGTCGTAGCGCGCCGCTTCGCGAACCTTGCTGGCCGCGCGCGTGGCAGAGACGAGGCGTCCGCCCTGGAAGAGCGTCTGTGAGAGGTTGAGGTTGCCGGTGTAGGTGTTCGGCTGGTTGAATTGCGCGCCGACCGCCTGCCCCCGTGCGCTCTCGTACACGTGGGTGTAGGCGGAGCTGAAGCGCAGTTGCGGCATCAGGTTGGCGCGGGCCCCGCCAAACAGCGCGTCGGCCACGTCGACTTGCGCGGCGGAGATTCCCACCTCGTCGCTCTGCTTCATCGCGATGGACACGGCGTCGACGAGTGACAGCCGGAGCGTGTCGGCAACGCGCGGGGAAGGAAAGGACTGGGCGCGCAGGGTGAAACCACCCAGCAACATGACGAGCGCGCACCCGAGAACACGCGGGGTGGGGCAACGGGTGAAAGGCATCGTGGCTATACGGCAAGAACGGAGGAATCGTTGCACCCTGGCGGGGTCCGGCGAAGCGGGAACGGGTCGTGCGGAAGGGCTGTCTCTCGTCCAGCGTGTCGCCGTACGCGCGCTTCCTGTCCACCCGCTCGTGCCCTCGTGCCAAAGCTCCTGGTCCTCTTTTACAGCCGCAACGGCAACACGGCGGCGCTCGCGGATGCCATCGCGGACGGCGCTCGCTCGGTGCGCTTCAGCGAGGTGGACGTCCGTCGCATCGAACATCCTGCCGTCGCGAGCGACGTATCCGACGCGGCGCGGTCAGCGCCATCGGGTGCGTTCGCCGCGCGGTACCAGACATTGCGGAGTGTCGAGGAGTTGTCCTCCTCCGACGCGATCATTCTTGGTTCGCCATCGCGGCACGGGATCATGTGCGCCGAGGTCGCGCGCGTACTCGACGAGGCGGCTCCGCACTGGCACTCCGGTGCATTCGTCAACACGGTCGGGTCGGCCTTCACGTCCGGGGCGCCTGGGCACGGCGGGCACGAGACGACGCTGTGGTCGATCATGACGCCCATGGCAAGCCTGGGCATGATCCTGGTGCCGCCAGGCTACTCTGATCCGGTCATGCTCGCGGGCGGCAGTCCGTACGGTGCGACGACCACGGCGAGCGACGGCGCGCCAGACGCGGGGGACCTGGCAGCAGCGCGGCACCAGGGACGGCGCGTGGCGGAAGTCACCGCGTGGATCACCCATGCGAAATCGCACCACCACGCGCACTGAGCGCCGACGGCTGCTACGATGCGTGCCGGTCGTCGATGAACGTGAGCGACTTCCGGCGCAGCACCACGCCCTTCAGCGCGCCGAAGACAACGGGGTCGAGCAACCGTCCCACGTAGCCTTCGAGGTGGGCGAGGGTCTCCCCCGCATCCATCGCATCGCGGAAGGCGCGGCGTGACGTGAGCGCATCGAACGCATCGCACGCGGCGAGGATCCGTCCGCCAATGGCGATCTGCTTGCCGGTGATTCCGCGCGGATACCCGGTGCCGTCATAGTGCTCGTGGTGGTCCTGCACGTACTCGAGCGCGACGGGCATGTGCTTGAGCGGCGCCAGAATCTCCATGCCGATGCGGACGTGATCCTTCACAAGCGCGAACTCCTCGGCGTCGAGCGGGCCGGGCTTGTTGAGGACATCCTCCCGAACGCCGATCTTGCCGACGTCATGCAGCCGGCCGGCGAGCCGCACGTTCTCGACGATGTCCGGCTCGAGGCCGAGGGCTTCGGCCACCGACGCCGCGAGCTCGGCGACGCGCTGCGAATGGCCTCGCAGGAACACGTCCTTCGCCTCCATCGCGTTGATGAGGGTCTCGGCCACGCCGATGGTCAACGCATGCAGCGCGCGCTTCTCCTGCTCGAGCTCCTCCGTCCGGAGCGCGACCTCCTCGCGGATGATGATCTCGACGTTCCGGCGATCGATCTCGAGACCGCGCCGGTGTGCCGCGCGCTCGACGGCGCGCTCGAGCTCCGCGAGCTCGACGGGCTTCACGAGGTAGTCCATCGCCCCATGCGACAGTGCATCGGTCGCCGTGGCGGCGTCATTTACCGCGGTGAGCATCAGTACCGCGAGGTCGCTGTCCAGGCGCAGGGCGTGGGGCAGTACGTCCAGACCCGACATCCCCGGCATGCGCACGTCGCACAGCATGATGTCGAACTTCTCCTGGCTCAGTCGCGCGAGCGCCTCGGCGCCCGACTCGGCCATGACCGCGTCGTAGCCGCGGCTGCGGAGGAAGCGCGAGAGGGCGAAGCGGATGGATTCCTCGTCGTCGACGACGAGCACGCGGGTCTGGGCAGTGGCGCTGGCCGTCCGGAACGCGGAGGTGGAACGCGACACCATGTTGGGATACGCGACGAAGGAGATCACGCGGCGACGATCAGGAAGGGACCATGCAGTATCGGATTCTCCCCGTCAATCATTTAGCACCTTGTCCTGATGCGCATCTCGCCGTCTGGCATGTCACAGCGGCCGTGTCGGTGGGCCCTCGCCAATCCACACACTATTTCTTCAATATTGTCGCACTAGTGGCGCGATGATGCGTGTAAAACAGAAGCGATTATCGCCTTTCGCTGTCAGGATCGCGGGTTGGGCGACCGGGCCGCGGTCACTGCGGCGTCGATGTCGTTCTTGTGGAGCAGATACTCCTTCAACCCCGCCGCACGCTCCGTGGGCTCAGCCGAGAGCAGCTTCGCGTCCGCGGCGCGGGCCCGCGCCTCGTCCTTTTCGAGGCGCGCCACGGCGGCGGCGAGTACGAGGCCGAGCAGGTGCGTGGGTCGCGCACGCAGGATGGTATCGGCTTCGGCGCGCGCGAGCGCGGTGTCGCCTCCCACGATTCCGATGCGGCCGAGGTCGTAGCGCTGGTCCGGGCTGAGGGGGGCGATCATCTCGTAGGCGGCTATCGCCATCGGCATGAACGACCGGACGTTCTCGATGTGGCCGGCTTCTGCCTCCGTCATGATGCGATCGTACAGCCGTTCCGCGCGCTGCTCTGGTGTGAGCTGGCTGATGTCGGGAGCGCGGGGCATCCCGCTGCTGGTGGCGCCCGCGAACGGGGCGCTCGCCGTGGAAGGGTCGTCACCGGCATCGGGGACAGGATTGGTGCGTGCACCGAACCGCTGGCCGACCACCAGCGCCACGAGCGAGAGCAGCGCGATGCCGGCGACGGCCCAGGGCAGCACGCCGGCCATGCTTCGCGGAGGCGTGAGCGTGGCGCCCACGGGCGTGCCGCACCGATGGCAGAACTTCGCGCCGGGAGTGAGCGGGGCGGCGCAGGTGGCGCACGTGGCGCCGTCGAGCGCCGTGCCGCAACTCGAGCAGAAGCGGCCGGCAGACGGCTCGCCGCAGGACGGGCAGGGAAGAGACATGGGCGGAAAGTAATCGCCCGTGCCCGCCCTCGTCCTCCCGCCTTCTCCTGCTATCTTCCCCGCGTGACTGAAACCCAAGCGCTGGTACCCGACCTGAAGGGTGCGACCACCACGGACGTGCTGGAGCTGGCCCGCAGGCTCAACGTGCGGTTCCTGCGCCTGCAGTTCACCGACATCCTCGGCGTGAACAAGAACGTCGAACTGCCGGCGTCGCAGTTCGAGAAGGCGCTTGCCGGCGACATCATGTTCGACGGATCGAGCATCGAGGGGTTCGTGCGCATCGAGGAGAGCGACATGCTGCTCGCGCCCGACCTCTCCACCTTTCGCGTCTTTCCCTGGGGCGATCCCGAGCATCGGGTGGGACGCCTGATCTGCGACGTGAACCTCGCTGACGGTTCGCCGTTTCCGGGGGACCCCCGCACGGCACTCAAGCGCGTGATCGCGGATGCCGCAGCGATGGGCTACACGATGAACGCAGGCATGGAGGCGGAGTTCTTCATGTTCAAGCGCGGGCCCAACGGCGAGACGACGACGAAGACCCACGACGTGGGCGGGTACTTCGACCTCGCGCCCGTGGACCTGGGTGAGGAGGCGCGCCGCGCGGTGGTGCACGACCTCGAGATCATGGGGTTCGAGGTGGAGGCAGCGCACCACGAGGTGGCGCACGGCCAGCACGAAATCGACTTCCGTTACGCCGACGCGCTGACGACGGCGGACAACATCGCCACGTTCCGGTTTGTCGTGAAGGTGGTGGCCCAGCGGTTCGGGCTCGCCGCGTCGTTCATGCCGAAGCCGATTTTCGGGCAGAATGGCAGCGGCATGCACACGCACCAGTCGCTGTTCAAGGGAAAGACGAATGCCTTCTGGGACAAGAACGCCGACTGGGAGCTGAGCAAGACGGCGCTGCACTACATCGGCGGGCTGCTGCGCCACGCGCGCGGCTCGTGCGCGATCACGAATCCGCTGGTGAATTCGTACAAGCGGCTCGTGCCTGGCTACGAGGCTCCGGTGAACGTCGCGTGGAGCATGCGCAACCGGTCGCCCATGCTGCGCATCCCCGAGCGTCGCGGCCTGGGCACGCGCGTGGAACACCGCGTGCCGGACCCAGCGGCGAACCCGTACCTCGCGCTGGCCGTGATGCTTGCTGCGGGACTCGACGGCGTTCGCACGAAGGCCGACTATCGCGAACCGGTGAACGAGAACATCTGGGAGATGAGCCATCGCGAGAAGCGGCGGCTGCGCATCGACGACCTCCCGCACGACCTGAACGAGGCGTGCGACGAGCTCGAGAAGAACGACGTCATCACCGCGGCCCTCGGCGAGCACATCGCGCAGCACTTCCTCGCCGCGAAGCGACAGGAATGGCGCGAGTACATCTCGCAGGTGTCACAGTGGGAGCTGGATAACTACCTGGCGAAGTACTGAACCCGGAGATACCACGCACGTGGATCGCGGCCGTCAGAGGACGCGACGCACCAGGTGTGCGGACTGTTCCTTGAGCTTCGCCATGATGCCGCGCTTGCGGAATGTCTCGAGCAGAATTTCGTCCGCGTACTCGAGGTCCTCGTCGAACTGGCGCTCGAGCAGTGCGCCGTGCTCGCGATCGAGCATCACGAACATCGTCTCCTCGTTGAACGACATCGACCGGTTGTCGGCATTCATGCTGCCCACCGCGCCCCACATGCCGTCCACGACGAACGACTTGGCGTGCATCATCGTGTCCCGGTATTCGTAGATGCGCACCCCCGCGGCGAGCAGCTCCTCGTACTGCGCCCGGCCGGCGTACAGCGTGGACCTGACGTCGGTGGCCTCGCCGACGGTGAGGATCCTGGTGTCCACGCCCCGCTTCGCCGCGGCGCACAGCATGTTGCGGAAGTCCGTGTCCGGCACGAAGTACGAGTTGGTGAGCGAGAACCGCGTGCGTGAGCACTCGATGGACAGGGCGTAGAACCGTTCCGCGTCCGTGCTCCCGACGGACGGTCGCGCATGCAGCACGGCCGCCAGGACGCCGTGCTCACCGGGCGGTTGCGGCGGGGGGAACAGCATCGGCCCGATGAGCAGGTCGCCGGCCGCCTCGCCCCAGCAGGCCACGAAGGTCGCCTGGAGTTGCCGCACGGCCGGACCGGTGAAGCGGATGTTCGAGTCGCGCCACTGGTCCTTCTGTCGTCCATCGCCATACCACTTGTCGGCCAGGCCAAAGCCGCCGGTGTAGCCAATGGTGCCGTCGATGCAGATGACGCGCGCGTGCGACCGGTGCTGGATGGTGTTGGCGTCCCAGAGGCGGAGCGGACGAAACACCGCGGTCTCGACGCCCGCGGCCTCGAGCTCCTCGACATACGACTTCGGCAGCGCACTGCCGAACGCGTCCACGAGGAACAGGATGCGCACACCGGCGCGTGCGCGCTCGATGATGATGTCCTTGAAGGTGTCGGCCATGCGGCCGGGCTCGCAGTAGTAGAGCTGCACGGTGATCGACTCGCGGGCGGCGCGCAGGTCGCCCCAGAGCCGAGGGTACGTCTGGTCGCCGTTGATGAAGGTCTCCACCTCGTGCGCCTGGGCGAGTTGCGCGTGGATCAGCATCTCCATCGTGTCCCGAAAGGCGGGTTCGTGCACCGCCGGCCGTTCGCCGCCGGCAAACGCCTTCACGGCGCGTACCGGCGTTCCCTTCAGGGCGCCAAGGATCGCGACGAGCGCCAGCAGGCCACCGAGGAGTCCAACCGCGAAGAATCCTACGTTCCAGAGGTTCATGAGTGGCTGCATGGGCAAGAAACCGGCTCGTCAGGCGTCACCGACGGGCTCGAGCGCAGCGCCGGCCAGTCGCTACTTCTTGTCGCTCCCCGACTTCGAATCCCCGACATCGCCGAGGAGGCCACCCTTCGACACCAGCTGTGCGGCGAGCACGGTCTGGATCAC
>JBDTYL010000298.1:0-4250 GCA_040005695.1 bacterium | reverse complement strand
GAGGTCTTCGCGGATCTCACCCAGGAACACGCCCTTGGTGAACGACGGGTAGAGGTCCGGGTTCGCGAGGTGCGGCGCGTTGGGCGCGTGGGGGGGCGTTGAAGTGGCAGTCACGCTGGGTCTCGGCTGGAGGAGCCTGAAAGATACCGCCCCGGCGAGACGTCGCGAGCGGGAGACCCCCGACGCCGGTGTAGGCATTGCGCCGGTCGTTGTTCCCGGCGCGATCGACGGGGACCGCGCCGAACCAGCCGACCCCACGACGGGCCCCTCGAGCGGCAACTCCGTGTCTGGCTCGCCGAACGACCTGGCCACCGGCAAACACGAGCGACTACGGCACCGCCAGCGGCGCCACGCTCGGGTCGCCGCTCGCCCGCGACTTCCAGGCGCTCGAGGCGTGGGTCGCGCTGCGCACCCGGTGGCCCGAGGCGTAGCGTAATCCGCCCTTCTTGCCATCTTTCGTCCTTCACCGATTCCCACTGGAGAGACGATGACGGCACCCGGGCAGCTCACCGATCGCGCGGCGTGGAAGGCGCTCGTGTCGCACCATGCCACCATGCGCGACCGCCACCTGCGCGACCTCTTCGCCAGCGACCCGGACCGCGGCACGCGCCTCGTCGCCAGCGCCGCCGGCCTCTACGTGGACTACGCGAAGCACCGCGTCACCGACGAGACGCTGCGTCTCCTCTTCCAGCTCGCGGCGGAATGCGGCGTCGCCGCACGACGCGCCGCAATGTTCGCGGGCGAGAAGATCAACGTCACGGAGAAGCGTGCCGTGCTGCACGTCGCCCTCCGCGCGCCGAAGGGTACGCACATCGAGGTGGATGGTGTGGACGTCGTCCCCGCCGTGCACGAGGTGCTCGACCGCATGGCCAACTTCGCCGACACCGTGCGCCGCGGCGCGTGGCTCGGCCACACCGGCCGCCGCATCCGCAACGTCGTCAACATCGGCATCGGCGGCTCCGACCTCGGGCCGGTGATGGCATACGAGGCGCTGCGGTATTACAGCGATCGCGGCCTCACCTTCCGCTTCGTCTCCAACATCGACGCCACCGACTTCGTGGAAGCCACGCGCGACCTCGATCCGCAGGAGACGCTGTTCATCGTCTGTTCGAAGACGTTCACCACGCTCGAGACCCTCACCAACGCCCACACCGCCCGTGCGTGGTGCGTCGCCGCGCTGGGCGACGAGAAGGCGGTTGCCAAGCACTTCGTCGCCGTGTCCACGAACGCCGAGGGCGTTGCGAAGTTCGGCATCGATACCGCGAACATGTTCGGCTTCTGGGACTGGGTCGGTGGCCGTTACTCGATGGATTCCGCCATCGGCCTCTCCACGATGCTCGCCATCGGGCCGGACGCCTTTCGCGAGATGCTCGCCGGCTTCCATGACATGGACGAGCACTTCCGCAGCGCGCCGCTCGAGCAGAACCTGCCGGTGATCATGGGCATGCTCGCCATCTGGTACGCCGACTTCTTCGACGCGCATACCATCGCGGTGCTGCCGTACGACCAGTACCTGAAGCGCTTTCCCGCGTACCTGCAGCAGCTCACCATGGAGAGCAACGGCAAGCACGTCACTCTCGCCGGTACGCATGT
The DNA here is from genome assembly GCA_040005695.1 of bacterium. Classification (GTDB taxonomy): domain Bacteria; phylum Gemmatimonadota; class Gemmatimonadetes; order Gemmatimonadales; family Gemmatimonadaceae; genus AG11. Next base: position 2,657 of record JBDTYL010000298.1, on the reverse strand, counting down.
GGCCACCGAAACGAGCCCCATCGTGTGGGGCGAGCCGGGTACCAACGGCCAGCATTCCTTCTACCAGCTCATCCATCAGGGCACACGCCTCGTGCCGTGCGACGTGATCGGCTTCGCGCAGTCGCTGAACCCCGTGGGTGAGCATCACGACCTGCTCATGGCCAACGTGTTCGCGCAGGCGGAGGCGCTCGCATTCGGCAAGACGGCGGAGGAAGTGGCCGCGGAGGGAACGCCCGCGTGGCTCGTGCCGCACCGCGTGTTCGAGGGCAACCGGCCCACCACCACCATCCTCGCCGACCGGCTCACGCCGCGCATCCTGGGCGCGCTGGTCGCGCTGTACGAGCACAGCGTGTTCGTGCAGGGCGTCGTGTGGGACATCGACTCCTTCGACCAGTGGGGCGTGGAGCTGGGCAAGGCGCTCGCGCAACGCATCGGGAAGGAGCTCGAGGCCGACGCGCCGCCAGCGAAGGGACACGACAGCTCGACCACCGCGCTGATGCGCCGATACATGGACCGCCGCGCGCCCTGAGCGAAAGGCAAAGCGCCACGGCGATGGTTTGCGTGGCGCTTTGGTTCGATGCGGCGTACCCGTCAGCGCATCACGGCACCGGATGCTGGTATGGCGCCAGTTGCTCTTCCACGGTCTTCTTGTCGCCGACTACCACGATCGTCATCCGGTCGGCCCTGATCTGGTCCTTCGCCAGCCGCTGCACGTCGGCCGGCGTCACCGCCGACACGCGCCCGACGTAGGTCGACAGGTAATCCGGCCCGAGACCGAGCACGTCCGCGTTCACGAGCTGTGACGCGATGCCCCCACGCGATGCGTTCTGGAGCGTGAAGATCCCGATCATGTTGTTCTTCACCCCCTCGAGCTCTGCGGCCGGCGGCGCCTCCGCCTGCAGCCGCGCGATCTCGGCGAAGATCTCCTTCAGCGACGCGCCCGTGTCCTTGGTCGTGACGTCCGCCTGCTCGGACCACACCGACGTGCCCGGATGCGACGTGATCGAGCTGCGCGGCGAGTAGGTATAGCCCTTCTGTTCGCGGATGTTCGTCGTGATGCGCGACCCGAACGTGCCGCCGAGGATGGCGTCGGTCACCTGGAGCGCCACGAAGTCCGGCGACGTGGCCGCGAGCACGGGGAGTCCCATGTCGATGGTGGACTGCGGCGCGTTGGGGCGGTCGATCAGCGTCACCATCGCCGAGGCGTGCGCCTGTGCGGGGTGCGACGACTTCGGTGCGCCGGCCTTCCAGTCCGTGAACGACTCGCGCACGGCCCGCTCCATGGCTTTCTCGTCGAATACGCCGACGACGTACAGGTGCGAGCGTGCCGCGCCGAAGTTGCGCGCGTAGAAGTCGCGTGCCTGCGCGATGGTGTACGACTTCAGCTCGGACTCGGACGGGAAGATGCGCCCGTAGGTGTGATCGCCGTAGATGCTGCTCATGAACTTCTCCTGCGCGATCGAGCCCGGCTGGCTCTTCGCGATCGCGAGCGAGCGCAGGCGCCCCGCGATGATGCGCGGCAGCTCGCTCTCCGGCAGCCGCGGATTGCGCGTGACGTCCGCCACCAGCCGCACCATCTCGGGACCGCCCTCCGACAGCACGGTGCCGCCGATCTGCGACACGTCCTCGCCGATGCCGACGCTGACGGCGCCACCCATCGACGCGCCCAGCTCGGCGAGCTGCAGCGCGGTGCGCGTCGTCGTGCCTTCGCGCATCAGCTCACCGGTGACGTCCGCCAGCCACGTATGGCCCGGCTCCTCATCGATGTTGCCGGTGCGCACCGTGTTCATCACGGTCACCTTCGGGATGTTGCCGAAGGGCACGAACGTCACCTTCATGCCGTTGGCGAGCGTGAACTCGCGGCGTGTCGGCAAGTGGAAGGCCTTCGGCGTGCCGAGCGGCGGAGGCGCCTGGCGGGCGCGCTGCTGCGCGCCTGCGGGCGTGGACAGCAGCAGGGCACCCAGTGCCGCGGCGGTCGGGAGGATTCGCATCACGATGCTCCGCATCAACGGGTGGGGGCGGGCTTCTTCGCCGCCACGATGAATTCGATGGTCCGGTTGGTGGACCGGAGGTATTCCCGCGCGGTCCGCTGCAACAGGGCAGGGGTGACTCGCGCAAAGCCGGCCTCGAGCTGGTTGATGCGCCCCGGGTCATCGTCGAACAGCGCGAACGAGGCGAGCAGGTTGGCGCGGCCGAAGCCGACGAGGCTCTCCATCTGCGCGAACAGCGATGAGCGCATCTTCACCACGGCACGATCGAGATCGGCCTGGCTCACCGGCGCGTCGGTCACCGTCGCGATGGCACGGTCGAATGCGGCGACGAGCGAGTCCGGCGACTGGGCCACGTCGTGGAACGCCGTTACCTCCCAGAGCATGGGGCCCTGATAGTCGAACATGCCGCCGAGGCCGTAGTTGATGCCGGCGGACACGCCGCTCGTGAGCGCGTGCTTCTGCACCAGCTCCTGGTAGAAGCGCGAATCGCGGCCCTGCGCGAGGATCTGGTCGAGCAGGCCGAAGGCGTACCACTCCGGCGTGAAGCGGTCGGGCACGTGGTAGCCCATTCCCACGGCGGGACGCGTTGCCAGCGAGTCGATGCGGGTGAAGCGCTTCTCGGCGGTCTGTCGCTTTTCGGTGAGGTCGGGCCGCGCCGGCACGACC
>JBDTYL010000297.1:0-13151 GCA_040005695.1 bacterium | reverse complement strand
CCGGGCGACTACGGCTTCATCCCGCGCACGCTGCACGAAGATGGCGATCCGCTCGACGTGCTCGTGCTGGTGAAGGAAGAAACGTTTCCCGGGTGCCAGATCGACGTGCGTCCCATCGGCGTGTTGAAGATGCTCGACAAGGGCGAGCCGGACGACAAGATCCTCGGCGTGCCGCTCCACGACCCGTTCCAGCAGGAATACTTTGACATCGCGGACATTTCGCCGCATATGTTGAACGAAGTGGAGCACTTTTTCCGCACGTACAAGGATCTCGAGGGGAAGCGGGTCGAGATCATCGGGTGGGGCAAGAGCGACGAGGCGTCGCGCATCGTGCTGGAGTCGATCGACCGGTACGAAGTGACCTACGGCTCGAAGCGGGAGTTGCGGAACGCGGCGGACTGACGCGCCCTGGCGCGCGAAGTGTCGTCGCGGTGATCGACGTTTCCCGGCAGCCTGCCGGTGCAGCGTAACGGCGCCCCACCATGCGCACGGGTCGCCGTCTCACCCCTGGAGGAGACGCATCCCATGCCAAGTCCCATCGATGGCACGCGCGACCGCCGCACGTTTCTCACGCAGCTCGTGACCGGCTCGGCGGCGCTTGCCGCGGGCGGTGTTGCCGCCCACCTCGCGGCGGGCATCGCCTCCGCGGAAGAGGCCCCCGTCGATCCGGAATTCTCCGAGGCGTGGCTCGCGCGCCTCACGGGCAAGCATCGGCAGTTCTTCGATGCGATGACGGTGAACAGCGGCTTTGCGCTCGCCTTTGCCGCGAACTTCCTCAACAGCAACAACGCAACGTACCGGCTCCCGGACAACAAACTGAGCGCGGTGGTGGGCATGCGCCACTTGGCGATTCCCATGGCGTTCACCGACGACATCTGGGCGCGCTACAAGCTCGGTGAGGCGCTCGGCATCATGGATCCGGCGACGAAGGCGCCGTCCACGCGGAACTTCCTGTACCATCCACACGAGGGCGACGTACCGCTGCCGGGCATGGCGATCGAGATGCTGCTGGGGCGCGGCGTGCAGATGACGTGCTGCAACGTGGCGTTGACGGTACTCTCCGGGATGACGTCGAAGAACGCGGGCGTGGACGCGGCGACGGCAAAAAAGCAGTGGGTGGCCGGGCTCATTCCGGGAGTGGTGCTGGTGCCGTCAGGGGTGCTCGCGTTGAATCGCGCCCAGGAAAAGGGCTGTGCGTACTGCAGTGGCGGCTGACGTACTGTTTGACGCGGTGATCCGGCCGGACGGTGCCGCCGCGGTGAAGACGCTCTCCGCGGCGGGCCAGACGCGCGAGTTCGTCGCGAACCCGTATCGCCACGGCACGACGATCCTCGCGCTCAGCGCGTCCTCCGCGCTGCTCACGCGAGCGGGAATACCCGCGAGGGCGGCCGATGCGGGACTGCTGCCCATGGACGCGGACGATCGCAGCGCGGCAACGGGGTTCATGGCAGCCCTTGCGATGCACCGCCATCCGGAGCGTGGGCGCGATCCACCGGAGGTGTGAACACCGTGGGAGGAGACTTCCGCGTCGCTGCGTGCGAGGACGCACGCGCGCCGCGGGAGGGGTATCTTGCACGGACACCGCCTCACCGGGAACGGTCGTGCACATCCTCGTCCTCAACGTCGGATCGTCGTCGCTCAAGTTCCAGCTCATCGACACGGACGGCGACGCCATCGCCAGCCGCCGCGACCGGCGGCTGGCGCGCGGGCAGGTGGAGCGGATCGGCGGCGAGGCGATCCTCAAGATGTCGGCGGGTGAGGACCCGGTCACGACGAGTACCGAGACCATACCCGACCACGCGTCCGCAGTGGCGTTCATCATCCGATGGCTCACGTCAGGCGCGGGGGGCAACAGTTCCATCACCCGCATCGCCGACATCCAGGCGGTGGGACATCGAGTCGTGCACGGCGGCGAGCGCTTCCAGTCGTCGACCCTCGTGACGGACGACGTGCGCCGGAAGCTCGAAGCGCTCATCGACCTCGCGCCCCTGCACAACTCGCACAACCTCCGCGGCATCGACGCGGCGCGCGCCGCGCTCGGCCCAGGTATTCCCCAGGTGGCGGTGTTCGACACGGCCTTTCACCACTCGCTGCCGGAGCATGCGTTCCTCTATGCGCTGCCGTATCAGTATTACCGCCGCTACGGCGTGCGTCGCTACGGCTTCCACGGAACGTCGCACCGCTACGTGGCGTACCGGTACCGCGAGATCACGGGCACGCCGCGCGGCGACGTGAAGATCGTCACGCTGCACCTCGGCAATGGCGCCTCTGCCTGCGCCATCGTCGGCGGTGAGTCCATTGATACCTCGATGGGATTCACGCCGCTCGAGGGGCTGGTGATGGGCACGCGTTCCGGCGACCTCGACCCGGCGATCCTCGAGTTCGTGGCGGCGAAGGAAGGTGCGACGCTTCGCGAGATCGAGACGACGCTCAACAAGCAGTCCGGCCTGCTCGGCATCTCTGGACTCACGTCCGACATGCGGGAACTTCTGGCCGAGGAGGCCGAGAACGGCGACCGGCGCGCGCGGCTCGCGGTGGACGTGTTCTGTTACCGCGTGAAGAAGTACCTCGGCGCCTACCTCGCGGCGATGAATGGCGCGGACGCCATCGTGTTCGCCGGCGGCATCGGCGAGAACTCCCCGGAGGTCCGCGCGCGGATCTGCGCCGACCTCGACTGGCTCGGCATCCGCCTCGATTCGGCGAAGAATGCCGCGGCGGTGAACACGGAGGGCCGCATCGACGCGGACGGCGCGCGCGTGGCGCTCTGGGTCATTCCCACCGACGAGGAGCTGCTCATCGCGCGCGACACCTGGCGCGTGGTGAGCGACGCACCGTTGCCCTAGCCGCGCGGATCCACCGCGCCGTGGTCCACCTGCTCCTTGCCGCGGCGCAGGAACAACGCGTCGTACAGCACCGCCGCGCAGATGCCGCCGAGGATGGGCCCGATCCAGTAGACCGCCTGGCCCTCGAACACCTGCGACACTACCGCCGGCCCGAACGAGCGCGCCGGATTCATCGACCCGCCGGTGCGCGACCCGATGGCGAGGATGTCCGCGGTGACCACGAGCCCGATGGCGAAGCCGCCGACCTTGGGTGCGTGGGGATCCACCGCCGTGCCGAACACCACGAACACGAGGAAGAAGGTGGCGATGGCCTCGCACAGGACGGCCTGCCACATGCTCACGTCCGCGGCGACCGACTGTCCGCCGATACGCGTCGCCGCGAGGATCTGCTCCGGAAACACGGCCTTCAGCGCATACGCCGCCACCGCGGCGCCAAGCAGCTGGGCAATGATGTAGATCACGCCCATCATCAGCTCGATGCGGCGCGTGACCATGAAGCCGATGGTCACCGCGGGATTGAGGTGCCCCGAGATGCGCATGGTCGCCGTGACCATGATGCCGAGGATGAGCCCGTGTGCGATGGACGCGGGCACCAGCGGATTGATGTTCGACATGGTCGCCGACATGATCGACGCCCCGCCGACGAACACGAGTGCGAAGATGCCGATGAATTCAGCAACGAAATGGCGCCAGCTGTCGCGCATGAGGAGCCCGTGGTTCGAGAGGTGAGCGGCGCCACCGGTTGCGCCACGACTCAAACGATAACGGGGAACCCCACGGGACGTCAGACCCCGTCGTGCCGCTTCAGCACCACCGCCGCATTGATGCCACCGAAGCCGAAGCTGTTGCTCAACGCATATTCGACGTCCGCGTCGCGACCATGCAGCGGGATGTAGTCGAGGTCACATCCCTCGGCCGGCGCGTCGTGGTTGAGCGTGGGCGGCAGCCACCGCCGGTCCAGCGCGAGGGCGGTGATGGCGAGCTCCATGGCGCCCGACGCGCCGAGGGCGTGGCCGTAGTAGCCCTTCGTGCTGCTCACCTGGAGTCGCGGCGCGTGCGCCTCGAAGGTCTGCTTGATGGCCAGCGTCTCGGTGGGATCGTTGAGCGGCGTGGAGCTGCCGTGCGCGTTCACGTAGGCGATGTCCGCCGGCACGACGTGCGCGTCCTTCAGCGCGATGCGCATGGAGCGGGCGGCCTGCGAGCCGTCGGGGCGCGGCGCCGTCATGTGGTGCGCGTCGTTCGAGCTGCCGAATCCCACGACCTCGGCGTAGATGTGGGCGCCGCGGGCCACCGCGCGGTCGAGCTCCTCGAGGATGAGCACGGCCGCGCCCTCGCCCATCACGAACCCGTCGCGATCCTTGTCGAACGGACGCGATGCCGCACCCGGATCGTCGTTGCGGGTGGACATGGCGCGGATGATGGAGAACGAACCGAAGCAGAGCGGCGCCAGGGGCGCCTCGGCGCCGCCGGCGAACATGATGTCCGCGTAGCCGTCGCGGATCATGCGGAAGGCGTCACCCACCGCGATGGTGCCCGACGCGCAGCTCATGCCGTTGGTCGCATTGGGTCCCTGCGCTCCCAGCTCGATCGCGATGTTGCAGCTCGATGCGCCGCCGAACACGTTGAGGGCGAGCGACGGATCCACCGCCTTGATCCCCTCGGTGAGGAACACCCCCAGCTGCTGCTCGGCGAAGCGGATGCCGCCGAGCGCGCTGCCCATCATGACGCCCACGCGCTCGCGGTCCTCGGCAGCGAGGTCGATGCCGGAATCGTCGATCGCCTGCCGCGCGCACGCGACGGAGAAGGAGCTGAAGCGGTCGAGGCGCCTGGCCTTCTTGGCCTCGATGAAGTCCAGCGCATCGAAGTCGTTCACCTCGGCTGCGTTGTGGCTGCGCCACATGGCGGGGTCGAAGCGCGTGACGGTGGCCACCGCCGACTGCTCACGCCGTAGCCCGTCCCACAGGCCTTCGCTCCCCAACCCGATAGGCGTCACCGCCCCGATTCCCGTGATCGCTACTCTACGACGTTCAGCCACTGCGTCTCTCCAGGTGATACTGCGTGTTGTCGTGCGGATCAGTTACCGGCGCCGAGCGCGTCGCGCTCGGCACGTGCCGCCAGGCCATCGAGCGTGCGGCTCGCGATTCCGTGCACGAACACCGGTCCGATCACGATCGTGGCCGCTGCCGAACCAATGACCGGCAACCGCGGACCGTTCCAGAGATGCAGGATGCGCACGTGCGTGCCCTGCGGTGTCTCCGTGAATGTCCATTCCACTTCCATGCCACTGGTCACGCCCGCGATGTGCGCGAACCGGATGGATGGTGCGGCGCCGGCCGCGCCGTGCACCGACATCCGCGAGCGCCACCACGTGGGCCACTGCACGAGCCCGAATGGTCGGTTGGCGCTCATGTCCACGATCCCGCCGCCGTCCGCGCGCCGTTCCAGGAACCGCACGTACCGGTAATGCGGCAGGAGCGAGGGCCACCGCTCGACGTCGGCCGCAAGCCCGAAGATCCGTGGCAGTGGGGCGCGCACGAGTCGTTCGTCCACCGTCGACATGTCGCGCGCCGAGGGCATGGGACCGAGCTCAAGCGGAGGAAGATCGCTCATGGAAGTGGGGACCAGGTCGCGGTGATGCGGTAGCCGGGGTGACGTCGTACGGTAGCCGATTTCCCTGTGGCGCGCCTGACGTGCGCCACGAGATCGGCCCTCGTGAAACCCCGCAGCACGGAAACCGCTCCATCGTGCCTGGTCACGGGGTGAAAGCCGAGCAGCCAGGTCGCTAGCCAGAAGCCGCCGACGGCCACCCAGCTCCGCCGCAGATCGCTCACGATCACCGCGTGGCGCGCCACGCGATCCATCTCGCGCAGCACGAGCGTGATGTCCGCGTCCTCGAAGTGGTGCAGCACCTGCGAGCAGATCACGACATCCACGCTCGCGGTGGGAAAGGGCAGGCAGCGCGCGTCGGCGCAGGCGCTCGCGTCGAGCATGGGTGCGGACGCGAGCGCCAGCGACTCCGCCTGGTCCACGCCGAAGGTCGCGAGCGCAACCCCGCGCCGCGCGGCGAGTGCTCGCGCCCGCACGGGGATATCCGCGAGCCCGGTGCCGACATCGAGGAGCGAAGCGTGTGGGCCGAGCCGTGGCAGGTAGCGGTCGAGCTCAGCGAGCACCGCGTTCGCACCGCCGAGCACGGTGTTCGCGCGCGTCACGTCGCGCAGGGATCGTACGCGGAGCCGGGGGTCGGTCGACGGGTCGTCGAGGTGTTCGAACGAGCGATGTCGCGCCGGTGTCAGGAGGGACAGGGGTGCCCCGCGCATCGGGATGAACGTGCACGTTGCGCGCGCATCAGCGCTCGAGCTGCGCGTAGCCGCCGCGGTAGTACAGCAGCGGACGTGCATCGGCCGCCACGGCGCGCTCCACCTCGCCGATGAACATCATGTGGTCGCCAGCGTCCACGCGTGTCATGACCTTGCACTCCATGTGGGCCAGTGCGTCGTCGAGCAGGACGACGCCGTTCTCGCCACGCGTATAGCCGATGCCGTCGAACCGGTGCGACGACTCGATCGCGGCGAAGCGCCGCGACAGCCCTTCCTGCTCCGAGGCCAGCACGTTGATGCCGAAGCGCTCGGCGCGCTGGAGGGCGTCGAACATCGAGGCCACGCGGTCCACGCAGACCTGCACGAGGGCCGGCCGCAGGCTCACGGAGCAGAACGCGCTCACCGTCATGCCCACGTCGTGGCCCTGCTCGTCAAGCGCGGTGATCACGGTGATGCCGGACGCGAAGCGTCCGAGCACGCTGCGGAAGGTATCCGGGTCGATGGTCATGGCTCGGAAAGGGGGCGATGGGGTTGCCGAAAGAGATTCACGAGGTAGCCCGGGCGCAACACCGCGCTGGCCGGCACGAAGTCTCCCGTTACGCCCACGAGCAGGTCGGCCATGTCCTTGCGCGCCGAGAGGGTGCCGGCGAAGTAGTTCATGGCGGGCGCATAGCTCACCGCGGCGTTGATGAGCCGCTCGACGATCCACTTGCCGCGAAACTCCGCGCGTCGCGCGCGCCCGTAGGCCCGTAGCGCCTCGTCGGCGTCGACCGTGGATGCGGCGCCGAGCGCGCGCATGGCGAACGGGGCGAGCAGCTCGCCGCCCCGCAGCGCCGCATAGATGCCTTCGCCCGTAAAGGGATCGAAGAAGTCCGCGGCATCGCCCACGAGGGCAACACCGGGCGCCCACGGCCGGCGCGCATGCGAGGCGAAGGGGCCCGTGGCGATCACCGGCGTTACGCGTCGCGCCCCTGCCACGCGCCCCGCGAGCTGCGGGCGGTCGCGGAGCCACTGGTCGAAGAATGCCGTGCGGTCGCGGCTCACATCCTTCCCCGCCGACGCGGGCACCACCATCGCGACATTGGTCAGCCCATTCCCCACCGACGCGAGGCCGACGTATCCCACGCCGCGCTCGACGTGCATCTCGCCCCAGTCGCCGACGTCGCCGAAGTCCTCGTAGTGCGCCACCAGGGCGATGCGGCGCGGCCACCACCGGCTCGTGCGCGCAAGGTCGAGACGTCGCGCCACGACGGACCGGAGTCCGTCCGCACCCACGACCAGCGGCGCACGCAGCGACGTGCGCGCGCCGCCCTCACCGAGCAACTGCACGCCGGCGACGCGTCCGTCCCCGTCGCGCAGCAGGTCCACCATGTGCGCTCCCTCGCGCACCTCGGCGCCGGCGTGCCGCGCGCAGTCGAGCAGGATGGGATCGAGCGCGGTGCGGCGCAGCGCGAGGCCGCGGTCGCGAAACGCACTGTAGCCGTGATTCGCGACGAAATCGCCGCGGAGCGTGGCGCCGTTGGGCGCGCGGACGATCATGCCGGCGAGGTGCGCCGCGCCGGCGCCTTCCACCGCGTCGAGGGCGCCCATCCCGCTGAGCAGGCGCGACGCCTGTGGGCTGAGGTACTCCGCACAGGGCTTGGGTCGCGGAAAGGTGGCGCGGTCCAGCACGAGCACCCGCGCGCCGGCGCGCGACAGCGCGAACGCCGTGGAGGCGCCCGCCGGCCCGCCTCCCACCACGATCGCGTCCCACGGTCCGTCGGTGTGAGCGAGAGTGTGCACGCCGGAAGGCTAGAGGGTGGCGAGCAGAGCGGCTACCGCGCCACCCGTGACTGTCGCGAGCAGGTTGACGAGGTCGTTGTCCATCCACTCGCGCCCGCCAGCATGCGTCGTCGCCGCGCCGCATGCGTGGCGGCGCTGCTCGGTGCCTTGTTCGCAAGCCGGACACCAGCGTCGCTCCTGCACCGTGGCGCCCAGCAGCGAGTCGGCCAGGGCACCAGCCACGCCGCCGATCGTGATGATCGCCACGGCCGTCGTGAGCCCGAACGCGCGCGCGGCGAAAGCGAGGAATGCCGCGCCGGCGAGCATCGCGAGCGAGCCCGCGACACTCACGCCGCCGGAGGTCCCAGGGGACAGCCGCCGCAGCGTGGTGACCGAGCGTGGTGCGCCGCCGAGCTGCGTGCCGATTTCCGTCGCCCAGGTATCTGCCGTGGATGCCGCGAGCGCGCCGAGTGCCGCCAGCGTGAGCGGTGCTGTTGCCGCAGGCACCATTGCGGAGAGCAGCGCACACGCCGCGAACGCTCCGCCGTTCGCGAGCACCTGCGCGGCATCACGTGGCCCGCCCTTGGCGACCATGCCGCTGGTGCGCCGTTCCTTGTCCACACGTCCCAGCCGGGTAAGGAGTGATGTCGCGACGAAGTACGTGATGAGCAGTCCTCCCCATTGCCAGCCGGCCGCGATGGCCGCGGCGCCGGCGCCGGTGGCCGCGATGGCGCCGGAGATTGACAGCGAACCGATGCGCCGCGCGGACACCGCAAAGGCGGCCGCCACGAGCAGTCCGACGATCGCGCGCGGAGGCGTCAGCACGCGAACCGGATACGCACATGCGGTGAAGCCATTGAGAGCCCCCTCGGTTCCCGTTAGGTTGAACGGCTGCCTCGCTCGTCCTGCTGCCCTGTCGTCCAACGTTGTTCTATGCTCGCCACTGTCGACGCACTCCTGCCGCTCAGCCTCCTCGAAGCCGTTCGTGACGTCGATACTCCCGAGGGTCTCCTCGAGACGGAATTCGTGGACGAACTGCGCAACAAGCGCTTCGGGCTGAGTGATACGGTCTACACACAGATCCAACGCTACACCGAGGCGGTGCGCCGCAACCACCGCACCGGGCAGGATGAGACCATCGCGCTCGCGCGGCTGATCGGCCGCCGGCCGGATGCCGAGGCCGTGCTGCGCGCCGCGGGCCGGTTCCTGGCGCGCGAGGCCTACATGACAGTCTCGCCGGTGACGCGCGGCGTCCTCAAGGTCATGCCGTCGATGATCTCGCGCCCGCTCGCGTTCCGGAAGACCCGGCGCATCGCGCAGCGCTACCTCAACGGCACGGTGCGACGCGTAGGCCAGTTCATCCTCCTCGAGGTGCCGCGCTCGGTCACGCTCGGCGTGGCCCCGGGCAGCACGGGATGCGCATTCTACGAGGCCTCGCTCCGGGAGAGCCTCCGGCTGCTCGTGGGCGCCACGGGCTCCGTGGAACACACGCGTTGCGAGGGACGCGGAGAGGGCACCTGCGAATGGCGCGCGGACTGGCGCGGCGCGGACCGTTCATCCACCACCTGACCAGGACGACCCACGCGATGCTCTCACCGGACATGCTCCCCGCGCTGCAGCAAGCCCTCGCGGACGCGGACCTCGACGGCTGGCTCCTCTTCGACTTCCAGCGGACCAACCCCATTGCGATGGGGATGCTGGGGCTCGAAGGATTCGTGTCGCGCCGCATCTTCGTGTGGATCCCCCGCGAAGGCGTGCCGCACGCCCTCGGCCATGCCATCGAGCCCGGCCCGTGGCACGCGTGGCCGAAGGAGTGGCGCAAGTCCGTCTACAGTTCGTGGCGCACCCTCGAGGGCACCGTGAGCGAGATGGTGAAGGGCAGGAAGATCGCGATGGAGTATTCCGCGGGCGACGCCGTGCCCTACCTCGATCGCGTGCCGGCGGGCGTGCTCGAGATGGTGCGCGCGGCCGGTGCGGCATCCATCACGTCGAGCGGCGAGCTGGTCACGCGCTTCCATGCGTCGTGGACGCCGGCGCACATCGCGTCGCACGTGCGCGCCGCGGAGGTCATCGCGGAGATCGCGCAGGCGGCTTTTCGCATTGCCGGCGACCGCTCACGCACGGCGCAGCCGATCACCGAGTTCCAGCTCATGACGTGGATGCAGGAGCGGTTCGCGGCCGCCGGCCTCTCCACCGATCACGGGCCGAACGTGAGCGCCGGCGCCAACGCCGCGAACCCGCACTACGAGCCGTCACCGGACCATCCACGACCCATCGTGGACGGCGACGTACTGCTCATCGACCTCTGGGCGACGGAGCCCGAAGGCATCTACGCGGACCAGACGTGGATGGCCACGCTCGGCAGCCCGACGTCACGTGCGCAGGAGATCTGGGCCGCCGTGCGCGATGCGCGTGATGCCGCGATCGCGCTCGTGCAGGGTGCGGCCGCGGAGGGACGTCCGCTGCGCGGCGCCGACGTGGATGATGCCGCGCGCGCCGTGATCACGGCGCGTGGATTCGGCGAGTACTTCACGCATCGCACCGGCCACTCCATCGATGCCCGCTCACTGCACGGGTCCGGTCCGCACCTCGACAACCTCGAGACGCGCGAGGAACGGCTGCTCGTGCCCGGCGTGGGCTTCTCGATCGAGCCGGGCATCTACATTCCCGGCGAAATCGGCATGCGCACCGAAGTGAACGTGTACATCGAGCCTGGCCGAGCGGTCGTTACGCCTGCGGTCTACCAGCGGGAACTGTTCGTCGTCTAGCGCCAGAGCGCGGGATCCTCGAGGCCCAGCCGCCAGTAGGCCACGCGGGATACGCCGAGCGCGCTCACCTCGCGGCGGAGCGCGTCGAGCAGGGTGGCATCACTCACCCAGAGCTCCCACCCGTCGTCGCCTGCGCGTACTGCGTGCAGAGACCCCGTGGCCGGATCGCGCTCGAGCGGCACGCCGGCCTCGGCGGCCAAGCGCCGGGCGTCGTCGTACGAGAGGGTTTCCGCCAAGCGACCCGCGCGCCACAGGTAACCGTACAGCGGGAGCGCCGCCACGATGCGGCCGCTCGCCCCTTCGGCGACGCGCATTGCGAGCGTGCGCCGCACCCAGGCCGGATCAGCGATGGCGCCGGGCGAGGACGTCGCCCAGTGCTGGTCGTACAGCATGACCAGCAGCAGGTCCGCCGTTCCGGCGAACAGTCGCGCTGGGTAACCGACCGTGTCGGTCGCGGGCATCGCAATGACCACGGGGCCGACGTTCCGCGCATGCGCGGCGTCGGCGATGGCGGCCACCACGGCGCGCGTGACCGCGGTGTCGGCACCCGTCATTCCCTCGAAGTCGATCACCACGCCACGAGCGCCGCCTCGCAGCGCGCGCTCGGCAATCGCCGCGGCGCTGCGCCCGAGCAATGCGGAATCCGTGGCGAGCCGGCGCACCACCGCAGGATGGAACTGGTCCGTCACGAACGACGTCACCAGCACGAGGCGCCGCTCATCGGGCGGAAGGACGGCCGCGAGCGACTCCTGGTAGAGGACGAACGGCATGCCCGTCACCGTGTCGAGCGGAATCCAGTCGAGCACCACGCCGTCGAGCGCTGACCCGTGAGCGCGGACGCTCGCCGCGCTGCGCGGATCCCACGGTGCACTGAATCCCCAGCGCTCCATCGCGGGTGCAGCGGATGTCGGCAGCGACGCGCAGGCCGACGTCAGCACGACGACGACGGGAAGCACCTGGCGCAGCGCGGTGCCGCGGGCGAATCCACAGGCCTTCATGAGTTGGTGCAGTATGTTGTCAGTGTGCGTCGTCGAGAAGAGCGAGCTCGGCGGTCCCGGGCGGCGTGCGGCTGTGACGGCTGGCTCAAGCCTTGCGCCTGCAGTGCAGGAATTCTTCCTCCAGACATTCGATCGACCCAGTGATCGCCGCAACGATACCACGCGCAACGTCCCGCCGCCTCGTCCTGATCGGCGCCACTTCCTTCGCACTGCTCTCCGCGTGCCGTGGTGACGCGGACGGTCCTCGCCGAGCAGGCGCCGCTTCTGCCGATAGCGCCGCGCGCGCCGAATCCTACGGCGACGTCGTGATCGCGCCGCCGACCGCCGCCGATCGCGCGGTCACCGTCGCGACGCCGGGCACCGTTTCGGGCACCGTCACGCTGAAGGAGCCGCTGCCGGTGCTTCCTGCGGTGGCAACGGGTGCCGCGTCGGGGCTCTGCGGTGATTCCATCGCCGATGGATCGGCGCAGGTCCAGGGCAGTGGGCTGGCAGGCGCGGTCGTGTGGCTCGACGGCATCCGCAGCGGCAAGGCGCTCGGTCTCGAGCGGCGCCTCGAGCTCGAGAGCGATCACTGCCGGCTCACCCCGCGCGTGCAGGCAGCGATGGTGGGCAGCGCGGTGAACATCATCGGGCACGACGAGTTCCGGCAACACCTCCGCTTCACGTCAGGGGGCGAGACGGTGCCTCGCGCGGCGATCCTCCTTGGCGGCGGCGAGCAGGTGATTCCCACCGAGCTGCCCTTCAAGCTGCCCGGCATGGTCGCGGTGCGCGATCCCGATCACGCATGGACGCGCGCGTACCTCGCGGTGTTCGACCACCCGTACTATGCCGTCAGCGGCACGGGCGGCGCCTTCACCATCGACGGTGTGCCGCCAGGGCACTACACGCTGCACGCCTGGCACGAGCGCACCGGTCCCACCACGCAGTCGGTGGACGTCGCCGCGGATGGCACCGTGAAAGTCGCCGTGGTGCTCGCCGGCAAGCAGCCGTAGTTCTCGTCATCCTGAGCGCAGCGAAGGATCTGCTTGTCTTCCGGCGCAGGTCTCTCGACGCGGTCCTCTCTGGCCCTCTGTGTCCTCTGCGGTAATTGCGGTTCGGGAAATTGCACCACAGAGGACGCAGAGGACTGCATGAGGGCAGTGGATGAAATGCGCGACGCAGACCGCAACATGCGCAGCGGACAATTGTCGTCCTGAGCGCAGCAGCCTGCCCTCGAGGAGCGAAGCGACGAAGGGAAGGATCTGCTTGTCCGCGTCACCGGCGGGACGACGGTCAGTCCCGCAGCTCCGCCTTGTACAGCTTGCCGTAGATCCCTTCGCTCGACACCAGCACGTCGTGCGTGCCCTCCTGCACGATCTGCCCGTGCTCGATCACGAGGACGCGGTCCGCGCGGCGGACGGTACGCAGCCGGTGCGCGATGATCAGCGTCGTGCGGCCGCGCAACAGCTCTTCCATCGCCTCCTC
>JBDTYL010000296.1:0-32767 GCA_040005695.1 bacterium | reverse complement strand
ACACCAAGGACAAGGCGTGCGTCGACGTCTGTCCGGTGGATTGCATCTATGAAGGTCCGGACCAGCTCTTCATTCATCCGGACGAGTGCATCGACTGCGGCGCCTGCGAGCCGGAGTGTCCGGTGACGGCCATCTTCCCCGAGGAAGACGTGCCGGCACCGATGAAGGAGTACATCCAGCTCAACCGGGACGTCTTCAAGAGCGACACGCCGCCCGGTCGTCCTACCCGCTGACCCGGGCCACCCCGGAGGCGCGATGCTTCGCGCCCTGACGTTCGACTACTGGGATACGCTGTACGAGGGAGGCGCGCTGCCCGAGCGCGTCGCGCTTCGTCGCACGGCGGTGGGTGCACTGCTCGGTGCGTATGGCCGCGCGCTTCCGGAGGAACAACTTCGCGCGCTCTACGAGGCTTCGGGCACCGAGGCCGAGCGCTGGTGGCGCGAGGAGCATCGCGGCTATCGCACGGATGAGCGCCTGCGGTGGATCCTCGAGCGCGCCGCCGTCACGCCGCGCGACGGCTGCTCACACGTCGCGACCGCGGTGGACGCCGTCGACAATGCGCTCTTGATGCTGCCTCCGGCGATGCTCGCCGGCGCGTGGCAGATGCTCCGCACCCTCTCCCGCCGGTTCACGCTCGCGATCATCAGTGACACCGGCTTTGCGTCCGGGCGCGCGCAGGACCGGCTACTCGAGAAGGATGCGGCGCGTGGCTTCTTCTCGTCGACGATCTATTCGATGGATGTCGGTCACGCAAAGCCGCGCGCTGAGATCTTCCTGGCGGCCGAGGCGGAGCTCGCGATGGCGCCCGGCGAGATACTCCACATTGGCGACAACGAGCGCACGGATGTGCGTGGCGCGCTCGCGGCGGGATTCCGCGCCGTCCGCATCGACGTGGTGCGCGACAACGGCCCCAGCGAGGCGGAGTTCGTGGCCCGGTCGTTCGAGGAACTGACGGCCTACCTGCTGGGGCTACGCGCCGAGGGACACCCGACGGCAGCCGCCGTCCCCGACACCGCGCAGACGATCGGCTAGATCGACCAGCCGAAGTGCTCCTTCGCGATGAAGGCCGCCGTGATGACGATGTACTGCAGGAAGGTGCTGATCTCGCTGCGCCACGCTTCGCCCCAGTGGTGCTCCCCTTCCTCGTCGCTGCCTGGCGGGCGCGGGAACCATCGCGACGTGCGCTCCTTGTAGCGCAGGTACTCCGCGCCGAAGATCGACTCGAGCACGCCCTCCTCGTAGCGCACGATGAGTGTGTACTCGACCGCGAAAAGGACGATGGCCACCGGGATGAACCAGAACACGCCCGAGATGACGATGAAGCCGAGCCAGATGAGGAAGTTGCCGACGTACAGCGGGTTCCGCATCCAGGCAAAGATGCCGTAGGTGACGAGCCGCTGCACCGTGCGCGAGCGACGCCGGGTGACGGTGCCCGCCGCCGCAACGCCGGCGAGGCGAACGGCCTCGCCCAGCACGATGAAGATGAACCCGAGAATCCAGTTCATCGCGTCGGTATCGCCGTGCGCCAGCAGCGGCACGAGCAGGAACGGGACGGGAAGCCACCCTCGATGCCGGAACAGCACGGCCCCCATCCGCGCGCTCGGGCGGCGCTCGGCCTCCGAGATCTGTGGATCGGGCATGTGGTCTGGTGGCGAGGTGGGCATGGCGTGCATCACATGGGCGAGTGGGACGAACACGCCTCAAAGGTCGCTGGCGCGGCAGTGTATCTCAAGCGGCGCGCGGTGGATGGCCGCGCACGTCCGACGCCGCGAGATGCTCAGTCATGGATGACTGACGCGAGAAACTCGCCCACCACGTGGTTGAATGCCGCGGGCATCTCGAAGCAGCACGCGTGGCCGCTGCCGACGATCAGCTCCAACCGGCAGTTCGGGATGGCGTCCGCCAGCGCGCGCAGTTCCCCGGGCGGCGTGAAGATGTCCTCGATGCCGCCGACCACCATCGTGGGGATGTCGATGCCGCGCAGCAGCGGCGTCGCGTCGGGCCGGTGCATCATCGCCTCGAGTCCGCCGATCACTCCGTCAGCAGGCGCCGAGGCCATGAGCTGGCGCAGCGATTCGACTACGTCCGGCCGGGACTCGAAGGTCGTGGCGCCCACCATGGCCTTCACCTGGCGCGCGGCGAGCGCCTCCACGCCGTGCTCGCGCACGAACGCGATGAGCCGCTGCCGCCGCTCGCGCATCTCTGGCGAATCCGCCGTGGCCCGGGTGCTCGCCAGGATGAGCCCCCGCAGCAGGTGCCGATGTCGCCTCAGCATGGCCAGCGCGACGTAGCCGCCCATCGACAGGCCGCAGACCACGGCGCGCTCGATGCCCAGCATCGCAAGCAGCGCCGCGAGATCGTCCGCGAACTGGTCCACCGACCACGGAGGCTGCACGGACGAGCCGCCGAACCCCCGCAGGTCGGGCGCAATGCAGCGCGCCTGCGTGGACAGGCCGCTCAGCTGCGCGCTCCACAACGCGCCGCCGTGTGGCCACCCGTGGATGAGGAGGAAGGGAATGCCGCCGCCGGCCTCGTCGTACTCCAGCTCGAGCGCGCCCGGCAGCATGGCAATCATCGCGCGCCGCGCTCGTCGTCCTCCGGCCAGTGCGGCAGGAGCGTGCGCCACTCGTCGGGCACACGCACCGGCTTCCCTGTACGGTCCAGTGCGACGAACACGATCGACGCCTGCGCCACGAGCAGGTTGGTTTCCACCTTCCGCACATCCTGCTTCACGATGTAGCTCGTGTTGCGGACGGCGAGCAGTCCGCTGCGGATCGCGAGGTCGTCGCCCGGCAGCGATTGCGCGAAGTAGTCGATGTCCACGTGCCGCACGACGGAGTACACGGGCACGGTCGCGAAGTCGCGCACGCCGCCGACCCCTTCACGCTCGAGCAGTTCCCAGCGCGCGCGCTCCAGGAAGGCCAGCATCGTGGCGTGGTTGACATGGCCCAGCATGTCGCAGTCCGCCGGATACACGTGGAAGACGACCTCGGGAAGGCGATCCATCGGGAATCCTCAGCGCGGTAGGGGAACGATGGAATCGTCGCCGGCGGCGAGCCATCGTCCGTCGAAGGTTAGCCAGAAAAGAACACTGTCGTCAGGCGCGCCGCGCGCGAGCGCCAGGGCGTGGCCAAACGCCTTCGCGCTGTACGTGTCGTCGAGCGGCGGGCCACCAGCGGCGAGGAGCGCCACCGCGGCGGCGCGTCCCGGACCAGTCGAACGACCGTAGGCGCCGCCGTATGCGTCAGCCGCAATCACGAGTCGGTCCGGATCCAGTCGTGGCACCGCCTCACCGGCAAGTCGCGCGAGGAGCGCACCACTCCGCGCCGCCAGACGCAGCACGTGCCAGCGGTTGCCCACGATGCCAGGCACCACGCGCACCGCGACCACGCGTGTGCGCGCGCCAGCGATGGCGAGCCCCAGCAACAGGCCAGCCACGGTTCCCCCGCTGCCGAGCGGCACGACGATGTACGCGGGCATGGGCCGGCCCTCGGCACCGAGCTGACGAACGAGCTCGAGCGCCGCGCTTGCGTGCCCCAGCGCGCCGCGCGGCGAGCTGCCACCGGCGGCGACCCACCGCACCGCGAGCTGGCGCCGACGCATTGCGGCTCGAAAGTATGCGCCGACGGTCGAACGGGACGGCGTCACCGCGGCCCGCGTCGCCAGGCGCCGGGCCGTCGCGATGGCCACCGCATTCGTCTCCTGCGGCCAGGTAATGACCTCCGCTTCGGCACCGAGCTGCCGCGTGTAATGCGCCACCGCGAGTGCATGCGTGGAGCCCGTGGGCCCCACCGTGAGGACCCGTCCGCCCGTGCGCACACCGGCGAGCAACAGCTCCAGCGCGCGCACCTTGTTGCCGCCCATCGCGGGCGCGGAAAGGTCGTCGCGCTTGATGAGCAGCGTGGCACCGTCGATCGTCCAGCGCTCCACCGGTGTCTCCGACACACCCAGCGACACCAGCGGCAGCGTGGCACGAAGCCGCGGATAGCGGTCGAACAGCCCCGTCACGCTACGGCTGCGGACTCGCGCCAGCGATCCGTGAACGGGGCTCGTCCGCACCTGGCGTGGGATGCGACCAGGTGCCCTCCAGGGGTAGCTGCTCGAGGTAGAACATCTCGACCATGACAACGATGGTGGCAAGCATCGGCACGGCGACCATGAGCCCGATGAACCCGAACACGATCGCGAAGACGCCCTGCGTGATGACCGTGAGCGCGGGTGGCAGTCGCAGCCCGTTCTTCATCAGCAGCGGGATCAGCAGGTGATTTTCGACGAACTGCATGCCCCAGTACGCGACGGCCACGTATCCCGCCTTCTCCGGCGAGTCGAGAAACCCCATCGCCACGCCGGGCAGCGCGCTGAGGATGGGCCCGATGGTGGGAATGAACTCGAACAGCCCCACCAGCACGCCAAGCGCGAATGCGGCCTTCACGTGCAACAGCAGCAGCACGATCGTGCTCACCGCCCACATCACCGTCATTGCGATGAGCTGCGTGATGAGCCACTTGCGGAGCACGACGGCGACGCGATCCATCATGATCGTGCCGCGCGCGCGCTTTCGTGCCGGCAGCAGCGACAGCAGTCCTCGCCGATACAGGGCAGGCTCCGCAGCGAAGTAGATGCTGAGGAAGAGGATGAGCAGGACCCCACCCACGATCTCCACCGTGGACGTGATGAACGGGAACAGGTAGCGGGACATGCCGCTCATGCTCTCGCGCAGCTGGTCGTTCAGCGTCGCCGGCTTGCCCTCGACCACGGTGTCGCCCGGCGCGCGCACGCGCGGCGAACGGACGAGCGTGTCGCCCTTGGCTCCAGTGACCGGGCTGGTGCCGCCGCCCGTCTCCATCACGAGCAGCCCGAGCACGCCGCTCTGCCGCTGCTTGACCCAGTCCTGCACGCGGTCCACGGCCTCGGGCAGCTTCTGCCGCAACTCGGTGCCCTGTGCGCGGAGCGTCGGCGCGAGCCACGCTCCCACTCCCACGAGGAGCGCGACGAACGTCACGACGATCATCGTCGCGCCCAGCGCGCGCGGAATCCGGAAGCGCAGCAGCTTGTCGACGCCAGAGGAGACGGCGATGGCGAACAGCATGCCCAGGAACACCACGAAGAACAGCACGTGGGCGATCCAGAACAGGCGGACGCCGAGAAGCACCACGACCACGAGCGCCGTCGCACGCACGATGTCCCGACTGCGCCACCCCACGGCTCGTCCGCGTGGGTTGGAGACCCTCACGACGCGAGAGGCGCCGGAGTCGCGCCCGGACCGCGGAGGTTCGCCAGGCGATGCGGGATCGGACGGACGAGGCTGCTGGCTTTCCGGTGCTGCGTTGCTGTCAGTCATGCGCCATGGCTGGGGAGATCGTGCACGCGCGGCCGGAATCCTGCTTCGGGACCGGGTGACCGCAGTGTTCCAGTCGATACATTACGCGGTCGTATTTCGATCCGTCAACAGAATGAGGAGCAGCGTGGCCGACCGCGCGAAGGATGCATCGTTCGAGTACCTCGACACCGTCCCCGCCGTGGAGCGCTTCACCACGGAGATCGCCGGCGTCCGGGAGATCGCGCTCGATACGGAGGGTGCGAGCTTCCACCGCTTCGTCGATCGCATCTACCTGCTCCAGTTGTCCACGCGTGACCGCCACGCCGTCATCGACCCGCTGCCCATCGGCACGCCGGCGGGACTCGGCGCACTGCTCGAGCATCCTGCAGTCGAGGTGGTGTTTCACGACGCGGATTACGACCTCCGGCTGCTGCAGCAGGACTACGGCTGGAAGATCAAGCACATCTTCGACACGCGGATCGCGGCGCAGATGCTCGGCTACACGGCCTTCGGTCTCGCCGCGTTGCTCCAGCGCTTCTTCGACGTGAAGCTCGACAAGAAGCACCAGCGCGCCGACTGGTCGATGCGTCCGCTCACCGCCGACATGCTCGATTACGCGGCGCAGGACACGCGCTATCTCCTGTCGTTGAAGGACAAGATGTCGGCGGAGCTGGAGCGGATGGGCCGCTTGGACTGGGCACGCGAGGAGTTCGGCCTGCTCGAAGGCACACGGTGGGCCGAGGAAGAGCCGGGCATGTCGTTCCTCCGCCTGAAGGGGGCGCGTGATCTCAACCGCCGGGAGCTGGCCGTGCTCCGCGAGCTCGTGCCATGGCGCGACGGGGTAGCGGGACAACTGGACCGTGCGACCTTTCGCGTGCTCGGCAACGAGCAGCTGCTCGACATCGCGCGAACGCAGCCCGCAAGCCGCGATGCGCTCGGCAAGATCAAGGGCATGCCGCGCAACATCCTCGAGCAGCGCGGCAACGAGTTGCTCGAGGCCGTACAGCGTGCGCTGGCCGTCCCGGAGGCTGAACTGCCCAGGTTTCCGCGCGCGGCACGGTGGGATCGCGACCCGGAATTCGACGCCCGCGTCAGTGCCCTCAAGACGGCTCGCGACGACGCGGCGAAGCGGCTCGCGCTCGATCCGGGCGTGCTCTGCTCGCGCGACCGGATGGAGGCCGTGGCACGTCGTAATCCCGCGTCCGTTGCGGACGTCGCGGAGGTCACCGAGCTGCGACGCTGGCAGGCGGCCGAGCTGGGCGATGCGTTCGTCGCGGCATTGGCACCGCATCGCAAGGCATCGGCGGCCCCGCAGACTCCGCCCGACAGCGCCGTGATTCCGGCACTCTCGTCCTCGCCGTACAGGGACTAACGGGCTGACGACGCGGGCAGCCTACAGGCCCATGTAGGCGCGGACCCGCGGCTCGATGCGGTCGGGAGACCAGAGCGGAGTCCAGACGAGGTTGATCGTCACTGTCCCCACACCGGGTATCGCCTGCAGCTTCCGCTCGGCGTCACCCATGATCTCGGGTCCGCTGGGGCAGCCTGGCGACGTGAGCGACATGTCGACCTCGACGTCGGCGCCATGCACGCGCACGTCGTAGACGAGGCCGAGGTCCACGATGTTCAGGTTGAGGTCGGGATCCTTCACCTTGCGGAGCGCCAGCTTCGCCTGCTCGAGGCTGAACTCCGAGAAGGCGGCGGCGGATCCGGGCTGTGGCGCATCCGCGGTTTCCGCGGCGGCGGACGACGCTTCCTGTTCGGTGGACATCGATGCGGAACTCCGTGCGGGACTACTGGAACATCACCAGCCACCGCGCGTCCCGCAACGACCTACCCGTGGTGGGTGGCCTTCCGTGCGGAACTGGCCACGTGCTTCTTGGTGCTTCCCGTCGCGCTCGAGTGCCTGGTCGTCGATTTCTTCGTCGTCACTTTCTTCGACGACGACTTCTTCGACGCCGATGACTTGCCCCTCTTCGACTTCGATGCGCTCGCCTTGCCCTTGTTCCGCCCACGAGCCGCACGCTCCGGCTTGTTCCAGCCCACCGCCTTGTCGGCCCGGAACGACCGGGGCATGGCGATCATGCCGCCGGCGTTGTCCGTCACCGCGAGGGCGGCTGCGTCGGCCAGGTCAGCGCGGACGTCGGAAATGACCTTCGCGGGGCGACGTGCCTTGGCGGCGTGGACGCGGTTGGTCAGCAGGATCACGAACATGTCGTGGTCCGGGTCGATCCAGAGCGACGTGCCCGTGTAGCCGGTGTGCCCGTACGCATCGGCGCCCAGGTACTTCCCGCAGCCGAACTCGCCGTTGCAGGTATCCCATCCAAGCGCACGCGTGCTTTTCGCCACGGAACCGCGATGCGTGAACAGCTGCACGGTGCTGTCCGCGACAATGCGCGTGCCGCCATACGTGCCGCCATTGAGCATCATCTGCGCGAAGATCGACAGGTCGCTCACGGTGCTGAAAAGGCCGGCGTGTCCGGCGACGCCGCCGAGCGCGTACGCGTTCTCGTCGTGCACCTCGCCGCGAAGCGGGTAGCCGCGTGGCGGCGTGATCTCGGTGGGGGCGATGCGGCCGCGCAGGGATGCGTCGGGCCGGAAATGCGTGTCCGACATGCCGAGTGGCGTGAACACGCGGCGCTGCAGGAACGCATCGAGCTTCTCGCCCGTGACTGCCTCGACGGTGAAGCCGAGCATGTCGGCGCCGAGGTCCGAGTACTCGTAGAACTGGCCGGGCGCGGCGAAGAGGGGCGTGGAGATGACGGTGGCGCGCGCCTCTTCGGGCGTGTGCGCGATACGCCAGAGGTCACGTCCTGCCGGCAACCCGGAGCGGTGCTCCAGCAGCATGCGCAGCGTGACGGATTCCTTGCCGCCCCCGGTGAACTCGGGGATGAACTTCGAGACCGGGTCCTCGAGGTGGAGCTTCCCCTCGTCGAACAGGATCATCACAGCGGTGGTGGTGCCGATGACCTTCGTGAGGGACGCCAGGTCGTAGATCGTGCGCTCGGGGACGACCGGCGCGGATTCCGGTGTCCAGCCAAGGCGACCGAAGCCTTTTTCCCAGACGGCGGCACCCTTGCGCCCGACGACGACCGATGCGCCGGGGTAGCCACCCGCCTTGATCCCGCGCTCGACGACGCGATCGATCGTGGCGAGCCGTGACGCGGACATCCCGACGGCGGATGGGAGCTTCGCCGGCAGGCCGTCACCGGCCGGGGCGATGGGCCCGGCCGGCGAGAGCGGCGACAGGAGCGTGGCTGCGACGACCAGCAGTTTGAGCAACGCGAGATCCTCAAGGCGACTTCACAACGACAAACGCGCTGCCTCTGTGAGAGGCAGGACGCGTGCACGGACGCGATTGGCTGGTTTTCCAGGGGCCGGAAGGAACATCTAGGCCCGAATTTGTACGTACCGAAGGTGCGACGCCGAGTTCCGCGGGTCGCCGCGCCCATAGTATCGCCTGCGAGGGTACGACGAGCAAGAGATTGTGGAGTCACACGTTAGGTACGGTCGCTGGCAGCGGCACCTGAGGTCGGCTGGGCGGGCGAGATTAAACATACGTATACTTCATGGACTCCAGATGTTTGTCTCGCGGCCGCTCGCTCGCCTGTGGCGCTCCCAAGCCCATGGTGTCGACCCGCCGCCACGGGATGGGACGGCGTGCCAACGCCGGGAACACACCGCAACGCGCGACTGGATCGCGCTGACTCCGATTCGTTACACCGTCCGTAAGGGGTAGGGCGTGCGGGCGATTACCGCCCTCCGCCCGCGGCAACCCTTTGGCCGCCCCTCGTGACAGATTCGTTGGACGTCATGGAGAATGAACAGCTCACCGTACAGCGCGCCGTTTCCGGCGACCAGGCGGCGATGCGGGCCCTTTGGACCCGCCACGCTCCGCATATCGACGTCGTCGTACGTCGGCTGGTGGGGCACGACCCCGACCTGGCAGCGGACGTCGCGCAGGAGGTCTGGATCCAGATCTTCCGCGCCCTGCCGTCCTTCCGCGGCGACGCGCAGTTCGGGACGTGGGCACACCGGATCGCGGTGAACCGCACACTCAACGCGTTGCGGCGCACCAGGCGATCCTCGGCGGTGGAGGTCGAAGTGGAAGACGACAGCGCATCCGTCGAACCCGAAGCCGAGCGGGCGCTCCTCGCCTCCTCGATCGAGGAAGCGGCGAACAAGCTCTCGCCGGGCGCGCGCACGGTCTTCCTCCTCCACGACGTGGAAGGGTACACACACGAGGAAATCGCCGCGGAACTCGGCATCACGGCCGGCGGATCGAAGTCCCAATTGTTCAAGGCGCGCGCGAAGCTTCGCGTGTTGCTGGCACACATGGTCGATGCACCCGCTCGCTACCCGTCTCGCTCCAACACTGCGGAACATGCTGCACCTGCCTTCTGAACGACTCGCCGAACTCGGCGACGCGGCCCCCGATCCCGGTGAGGCCGCACACCTCGCGACCTGCGAGGTGTGCGCGCACGAGCGCCACGCGTATCAGGCGCTGGTCGCGATGGCGCACGCCGAGCGTGCTCCATTTGGCCTCCCGCTCACGCGCTGGGATGCGATCGCCGCCGAACTGTCACACGCGGCCCCAGCGCCTGCCCTGACGCATGTCTCCGTGCAGCACTCGCGCCGATGGCGGCTGCAGGTCGCCGCGGGCCTGCTGTTGCTCGCCGGCGGCGCCATGGCGGGACGGATGTCGGCTGGCGCGCGCGCGTTTCCGGAAGCCGGTTCAGCGCCGTCCGGCATCGCCGCGTCGACGGCCGTTGCCACTCCGGGCGACGACGCGCGACCGGCCGGCCTCTCGCGCGACGATTCCGTGACGTTCGCCTCGGCCGAGGAAGCGCGCACGGCCCAGCAGCGCTCCGAGCAGGTGTACGAGCAGGCCGCCGCATTTCTCGCACGCGTCGACTCCACTGCTGCCGGCAGTGGCAGCCCGGTCGCGTACCGCTCGCGGCTCGCGGCCCTCGACCGCGTGATCTCCACGACGCGCGAAGCGATGCGGGACGCGCCGCACGATCCCGTCATCAACGGCTACTACCTCACCACCCTCGGCCAGCGCGAGGCGACGCTACGGCAGCTCAACACCGCGCTCCCGGCGTCCCTTCGCGTGAACAGCTTCTGATGTCGTCGCTTCTTTCGTCCGCTCCCGCCGTCCGCGTGCAGCGGCGCGCAGGCAGGTCCCCGCTGATCGCCTCGCTCACGGTGCTGGTGGTCGTTGGCGTGTTTCCCCTCGACGCCCAGGTCCAGCGTGTGGAGAGCACGCGCACGCGGCCATCGCGTGCCGAACCCGCAGACTCCGACGTGCGCGCGCTGCGCCGGTACCAGCACCAGCTCGACTCGCTCGCGCGCGTGTACAACGAGCACGACGACCTCACGATGGCGGAGCGCCGCCGTGTGGAGGAGGAGCTGGGACGGACCATCCAGCGGCTGGAGGAGCTGTCGTCGCGGATGCACGTGGACACCGACCGTCTCCTCGGCCCAGGCGACCAGATCCGCGTCATGATGGCACCGCAGGCGAGCGAGCGTGCAGCCGCATCGATGTCGCGGGCGCTCATGCAGGTGCGCGAAGCCGAGCAGGCGCGTCCGCGCGGCTGGATCGGCCTCGTGGTGCAGGGGCCCGGATTGAACCCGTGGGTGGAGGATGGTGAGCTGCTCGTGCGGTACTTCGCGTATCCGCGCGTGATCTCCGTGGATCCCAGCTCACCCGCGCAGCGCGCTGGTGTGGCGCCGAACGATACCCTCCTGGCGTACAACGGCGTGGACGTGAGTGCCAACGACATCTCATTCACGCGGCTGCTGATCCCGAACGCGAAGGTCAACATCCGTATCCGCCGGGACGGTCGCGTCCGCGAGATCCCGGTGACGGTGGCCGCCGCGCCCACGCGGATCGTGCAGCGCCGGGACGACGAGTCGCGGTCGCGCGAGTGGTCGGTGGCCACGGTACCGGAAGGCGCCGCGTTCCCCCGGCTCGCACCGGCTGCGCCCTTCCCCGATGGACCGTCGCGCGTCGCGATGCGTGCATCCGCGGCGCCAATGGCGGGACTCGCGCCTGGCGGTTTGCCGCAGCCGCCGTTCGCACTCGGAACCGGGTTCTCGGATGGTGTTGCCGGCGCACAGCTCTCGTCCATCGGCCAGGGCCTCGCCAAGGCGCTCGGTGTCGCGACCGGTGTGCTCGTGACCGCAGCGGCAATGGGATCGCCTGCCTACGACTCCGGGCTCATGGACGGCGACGTCATCCTCAAGGTGTCCGGCCAGGCGGTGCGTCGTGTGAGCGAGGTGCGCGAGCTCGTGGCACTCGCGTCGGAGAACGGCGACCATGCCGTTGCCCTCGACATCCTCCGCCAGCGCAAGCCGCTACGCCTGTCGCTGAAGTGGTGATCCGCGCCGCGTATCAGCGCGGCGCAGTGGCGACGGGCCCGGATAGCGGCTCGAGCTTGCGGCCCGGCGGGACCAGCGACTTGTGGATCGCGAGGGCCGCGATGGCGCCATCGCCTGCGGCCGCGATCGCGAGCTGGGGCCCCGGCACGATGTCGCCCGCTGCATAGCAGTGTCGCACGGACGTGTGGTAGTGCTCGTCCACGAGGATGTGGCCGCCTTCGTCGCGCGCGCAGCCGAGCTGTGCGCCGAGGTCGTCGGCCGGATACTGGCCGATGGCGAAGAAGATCTTGTCGACGTCGAGCTGGAGGCCGTCCTCGAACTCGATGGAGCGGAGCACCGCGCCATCGTGCCGGAGGCACGCGATGCGCGACTCGAGCACGGGAATGTTCAGCGCGTCGAGCTTCGCGCAGTACTCGGGCAGGTCGAGGTCGGCGGGTGCGCCGTTGGTGCAGATGATGATCTGGTCGGTCCACGTCGTCAGGTCGAGCGCCATGCCCACCGCCTTCCGTCCCTTGCCCATCACCACGACCTTCTTCTCGGCGCAGCCCCATCCGTCGCAATCCGGGCACACGTGGGCATTCGCCCCATAGACCCGCTCGAGGCCGGGAACGTCCGGCCACACGTCCTTGAGCCCGATCGCGAGCAGCAGGCGGCGCGCGTCGATGGGACGACCATCGGCGAGCAGGAGCCGGAAGTGTTCCTCGTCATGGCACTCGACCCGTTCGCACACCGCGTCAACCAGTTCCACGCCGTGCGCGCGGGCTTCGTCGCGTCCGAGGCCGCGCAACTGCGCGGGGCGAATGCCGGGCGAGCCGAGGTATCCGTTCACGCCGCGCGTCTCCCAGTTCCGCGGATCGCCGGAATCGATGAGGATCACGCGATGGAGATAGCGCGCCAGCCAGATGCCGGCCGAGAGGCCGGCGGGTCCGCCGCCGATGATGGCGGCATCGTAGAGCTCGGAATCCATGGCCGTGCGCGAGGGCAAGATCGACGCCGGGCCGTTCACTTGGCCGACACGCTAGTCCTTCAGCGAGCCGCCGGGCACCAGGTAGAGCAGGCGCAGCGTGGCGCGATCCGACGCGCCGATGGTGCTCGTCGCGGACTCGCGATACATGACGCTCGACGGATCGCCCGCGTGATTGAGGCCGAGCGCGTGGCCGATCTCGTGGCGGAGGATGCCCGCGACCATCACGGCGGAGAAGACGCGGCCGCTGCTGTCGTGCGTGGCGATGTCCACGGTCGCCTTCGCGATCTGGAAGTCGCTCGTCTGCACGCGTTCCGTGAGGCCGATGCGCTGGCCATCCTCCGCGCCGAAACGCTCGCGCCAGCGGATGGCGAGATCCGCGGACGTGGAGTCGAAGATGAAGGTGAAGTGGAGGGGGAAACCCGCCTGCACCCATTCCGCGAAGATGTCGCGCGCGACCTGTGGATACGCGGGATCGAAGCCCGCGACAATCGACGACGGCTCGACATAGACGCGCAACGGATCGCCGAAATGGTCCGGCCATCGGTACAGCGCACTGTCCTGCGCCGCGAGGACGTCTCCGATGTACGTACCGCCGGCGAGACTGGCGACGCGTCGTCGCATCTCCCTCGGCGACATCGCCTGATGACTGCCGGCTGGCACGAGCGCGCGCCGCACCGAGCCCTGGACCAGCCCGTGACTGACCATGATCGTGTCACGCGAGAGTGCTGTCGCTGCCTGGCGCCGGGCGCGCGCGCGCGCCGTGCGAACTCCGTTCATGCCGACGAACGTCGCGAGGCCGGCAACCAGGGCCGTCATGACGATCTCGGCGCGCAGGCGGATTAGCGGACGCCTCCCGGCGGGAGCGTGTAGAGGAGGCGCGCCGTTGCGCGATCCGCCGTCGACAGCATGCGCACGCGCACCTTGGGCGCCATGATGCTGGTGGTATCGGCCGTGTGATCGAGGCCCAGCAGGTGCCCGATCTCGTGCAGCGTCATGGCGTGCATGGCGTCGTCATCCAGCATCGGTCCGTCTCGGTGAAACACCGCGAGCACGATGTCGGCGTCCGTGATCCACCAGTCGTCGTCGCGCGCCCACTTGGTACGTCCGCTGATCGACTCGTCGAAGTGGTCCACGAACGTGACGTGCACGTCCGCGCTCGCTGAATCCGTGCTGAAGGCGAAGCGAATGGGCAGGGCGAGAGCGTTCCACTCGCGGAACGCGACGCGCACGTCGTCCACATAGCTGCTGCTCCATTCCTCGACGTCGGATGCGGGCTGTATCCAGACGCTCAGGGGTCGGGCGCGCTCGGGCCAGCGCGCGAGCGCGCTATCACGCTCGGCGAGCATCTCGCCGATGTAGGTGCCCGTGGCATGCTCGGCGAGCGTGCGGCGGACGGCGGCGCGAAGTGGCTCGTCGACGGATGGGTCGGATGCGAGCGGTCGGCCGACACTGCCGCCACTTGCCACGCGCGTGCGTCCGCGCGGGGCGCGGGTGCTCGAGGTGATGAAGGGCAGCAGGGCGAAGAGCACGAGGGCAGCGAGGCTGCCGGAGAGGCGGGCGGAGTGGCGGGTGCGGAACATCATGGGATGGTTCGCGCCGGTGGACCCGGCCCGAGAAAGGCTTCGACCTCGCTGAAGAAGCGCACTGGCGCTTCCCAGAACGGCATGTGACCGGCGCGGGGAATGAGGACAAGACGCGCGTGGGGCAGCAGCTCTGCCAGCGTCGTGGCGACGCTGGCGGGAAGCGCGTCGTCCTCACCGTGAATGACGAGCGCCGGCGTGGAAAGGGCACGCAGTTTGGCGCTCCAGTCGTACCCCACGCGCCGCAGGTGTGCCGCGATGCTCGCGCCGGTGACGCTGACGCCGTCCGGCGGCGCGAAGTGCTGCGCGAAGGCAGGGTCGGCGAAGTAGGCCGGGTAGATCGCCTGCGAGTAGGCGCCGTGCGTCGCGAGGTCGGGTCGTGAGAGTGCCTCTGGGTAGAGCTCGGCGAGCACCTGCCGCCTGCGTGCATCCACGCGCGCCAGCCCGTTGGCCTGCAGCGCAGGCATCCACGCGCTCGTGGGTCCCACGGCGTTCGCAGTCACCAGCCGACGCGTGCCCGAGGGATCGCGCGCGACTGCGAGCATCGCGATGCCGCCGCCCCACGAGTGGCCGAGGACGTCCCATTTACGGATGCCGAGGGCGCGCCGCAGCGCGGGAATGTCCTCGGCGTCGTCCTCGATGCGGGCGGCCGCCGGGTCCGCTGGCGCAGCGGATGCGCCGCGACCGCGCTGGTCGTACAGGAGTACCTGTCGTCGGACGGCCAGTGGTGACAGTGCCGGCCACAACAGCGCGTGATCGTGCAGCAACCCTCCGTTCACGAGCATCAGCGGAATCTCGTCGCCTACCGGCGGGCTCGACCACACTGCGAAGTCCAGCCCGCGTGCCCGCACTGTCATTCGCTCGAGCGGAGGCGTGCGGCCGAGGGAGCGGCGAAAGGTGAGGAAATCGTTGCGGGACATCCGGAAACGTAGGCAAACGTCTGCGGCACATCCATTGCTTTTGCGACGGCTCCCCGACCGCCCACCAGACGGAGCGACACACGTGCGATCCCGCACACAATGACGGCCGAGGCCGCTCGCAAGTTCAAGCGAGGATCGATGCTGCTGCTCCGCGTGGCGCTTGCGAGCGCCGCGCTGTGGGCACTTTGGCAGCGGCTGGATGGCGTGACCCTCGCGGGTCTCGCGGTGCAGTTACGTTCGCTCGGATGGCCACGGCTGGCTGTGGCGCTTGCGGCCACCATCGTGAGTTTCCTCTTGATGGGGCTGATCGAGGTCCTCGCGCTTCGGCATTGTGACGATCCCGCCGCCGCGGACGTTCCGGCGTCGACCGCCATGACGACGGCATTCGTCGCGAACGCGATGAGCCAGTCCATCGGCCTCTCGCTGCTCACCGGCGCGGCGGTGCGCGCTCGCGCCTATGGTGCGCGCGGCCTCGATTCGCTCGCCATTGCACAGGCCACGGCGTTCGTCACCATCACGGCAACGCTCGGGCTGCTGGCGGCAGGGGCGGTCGCGATGCTCGCGTCCACGAGTGCGATCGCGAGGGGCGGCATTCCGATGGCGGTCAGGCCGACGGCGTTCCTGCTCATCGCTCTCGTTTCGGCGTACGTGGCGTGGAGCTTTCTGGGGCATCGCGACGGCATCGGGCGCGGACGCTGGCGGATTGCGCGTCCGAGTCCGCGGCTCGCGGTCACGCAGCTTGCGCTGTCCACGGTGGACTGGCTGGTGACAGGCGCCGTGCTGTACGCGTGCCTTCCGCCGGACCTCGGGTACCCGCTGGGCGTCGCACTCGGCACGTACATGATCGCGCAGACCGCTGGCGTCACGAGCCACGTGCCGGCGGGCGCGGGCATCTTCGAGCTCGTGGTGATCGCGCTGCTGGCCCATGGCGCTCCGCCTGCCTCGCGTGCGGGCGTCGTTGCCGCCCTGGTGACGTTCCGGCTGATGTACTACGTACTGCCGCTGGTCGCGGCCCTCGTGGTCGCGGCTTTGGCGGAAATCTCACGCCGTCGCGCGCGCATCACCGGTCGCGCATTACCCGCCTCACCCGTTTCAACGCGCGGCATCGCGGCGGTGCAGCATGCCGGTTGAGGCGGCCGAAGAAGTATCGACAGTTACGTCATCCGCGCGCTCCGGATCCGAGGCGTCGGGCGTGGAGTGGCTGATCGACAATGCCGACGCCTACGAATCCATCATCTCGGCGATTCGGCGAGCGCGGACGTCCGTGTGCATTTCGCAGCTGGCGTTCGACGTGAACTGCGAGGCCTTCGCGCCCGATGGGCGCGTGACACGCCTGCTGGACGTGCTCGTCGCGGCCGCGGAGCGTCATGCCCTGCGCGTGCGGATCCTCCTGAACACGAGCATCCTGGTGAACACGGCGCCCGCACTGCGTGCGGAGCTCGCGCGTCGCGGCGTGATCGGTGTCGAAGTGCGCGGAATCGATCGTTTCCCGCAACTGCTGCACGCCAAGATGCTGATAGTGGACGATCGCGACGGCTTCCTTCTCGGGTCGCCATTCGTGAACGGCTACTGGGATGACAGCACGCACCGTCCGGTTGATGCGCGGCGACCGACGCGCGAGCTTGGCGGACGTCCGCTGCACGACCTGTCGGTGCGTGTGGGCCGCGGCGCGGCGCGACAGCTGCGCAGTGTGTTCGACGAGTGGTGGGCGGGTGCGGCGGATGGCGCGACGCCCATGGCGCCGCCGTCGGCCGTTCGACCGGTTCGCACGGTCACGCAGCGCGTCCTCCGTACGGCGCCGGCGCGCGTACTCGCCGCGCATCGCGACGGTCATGTCGAGATCCTTGCCGCGATGCTCCGCGGCATCTCGCGCGCAAGGGAGCTGCTCTACATCGAGCATCAGTACCTCAGCTCGCGCAAGGTGATCGGCGCAGTGGCCGACGCGCTCGCGCGGCACCCGCAGCTCGAGGTCGTCGCGCTGGTGAACCAGAATCCGGACGTCACGGCGTATCGCGGATGGCAGAATGCGCGGCTCCGCGACAGCGGCCTGCTCGCGCACGACCGGTTCGGCCTGTTTGCACTCTGGAGCCAGGCGCGCGACGGCGAGCGCCTGCTGCTCAACCAGGTGTTCGTGCACAGCAAGGTGATCGTGGCCGATGATCGATGGGCCACGGTGGGCAGTGCCAACGTGGACGGCGTCTCACTGCATTCCTATGGCGCCGACTTCGAGAGCCGGCTCGGCGAGCGCGTGTTTCGTCGCGTGCGGAACTTCGACGTCAACCTCGAGCTGGAGGGTGCGCACGAAGCGAGGGCAATCGAGACGTTGCGGCGCCGCCTGTGGCTCGAACACCTCGGTGACGACCTGCCGGATCAGCGTCCGCGACGCGGGTGGCTGTGGCACTGGCGCGCGTGCGCGGCCGCGAATGTCGCCGAGCTCAATGCATTTCCCTCGGCGGCGACGTCGCGCGCCAGCCGCAGCTTCGTGCTGCCCTACGGCACGGCGTCGCGGCCGGCGCGGCAGCTCGAGGACGCCGGCGTGCGCCACCGCGCCAGCCTTCACGTGTGCTTCGACCCCAGCTGGCTCGAGGTGCACTGCAGTCCCAACTGGATCCGGAACATGTTCGAATGAGCGCGCGAATCGATCCGGCCGACGTCGATGCGGCGTTCCGGGCCTTCGTGGATGATCCCGTGTTTCCGTGCCTCGCGGGGAAGGGCGTCGTGCGCGCCGACCGTCACGCGCGCGGCGTATACGGCGCGCTCGGCTCGCGGCGCTCCACCCGTGCGCTGGCGCGCGACCTCGCGGAGTTTGCTGCCACGGTCTCGGACGACGAGCCGCGCCTGCGTGCCTTCGTCGCCGTGTTTCCCCGTTCGCGCTGCGACGACGAGCTCACGTTCGAGGCGCACCTGTGGCAACAGCTCCAGCTGCTGGCCGAGCACGACGAGACGGCGGCGTGGGGACGCGGCGTGAGCGACGACCCGGATGATCCGGAGTTCTCGTTCAGCTTCGGCGGCAGCGCGCTCTTCGTCGTGGGCCTGCACCCGGCGAGCTCGCGCCTGGCGCGACGGTTCCGGTGGCCTGCGCTGGTGTTCAACCCGCGTGCGCAGTTCGACCGGCTGAAGGAAACGGGGCGCTTCGAGCGACTGCGCGGCGCAGTGCGTGAGCGCGAGATCGCGCTGCAGGGCACGCTCAATCCAAACCTGGCCGACTTCGGCGAGCGCTCCGAGGCGCGCCAATATTCCGGGCGTGCCACGGAGCCGGCGTGGCGCTGCCCGTTTCACCGCGCAGCGTCGTGACCTTCATCGACGTCCATCACCTCGCGCCGCAGACGGGCATCGCCTTCACGCTGCGGCAGGGCGAGCTGCTCCGCATCATCGACCCCATGGGAGAACAGGTCTCGGACCTGGTGTCCTTTGCGCGCGAGGATCCGGCGGAGTGGCTGTCGTCCGGCCGCACGATCGACTACGCGAACACGATCTACCTCACCACGGGGCACGCACTGTACTCGAACCGCAGCCGGCCCATGTGGACCATCGTCGAGGACACGGTGGGGCGGCACGACTTCCTGCTCACGCCCTGCAGCCCCGACACGTTCCGCATCATCTACCGCGCCACGGGACACCACCCGAGCTGCTTCGAGAACCTGTGGCGCAACCTCGCCCCGTACGGCATCGCGCCCGACACGATACCAACGACGTTCAACGTCTTCATGAACGTGGTGGTGCAGCCATCCGGTGAGTTGCAGATCCTGCCGCCGCGCTCACGTGCCGGCGACTACCTGCTGCTGCGCGCGGAGATGGATCTCATCGTCGGCGTCACGGCGTGCTCGGCGGAATTGTCGAACAACGGGACGTTCAAGCCGATCGACGTCGAGATTCACGCGGCGGAGCCACCGCTGCCGGGGCGTGACGTCGCCGCAGCTCCCGCATCGGCGTAGCGGCATGATGCAGCACGACTCCACGATATGGGACGCCGCCGAGCAACATTCGAGCGCCCACCGCGAGCCAGCTGCACACGGCGCGCTCGGCAACCCATGCGGGCGCGAGCAGGGACGCCCGCGCGGGAAAGTAGCGCCGGCCGCCTGCCCGTCGGCGACCAACCTCGGCGAACGCGATGACGACGACCGCCGCCACGCCAAGTGCCGCCCAGCCCTTGTAGACGACGCCAAGCACCGCGAGGGGAAGCACCGCGAGCTGGACGGCGAGGCGAGGGGGTCGCGCCAGCTCGTCGTACGCCTGTCGTACGCGTTGCGAGAAAAAGTGGTGCGTGCCCGACGGACGTCGTGCGATGTACGCGTCGAGCGGCGCCACGGCGCGCCCGCCGGCCGCCTCGATCGTCCGCACAAGTTCGAGATTCTCGAACATCGCGGTGCCATCGTAGCCGCCCGTGCGCAGCAGCACCGACCGACGCACGCCGAGCGTGCCGGGCCAGTCGCCACCGCTGAGGCGGTTGAGCAGGGTGCGACCCGTGTCCCAGGCGGCGTGCCACGGCATCGGCACGAAATAGTTCTGCGGACGCACGACGTCCGCGTCGTCCAGCGCGCCGAGCACCTGGCCGAGTCCGTGCTCGTCGTAGCGGACGTCGTCGTCGGCGATGATGAGGCGCTCGTGTGTCGCGAGGCGCACGCCGGTGAGTACGCCCCCGACCTTGCCCATCGATGTGGCGAGGTCCGCCGCCGGCGCCACGTGGCGCACAATCCCGCCCCAGGCGGTCGCGTGACCGGCGAAAACGTCCGCCGGCGAGCCGTCCACCACGATGACATCCATCTGCGGCGCGAGCCACGCGAGGTACTGCGCGAGGTCCGAGTCGCACAGCGACGTACTGGTGCGGAGCGGCAGGATGTAGGTGCAGTCGGTGCTGGGACGGATCTTCATGAGCCCATTGGGGGCAACAGCCGTGCCCCCCGCATTTCATGAGTGACGACCTGCTGGGCGACCTGCCGGCCGACGAGATGCGCGCACAACTGCACCGCGTGGCGGACTGGGTGGCAGATTACCGCGAGTCGCTGGGCACGCGCCGGATTGTGCCGCTGGTACAGCCTGGTGACGTGAGCACGGCGTGCGCACCGCAGATGCCGCAAGCGGGCGAGGACATGCAGGTCATCCTCGAGGACCTCGATGGCATCGTGCTGCCGGGCGTGGTGCACTGGGGTCATCCCGCCTTTCTCGGCTACTTCGGCAGCACGAGCAACGGACCCGCACTGCTCGGCGAGATTGTGGCCGCCGCCCTCAACGTGAGTGCGATGACGTGGAAGACGTCGCCGGCCGCTACGGAGATCGAGACCGTGGTGCTGGGGTGGATCCGCGACCTGATCGGTTTTCCCGCGGATCTCTTCGGCATCGTGTATGACACCGCGTCGGTAGCGGTACTGCATGCACTCGCCGCGGCGCGCGAATGCGCGGTACCGGAGACGCGTACGCGGGGCCTCGCGGGCCGCGACGACGTTCCGCGGCTGCGCATCTACGCCTCGGACCAGGCGCACAGCTCCGTGGACAAGGCAGTGGTGATGCTCGGCCTCGGCGAGGAGAACGTCGTGCGCATCCCGACTGATGCCGCGTACCGCATGGACGTCGTGGCGCTTCGCGACGCGATCGCGCGTGATACGGCATTGGGATATCGCGCGATGGCCGTGGTGGCAACGGTGGGCTCGACCTCCACGGCGAGCGTGGATCCCGTCGCGGACATCGCGGAAGTGTGTCGCTCGGCGGGAGCCTGGCTGCACGTGGATGCGGCGTACGGCGGCGCAATGGGCGCGCTCCCCGAAGGCAAGTGGGTGACGCAGGGACTGGAGCACGCCGACTCCATTGTCGTGAACCCGCACAAGTGGCTGTTCGTCCCGCTCGACTTCAGCGCCCTCTACGTGAAGCGACCGGAGATCCTGCGCGCGGTGTTCGCCAATACGGCCGAGTACCTGCGGGGCGACGCGTGGCATGCAGGCGGCGACGTGCCGGTCGTGAACTACATGGATTACGGCATCCAGCTGGGCCGCCGCTTCCGCGCACTGAAGGCATGGATGGTGTTTCGTGCGTTCGGCCGTGCGGGAATGATCGCGCGCATTCGAGAACATTGTCGGCTCGCCGCGCTGCTTGCGGCGCGGATCGAGGAGACGCCCTCCTTCGTCGTGGCCGCACCGGTGACGATGGCCGTTGTCTGTTTTCGTTTCGATCCCGGCGGATTGTCGCCGGACGCGGTGGACCTGCTCAACGAACGGATCGTGGAACGGGTGAATGCGTCGGGCGATGCGTACCTCACACACACGCGGCTGCGCGGGCGGGTGTGCATGCGGGTGGGCATCGGCAACGTGCAGACGACGGAAGCCCATCTCGACCACGTGTGGTCGCGAGTCGCGGATGAATCGCGCCGCGCCAGCGTGGACGGGACGCTCGCTGGTGCGATGGCCCAGGCCAGGCCCGCGGTTTGACAGCGCGCGGGAATCGCGTATGTTGCGATCCATGACGCACCGCAGCCTCCTCCTCCTTACCAGCGCCCTCGGCCTTACCGGTCGCGGGCTACTGTGCATGGGAGGCATTTCAGGCTAGCACGTCGCGTCGCGACCAACGGCCCCTTCCATCACGCGATGGAAGGGGCCGTTTTTTTTCTCCCATTGGAGGTCATGATGAGCAGCACACCAGATCCACGAATTACGCGACCCGCCGCCGCTCCCGCCGCTTCGCCATCCGACCGTCCGCGACCCGTGGGCTTCATCCGGCTGCACCAGGACGTGTCGCCGACCGGTCGCCTGTTCCCGTCAGCCGGTGCCGCGCGAAGCGGGTCTGCTGAAGCGCAGGCGGACGGCGCGCCCTGACGATCGGCGGGCCTCGATTCATGACGCTTACGTCTCGGCTTTCAGTCCGGCGACCTCGGCGAGGATGGCGTAGGAGCGCAGCCGCGCGGAGTGCTCGTGAATGTTGGCCGTCACGATGAGCTCGTCCGCACCGGTCTCAGCGACCAGGCTCGCGAGTTCGCGGCGCACTGTGGCGGGACTCCCGACAATTGCCTTGCGGAGCGTGTGCGCTACGCCGAACTGTTCCTGCTGAGTCCAGATGGCGCCCATGTCGTCCACGGGCGGCTGGAGCAGGATGGGAGTACCGCGCTGGAGGGCGATGAACTGTTGTTGGAGCGACGTGAGCAGCCGACGCGCTTCAGCGTCCGTGTCGGCGGCGATGACGGTAACGCCGACCATCGCGTGCGGCGCGGCCAGCGCCGGCGAGGCCTGGAAGCCGGAGCGGTAGAGCGCGAGGGCGGAGAGCAGGTGATCCGGCGCGAAGTGCGACGCGAACGCGAAGGGGAGCCCGAGTGCCGCGGCGAGTTGCGCGCTGAACGTGCTCGACCCGAGGAGCCACACCGGCACATGCAGGCCGGTGCCCGGCACCGCACGCACGCGCGGGCCGGGTTCGTCGTCCGCGAAGTAGTGCAGCAGTTCCGCCACGTCGGCGGGAAAGGTGTCCGCGCTTCGGTAGTCGCGCCGCAACGCGTGCATGGTGCGCTGGTCGCTACCCGGCGCGCGACCGAGTCCGAGGTCGATGCGGTCGGGGTAGAGCGATGCGAGCGTGCCGAACTGCTCGGCGATCACCAGCGGCGAGTGATTCGGCAGCATGATGCCGCCGGCGCCGACGCGAATGCGTGACGTGCCTGAGGCGACATGTCCAATGACGACAGACGTCGCCGCGCTCGCGATACCGGGCATGTTGTGATGCTCGGCGAGCCAGAACCGGCGGTAGCCGAGGCGTTCGGCATGCTGCGCGAGGTCCAGCGTGCGCCGGAAGGCATCGGATGCGTCGCCACCGGCGACGATCGGCGACAGATCGAGCACGGAGAGGGGAATCATCGAGAACGCTGAAGGAGCGGAAGGGCGCACAGGAAGCACATCGACGTGGGACCTCTGGAGCGGGACGCGGAAGACTCGGTGGGAGTCTATCCGCCAATGCGTGTCGCCGTTCCGTGTCGTGCGCGTCCAGTACAATCCGGAAACCCTTCCGAAGCTCATTGTGTCGGATGAGTGCGGCACCGACGTTACCCGTTCGCGGCGCGCTGACTCCCACTACGGACTCTCATGCATTGGACATCCGGCGCGGTCCTCGTGATGTCGATGGTCGCGAGCGCGGTTCCCGTTCACTCACAGGACATCGCTGTCCGGCTCGACTCCACGATGCGTGTCGCCGAGCGCGAGGGTTTCAGCGGTGTGGTTCGCGTCGAGCAGAACGGGGTGACGCTGCTCGAGAAGGGATACGGGCTCGCCAATCGCGCGGCGCGCATTCCGTTCACGGCGGCCACCGTGGTCCAGATCGGCTCCAACACGAAGGACTTCACGGCCGTCGCAGTGCTCCAGCTCGTCGAGTCGCACCGGCTCTCGCTGGAGGACACGCTCGGAAAATTCTTCCACGGCGCGCCAGCGGACAAGCGCGCCATCACGGTGCGTCAGTTGATGAACCACCGCGCCGGCTTTCCGTCAGGGATCGGCGGTGACTTCGAGCCTATCGGCCGCGCGGCATTCATCGACAGCGCGATGAAGACGCGGCTGCTCTTCGCGCCCGGGTCGCGCGAGAGCTACTCGAACACAGGCTTCAGCGTGCTGGCGGCGATCATCGAGCACGTGACCGGGAAGACCTACGACGCATACGTGCACGATGCCATCCTCGCGCCGCTCGGGCTCCGCCGCACCGGATTTCTGCTTCCGGCTTTCCGGTCGGACGAGCAAGCGCACGGATACCTGGCGAATGGAACGGACAACGGGACGATGCTCGCCAAGCCGCACGCGCCGGACGGCCCGTGGTGGAACCTGCGTGGCAACGGCGGCATGCTCTCCACCGTGGGCGACATGCACCGGTTCTACGCGGCGCTGCTGGAGGGCACGACGCTGATGACGCCGGCGACGCGCGCCCTTCGATTCGATCCCGCCGAGCCGATCGGTCTCGCCGGCTCGGACGGCGTGAGCTTCTTCCTGTACGAGCGCTTTCCAAGGAAGCACATCGAGATCATCATCGCCTCGACGAACGCGGCGTCGAAGGCGCCGAAGGTCCGACGCGAGATCGGCCGTGTGCTTGGCCTGCCGGACGCGGGCGATCGCCCGGACAACGTCGCGCGTCGCCCAGGTGGCAAGCCCGCGCCCGTGGCCATGACCGCCGTGCTCGAAGACATGGTGCAGGCCATCAACTCCGGCGACACGGTACGGCTGCGACAGATCATCGTCGCCCACTTCGCGGCGGATGCAG
The DNA here is from genome assembly GCA_040005695.1 of bacterium. Classification (GTDB taxonomy): domain Bacteria; phylum Gemmatimonadota; class Gemmatimonadetes; order Gemmatimonadales; family Gemmatimonadaceae; genus AG11. The sequence goes on along the minus strand of JBDTYL010000296.1, from coordinate 8,386 downwards.
GCTCGCCGCCAGTGAACGAGCGGCTGAAGCGGATCGGCGGACTGCACGAAATGCTCGGCCATCTCACCCTCGAGCGCGTCGAGCAGTTCGACGACGGGCCGCTGGAGATGACGTTGCGATCGGCGCAGGAGGGCCTCGTGGTCGTCGCGGTGCTGGCGGACCGTGCCGAGCCGTACACGATCCACGGCCTTCAGGTGCGCGTCGGCGGCTGAGCCCACCGCGCCGCGACGAGCGCTCACCCGGGCGCCGCCGCCGGCATAACTTGACACATGCGCATTCCACGAACCAGTTCCATCCTCCGTGCCGGCCTGCTCGCGGCATCGCTGTCACTCGGCGCCGCGTGTCGGGCCACGATGCCTGCGCAGGGAACCGGCGGCGACGCGCGCCTCGATCCCGCACCGCCGCCACCGCCCGCGTCCCTCGCGCCGCTCGTCGGTGAATACGGTCCCGACACCGCCATCATCATCGTGTTCGAGCGCGACGGCGTCCTCTGGCTGCATCCGGCTGGATCAGTAGAGGCGGCGCTGGCCGAGGTCGCCCCCGGCCGGTTCACGCCGCTGCGCAACGATGATGGACGGTCAGGAGTGACGTTCACACAGGACGCGAGTGGTCGCGCGACCGCCATGGCGATCGGGGCACGCACCCTGACGCGTCGCCGAGTGGGCCCCGAGGGTGGCAACCAGCTCGTCATCACGCCGGTGCGCCCCATCGTCGACGTACGGCGCGAGGCGCTCGCGGCCACGCCGCCGGCCGAAGCGGGCCCCTTCCGTCGCGCCGACCTGGTCGAGCTCACGCGACTCGATTCGAGCATCAAGCTCGACATCCGCTACGCCACCTCGAACAACCTCTTCGGCACGCCGTTCTACACGCAGGCGCGCGCCTTCCTGCAGCGTCCGGCCGCGGAGGCCGTGGTGCGGGCGAGCGCGGAGCTGCACCGCCTGGGATACGGACTCCTGGTGCACGACGGCTATCGGCCGTGGTCCGTGACGAAGATGTTCTGGGATGCGGCGCCCCCCGACAAGCATGGCTTCGTGGCGGATCCCGCACTCGGCTCAAAGCACAATCGCGGCGAGGCGGTGGACATCACGCTCTACGACCTGCGCACCGGCGCGCCGGCGGACATGCCGAGCACGTATGACGAGACGACTGATCGGGCGGCGGCGCGGTATGTCGGGGGCACGTCGCGGCAGCGATGGCATCGCGACCTGCTGCGGCGGGTGATGGAGTCGCAGGGGTTCACGGTGTTGCCCGCGGAGTGGTGGCACTTCGACTACGCGGACTGGAAGTCGTACGCCATCGGCAACGTGCCCTTCGAGCGAATTCCGTAGCGGCGACGTCCTACGCCTTCGTGTCCGGGTCGCAGGCGCCCGTGGACGGCAACGGCTTCACGTCGAGGATCTCGGTGACGAGCATGTAGCGCGTGCCGCGGCCCATCATGCCGGATGGCATCCGCGGTCCCACGGTGCCGCGCCACCGCACGGCCAGGCCGTTGGTGGCCGGAGCCTTCAGCACGGCGACGAGGCTGTCGCGCTGGAGGAGCGCCTGGTCGGTGAGGGTCACCCACCACCTCGCGTCGTCTGCCGGGGCGGTGCAGGGGACGAACCAGCTCTGCTCGAACCCGCGCTGGTACGCGCCGCGAAACTCGCGCACGAGCGAATCGCGTGGCGGCTTGGCGGATGGCGCAGCCTGCGCACGCGCCTCGTGCGACATGGTGGCCAGTGCTCCGATGAGCGCGGCGGACAAGGCGGGAAGGCGTTGCATCACCGGTCGTACACAGCCCGGGCGTCGCGGTTCCGCCTGCGTCGGCGAGCGTCGCCGTGTGCTCGCGCTTCGCACATGATCGCGCGATGGCGCAGGGCGTTCCCGCTGACGACGCACCGTCCATCCCGGTGCCCGCGGGACGGCGCATATTGCTCGCCCTCCATCACGGCTCGCGGGCGACGCCGGCGAGTGTTCCCATGCAGCGCGCCGCCTCGACGCTCACGCTGGACGACATGATCGCCGTCGTGGCCTACGCCGGTTCGCTGCGGCCGTAGCACATCCGTCGGCAAGCCGGCTTTGGTGTCGCGATTGGCGGCCCTACTTGCGGCCGTTCCCTGTCGCTCCCCATGCTACGGTGATTCTCGTGCCCAGGAAAACGGAGATGACGCCCACCGCTCCACTCACGGTTCCCGCCGCGCTCGCGCGTGACGATCGCCCGCGCGACGATGAGCTGGACCTGTTCGGCATCACGCACGCGGGACTCGTGCGCGCCGACAACCAGGATCATTTCCTCCTTTGCACCGTGCACCCCCAGGTGGTGGTGCACGCCACCAGCCTGCCGCCCTCCGCCGAGTTTGCTCCGCTGGGCCAGCGTCTCGCGACCCTCATGCTCGTGGCCGACGGCGTCGGAGGCAGCGCAGCGGGCAGCCGCGCCAGCCGCATCGCCACCGAGGCGGTCACGCGCTACGTCGCATCGTCACTGCGCTGCTATCAGTCGTCCGGCACCGCGTCCGAGGGTGAGTTCGAGGCGACGCTCCTCGCCGCCGCCATCGAGGCACACCACGCCGTGCGCAGCGAGGCCGAGGCTGAGCCCGACGAAGCCGGCATGGCCACCACGCTGTCACTCGGTATCGTCATCTGGCCGTGGATGTATGTCGTGCAAGTGGGCGACAGCCGCTGCTACCTCTTCCACGACGGCGTCCTCCGCCAGCTCACGCGCGACCAGACGTTCGCGCAGGAACTGATCGAGCAGGGCGTCTTCACGCGCGAGGATGCCAAGGCCTCACCGCTCAACCACATCCTCTCCAGCGCGCTCGGCGCCTCCGAAGCGCTGCCCGAAGTCACGCGCGTGGACGTGCGCACGCGGGGCTGCGTCATCTTCGTGTGTACCGACGGACTCACCAAGCACGTCTCCGATGCCGAGATCGGCGAGCACCTCGCGTCGATGGTGTCCGCGGAGCAGGTGTGTCACACGCTGCTCGACCTCGCCCTGTCGCGCGGCGGCTCGGACAACATCACCCTGGTAGCCGGCCGCGCGCTGGTGCGGCGCGACTCCTGACACCGGCCGGCTGGACAGTCCCCGATGCGCCACCGCCGCTGCGCGACGGTGAGGTGCTCGTGTGGCACGCCAGCGTCGCTGCGTTCGCGACCGCGGAGGCGCCCCTTCGCGCGCTGCTCGATGCGGCGGAACATGAGCGATGTGCGCTCTTCCATTTCGACGCCGACCGCACCCGCTACGCAATCGCGCACGGACTGCTGCGTCTGCTCGTCGGGCACTACGTGGGCATGGCCGCCGGCGCCCTCCGGTTTGCCGAGGGCGAGTTCGGCAAGCCGGCGCTCGCCCCGGGTACCGCACGTCCCGTGTCATTCAACCTCTCGCACTCCGGCGACCTCGTGCTCATCGCCATCGCGCAGTCCGGCGACGTGGGCGTGGACGTGGAGCGATGGAGCGACCGGCTGGACACCGACCTGCTGCGCCTGGCAGAGTTCGCGTTCTCCACGGCGGAACACGCGGCCGTGCGCGCCTGCGATGCGGCATCCCGTCGCGCGCTGTTCTTCGACGTCTGGGCGCGGAAGGAAGCGTACATCAAGGCGCGCGGACACTCGGTCGCTGCCGGCCTCGCGCACTTCGATGTCCCTGCCGAGCCAGGCGATCCGCGACCCGTGACCGATCGATCGCGGACAGCGGATGAGGCGCCGTGGTGGCTGCACGACCTCGCGCCCGGCGACGGCTATTCCGCTGCACTCGCCGTCGATCGTCCCGGCGTGCGTGTCATCGCGCTCGCCGCGACACCGGCGCTCGTGCCTGCCATGATGGCCCCAGCGGACGGCTGACGCCGCCCGTCGCGGGAGTGCGTGCGTGCCATACATTTCGGTGGTCTCCCCAACACGCCACGGTGCCTGCATGCGACGGATCCTTTCTCTTCTCGCCCTTCTCCTTCCACTCGCGCAGGCCGGCGCGCAGGCGCGCACGTTCTCGCGCGCCGACACCCTGCGCGGCTCGTACGACACGCCGTCGCGCGCCTGGTGGGACGTCACGTTCTACGACCTCCACGTCGCCGTGAGTCCGAGCGACAGCAGCCTTCGCGGCTACAACGGGATCAGCTACCGTGTCCTCGGCCCCGCACGTGAGTTGCAGGTGGACCTCATGCAGCCGCTCGTGGTGGACAGCATGGTGCAGGACGGGAAGAGCGTCTCGTTTCGCCACGAGGGACCCGCGTACTTCGCCGCCGTCGATGCCACGCAGCGCACCGGCGACGTGAAGACCATCGTCGTCTACTATCACGGTCGGCCGATCATCGCGAAGAATCCGCCATGGGAAGGTGGATTCACGTGGGGTCGCGACAGCCTTGGCCGCCCGTGGGACGTCACCACCGACGAAGGCATGGGCGCCTCGGCATGGTGGCCCAACAAGGACACCCAGGCCGACGAGCCGGACAGCCAGCGCGTCGCCCTCGCCCTTCCCGATCCCATGATCCAGGTGGGCAACGGCCGCCTGCGCAGCACGACCCACAATCCCGATGGCACGACGACGTACGAGTGGTTCGTCGCGAACCCGATCAACAATTATGGGATCGCCGTAGCCGCTGGCAGCTACGCGCACTGGTCCGACGTCTACGCTGGCGAGAAGGGCAACCTCACGCTCGACTTCTGGCCACTCGACTACCACCTCGAGGCGGCGCACCGGCAGTTCCCGCAGGCCATCACCATGCTGCGCTGCTTCGAGCACTGGTTCGGGCCGTACCCGTGGTATGAAGACGGCTACAAGCTCATCGAGGTGTCGAACAACGGCATGGAGCACCAGAGCGCGGTCGCGTACGGCAATCGCTACGCGAACGGATACCGCGGCCGCGATGCCTCGGGCACCGGGCTCGGCATGAAATGGGACTTCATCATCGTGCACGAGAGCGCCCACGAGTGGTTCGGCAACAACATCACGGGCAAGGACGCTGCCGACATGTGGGTACACGAGAGCTTCGCCAATTACGCCGAAGGCATCTACACGGAATGTCTTGATGGAAAGCAGGCGGGTGCGGACTACATCATCGGTAACCGTCGCGGCATCCGGAACGATCGTCCCATCATCGGCACATACGGAGTGAATGCCGAAGGCTCCGGTGACATGTACCCGAAGGGCGGGGAGATGCTGCACACCATCCGCCAGATCGTCGGCGATGACGAAAAGTGGCGCGGCATCCTGCGCGGACTGAACCAGACCTTCTGGCACCAGACGATCATGGGCACGCAGGTCGAGGACTACATCAGTGCGCAGGCCGGCGTGAACCTGTCGAAGGTGTTCGACCAGTACCTGCGTACGACGAAGATTCCGGTGCTTGAATACCGCATCGACGACGGCGCGCTCCACTACCGCTGGAGCAACGTGGTGCCGGGCTTCGACATGCAGGTCGCCGTCACCACCGCGCCAAATGTGATGACCGTCCTGCATCCCACCGAGTCGTGGCAATCGACGCCGGTGTCGGTACCGGCGGCGGACTTCACGGTGGACCGTAACTACTACGTGACCGCGAAGCAGGTGGGCGAACGGTGATCACGGTGCAGGGCGGCGTTCGACTGGCGCGCCGCCCTGCACACCGTAGCTTCTGCGATGCTGCTCCAGCCTCAGCTCCCCGAGGTCCTCGCATGCGTACGCCCCAGGTTGCCACCATCTTCGCCGCGAAGCCCCACGACGACGAGATCGATGTGTTCGGACTCTCGCATCCCGGGAAGGTGCGCGCGCAGAACCAGGACCACTTCCTCCTCGCGTCCGTGCACAAGCGCGTGAGCATCGTGCAGACGAGCCTCACCGAACAGCAGCGCCTGCCCATGGAGGACGAGCGCCTCGCCTTCATCGCCATGGTCGCCGACGGCGTCGGCGGGGCCGAGGGCGGCGAGGAAGCCAGTGCGACGGCGCTCGATGTCGCGATGGACTACATGGCGCGCAGCACGGACTGCTATTACCACGCCGACGGCAACGACGAGCAGTTCATCACCGCCCTCCAGTCGGCGGCCATGCGCAGTCACGAGGCGGTACGCGACCGCGCACGCGTCGTGACCGGCGGCCGGACCATGGCCACCACGCTCACGCTCTTCATGGGCGTCTGGCCCTTCTACTATCTCCTCCAGGTGGGTGACTCCCGCTACTACCTGTTCCGGAAGGGCGAACTCACGCAGGTCACGCGCGACCAGACCATCGCGCAGGACCTCCTCGACGACGGCGTGTTCACGCGCGCGACGGCGGCCCGATCCCAGTTCGCCAGCGTGCTCTCCAGCGCCCTCGGCAGCGACTCCGCCGTGCCTGTCGTCACGCGCCTGCGCTCGGACTGGGATGCCGTGCACCTCCTGTGCACGGACGGCCTCACCAAGCACGTCCCCGACGAGCGCATCCGCGAGCGCCTCTCGTCCATGACATCAGCACGGCAGGCCTGCGAGGCATTGCTCGCAGACGCACTGGACGGAGGCGGCACCGACAACATCAGTGTCATCGTCGGCCGTTCCGTGCGCCGCCAGTGACGCGCCTCTTCCCGCTACCCTCCACTCATCCGATGGCCAGCAACCACCTCCACCTGCGTTCCCTCGCGTTGCGCGCGTCGCGCATTGCGCTCGTCGCCGCGCTGTGTTCCGCAGTCGCACTGCCCGCGCAGACGGCGTCGACCGGAACCGCCGCACGTGCGGCCGCGCATACCTACTGGCAGGCACACGAGGGCGCGATCCTCTCCGAATTCGCCGGCCTCCTCGCGCTTCCCAACCTCGCCACGGACTCCGTCGGCATCCACCGGAACGCGAACTATCTGCTCGAGATGCTCGCGCGCCGTGGATTCTCCAACACGCGGCTGCTCACCGTGCCGGGCGGACCGCCTGCCGTGTACGGCGAACTTCCCGCGCCAGGAGCGACGCGCACGCTCGTCCTCTACGCGCATTACGACGGCCAGCCGCTCGACCCGAAGCAGTGGACCTCGCCGCCGTGGTCGCCCGTACTGCGCGATCGCGAGCCGTCCGCAGGCGGCAAGGTGATTCCCCTGCCCGGCAGCGGTGAACACGCCGATCCCACCGCGCGCCTCTATGCTCGCTCCGCGGGCGACGACAAGGCGTCGATCATGGCTATCCTCGCCGCACTCGACGCGATGCACGCCGCCGGAGAGAAACCCTCCGTGAACCTCAAGGTGTTCTTCGAGGGCGAGGAAGAAGCGAGCTCGCAGCACCTCGGCCAGATCCTCCAGCGCTATGCGCCGCAACTGAAGGCCGACGCCTGGATCTTCTGCGACGGTCCGGTGCACCAGAGCGGCCGGCAGCAGGTGCTCTTCGGCAATCGCGGCGTCACGGCGTTCGAGCTCACCGTGTACGGCGCCACGCGCGCGCTGCACAGTGGGCACTACGGCAACTGGGCACCCAATCCCGGCATCATGCTCGCCAACCTCGTCGCAAGCATGCGCGACGACGATGGCCATATCAAGATCGCTGGCTACTACGCCGACAATCGGCCGACCACGCCCGCGGAGCATCGCGCGGTGGCGGCACTGCCAAAGTACGACACCGAGCTGCGCAAGGCACTCGGCCTGGCACGCACGGAGGCGAACGACGCGCTGCTGGCCGAGCGTATCATGCTGCCCGCGTTCAACCTGCGGGGCATGCGCGTCGGCGGCGTGCGGGAGACCGGCTCCAACACCATCGCCACGGAAGCCTACGCTTCGTTCGACCTGCGCCTCGTCCCCGGGCAGACGCCCGCGCACGTGCGCGAGCTCGTCGAGGCCCACATTCGCCGGCAGGGCTACTGGATCACGCACGACAGCGTGACGCTCGCCATGCGCCTGGCGCATCCAAAGGTTGCCCGCCTCGAATGGACGGAGGGATACAATGCCACGCGTGCCCCGATGGACGGGCCATTCGGCAAGGCGGTGATCGACGCGATGAGCGATGGCGCGAAGGAGGCACCGCTCGTCATGCCGACCTCTGGCGCCACAGGACCAACGTACCTCTTCGAACAGATCCTCAAGGTGCCGGTCGTCAACCTGCCCATCGCCAACTACGACGACAACCAGCACGCCGCGGATGAGAACCTCCGCCTGCAGAACCTCTGGGATGGAATCGAGCTGTACGCCGCGCTGCTCACGGGCATCGGGCGCCACTGGGGCTCGCCGGCCATGCCCTAGCCCGACAAACAGTCAGGTGCAGCCGGTCGTAGAACAGGTATGACTCTGCGACGCTGCCTCCTCGTCTTCCTGCTCGCCGTTCCGGGCGCCCTTCGCGCACAGGTCGGCGCCACCACCGACATCATCATGGGCACCGTCGTCGGACCTGACGGACGCCCGCTCAGTGGCGCGATCGTCGAGGTCCAGTCCGTCGAGACGGAGGTCACCAGGCGCAAGACCACGAACGACGAGGGCAAGTACACGCTCCTCTTCCCCGA
>JBDTYL010000295.1:0-6894 GCA_040005695.1 bacterium | reverse complement strand
GAACGCGATCATGCTGAACCGCATGCTCGGCCTGCACGGGGACGCGGCGCACGCGCTCTCCGTGCTGACGGAACGGTACAAGGGGAACGCTGAGGCGCTGGCGGACGTGAGCCCTGAGGCGCAGGCGGCGAAGGCGATGCATGAGCTCATGGAGGAGATCGGGCTCACGATCCTCAACAGCGGCGGGCTGAAGGGCGCAATGGGCGGCTGGGTCGGCGTGCTGAAGGAAGCGCAGGTCTGGGTGAAGGCGCATAGCGTCGAGCTCGGGCTGGTCATCAAGCAGTTCATCGATCTGGCTGAGACGCTCGGCGGCGCGGTGATGACAACGATGAACGGCGTGCGGCAGATGTGGGATGCGCTGCTGACGGTCGAGTACCTCGTGCTCGGCGTGGTGGCGAGCATCGGTCCGACGTTCAAGCTCATGGCGGCGACCGCGTTGCTGGCGATGACGAACCTCGTGCGGGACATCGCCGCGCACATCCCCGGCCTGAGCTCACTGCTCGACGGCGTGCTGCGGAAGTTCCGCGTCGCGGCGATGAACATGGGCGGCGAGGCAACGGACGCGCTGAAGGACATCGGGGACACGGTGGTCGAGCAGGTCGCGGCGCTCACCACACTGCCGCCGAAGATCAATGCGGTCACGGACGCGCTGACGAACCTGAACAAGCACGTCCCCGCGACGACCGAGGAGATCGAGAAGGAGCTCGGCGCCCTGAGTGATCTGGAAGGGATGCACGTGATCACCGCGGTTCAGATCGGGCGGCTGCGGGACCTGTACGCGCAGCTCGAGACGCGCATCGCCAGCGGCACGCTCTCCGTCGAAGGACTGGCGACGGCGTACAAGGCGCTCGCGGCCGCGCAGAATCTGCCGCTGCAGCTGCTCGGGGCGAACATCGCTATCGATACGCCGAAGCTCGGGCCGGGGCTGGAGAAGATGCAGCATGATCTGAACATCGAGATCGGCGGCGCGCTGAAGAAAACAGAGAAGGACGACCAGAAGGCGTGGAAGGAGAAGGCGCAAGCGTTCGCCGCCTCAGCCGACGGCGCGCTCTACATCGCGAACGAGGACATCAAGGCGGCGCTGCAGGCAAACGTGACGAGCCAGTGGGCGAACCTCGGCACGAACACCGCGAGCGTGCTCACTGATTCGCTCGCGGCCGGCTTCGAGGGCGGCTTCAAGAGCGCGTTGAAGACGGCGGAGAAAGGGCTCGGGCAGATCTTTTCGAGCATGGGGAAGGCGATGCTGATGGCGAGCGGTCCGCTGAAGGCGCTCAACGCGGCGATGAAAAACATCTTTACCAGCGGCTGGGCAATGGCGGCCGCCGGCGTGGTCCTCATGGGACTGGGCGCGGCGCTGAGCGGCATCGCTGGCGGCGGGGGAGGCGGGGGCGGCGGCGGTGGTGGCGGGGACAGCTACGGCGTCGCCGGCGCGGGCACGGCGAACAATGCCGCGCAGATCACGAACATCACGCTCGCGCAGAACAGCGCCAGCGCCGCGGCGAAGCTGCCGGCGATTAACATGGTCCAGCCGATCATCATCGGATCGAACGACCCGACGGTGCACGCCCCGCTCATCGCGCTCATCAACGGCGCGACCGGGCGCGGCATGACCCTCAACGGAGCCGGCTGATGCTGCACCCGTACATCGAGTGGACCGATGACATCGGCGCCGCGCGGCTCACGTGCTACGCGCTCACGCTGCAGAACTGGACGCCGGACCAGTGGGAGCAAGGCGAGACGGAGTACGCGGTGGGCTCAGGGCTCCCGTACTTCTTCTCGTACCGCGTCGACCACGTTGCGTCGTTCGAGTTCCCGAACATCGCGAACACCGAACTAAAACTGGCCATGCGGCTGAAGTCATGGCTGGTCCGCGCCGGCACGTGCACGATCTACACGCAGGACTCGGAGTCGCACGTGTACCTCGTGTGCCTTGCGCCCTCAGCAGACAACGGCAAGGCAACGCCGCCGGCGCTGACGTTCAGCGATAACGTCGAGCTCGAGTACATGCTGGCGCTCACGGTGAAGAACGTGGACACGCCGACGCCGCGGCCGATGCCGTACACGCCGGTCGCGCACCCGCGCGCAGCCTCGCTCACGCTGAGCCCCTCGCCGCTGAGCGTTACGGTCGGCGGTGCCGATGCGACGGTCACCGCGACCGTGCTCGACGCGGACGGCGGCGCGGTCTCGGGCGTCGCGGTGAGCATGACCAGCGATGACCCGGGTGCGTTCACGGTGAGCGGCGGCGGGGTCAGTGACGGGAGCGGGCACGTGGTGTTCACGGTGCACCCGGTCGCCGGCGGCACCGGCGCGCTGCACGCGAGCGGCGGCGGCCTGACGGCAACCGATGTCGTGAGCGTGCTCGCCGGCACGTACGGCATCATGAGCCCCGACCCGATCCTCTGGTTGAAGGCATCGACGGAGAACGCGCACGCGGACGGCGTCGACGTGCTGACGTGGCATGACAGCTCGCCGCATGGATGGGATATGACGACGAAGACGGGCGGCTCGCTGACGCCGAAGTGGGATGCGACGAAGCAAGCGATCCGGTTCAATTCGAGTGGACCGGAGGCGTACGAAAATCTTTCCTTCAATTCGCTGTACAACAGCGGCTCGGGCGTCACCGGCTTCACCCTGTTCATCGTCGCGCAGGAGGCAAGCAACGGCGGCACGATCATGAGCGCGTCGGACTACACGTTCTGGGAAGGCTACACGACCGCGGGCCGCTATCGCATGGACCTCGGCGGCTTCGGATACAACGCCTATTTCAGTTACGCCGACCTCCTCGAACACCTGCACGAGACGCGGTACGACGGCACGCAAGGCACGAACGCCGCGAAGCTCAAGCAGCTCATGGACGGCACGCTCGAGTCGAGCACGTATTACAGCATGCCGTCCTCGCTCACGAGCGGACCGGGCATGGAGGTCGGACACGGGCAGGGACTCGGAAACCTCAACGGCTGGATATGGGAGGTGCTGATGTTCGGCGTGCGCCTCAGCGATGCGCAGTGCGATAGCGTGCGCGCGCAGCTCATGACGAAGTACGGCCTGTAATGGCGACGCTGGACTATCGGCTGGTGATCAGGAACAGCGATGACACCGCGGACGCGCTGACCTTTACAACGGTCCCCGGGCTGAGCTGCTACACGCTGGCCGCCCCGAGCGGGGACGGGCAGTCGTACGATCCCATCAAGGGGACCTTCGTGATCGGGTCCTACACGTACAAGGTGATCGACGCCGGCGCCGGTCCGCTCACGCCGGACGATGGCGCGGTGAGCTCGCACATGGCGGACGCCGACGGATTGTATCAGCTCATCTCGCGCATCGCGCTCGTATCCTTCTCCGAGGACCGCGGCGTGACGTGGCTGGCGTACCTGTCCGGCTTCATGAACCGCGTGCGGAAGTCCAGCGCGCTCGTGTACGAGTTCACGGTCGGGGACGCGCAACGCGTCGAGAAGGCGGTCACGCTCTTCAAGCAGAAGAGCGCACACTTCGACAAGATGAGCTGCCTCATCGGCGGCCCGGTCATCGGCGGCTTCGGACCGATCAGGGATTACGGCCCGTGGGTGATGAAGATGAAGGCGGCCTATGCGTCGAAGGCCGTGCAGTTGCACTTCGTCAGCGGGTACGTGCGGCGCGGGGTCAACCTGCTGTTTATGAACTTCCCGACGGCCGGGTTCGCGTACGTCGAGAGTGATTACACCGATTACGAGGAGTCGAAAGTCAACGCGCTGGCGGCACCGTACCGCGTGGGGACGCCGGACTTCAAGGTCGCCGGCATCGGCTTCAAGTATCCGCGCCTCGAGGCGCGGGTGGAGAGTATGGACGGCGCGCTCCTCGGCGTGTTCCAAGTGCTCAACGGCCGCGACCCGGCGTACACGGTCGGCGGCGCATGGTCCGCGGGGGACATGCACGCCATCCTCAGCGGCGGGGACCTGTGCCTCGACTGGGCGCCGAGCGGCACGAACCCGAACACCGGCGCCGCGTACCCGACGATCCCGACGCTCCACGCGCTCGTGCGCATCGCGGTCTACGCGCTGGACGTGACGGACACGACGCCGGTGCACGTGAGCGGGCACCCGGTGGAGCTGGCGGCGCGTGCGTTCGAGGAGGCCGGCATCGCGTACGATGCCGCGAGCGTGAGCTCATGCGAGATCGCGCTCGGGCAGAGCCTGCAGATCGCGCTCCGGCCGACGAAGAGCATGACGGTCGACGCGTTCGTGACCTCCCTCTGCGCGATGTTCGGGTTCAGCGTGCGGCAGCAGAACGGCGTCCGGTACTTCTTCTCGACGCGTATCCGCGTGGACACGGTGCCGGCGCTCACCTGTTCGGCCGATGACCTGCGCGATGCTGGCGCGGTGGTCTTCGATCAGGATGAGAAAAGCATCATCAATAAGGTCACCGTCAGCCTCGAGCACTACGACCTCTACGCGCCGGAGAAGTTCGGGAAGGACACGTCACGGCCTATCGATGAGCTGGTGACCACGCCGCGGACGGTGAGCATCTCCCCGACCGCCACCGATGCCGCTGACCTGACGGTGCACGAGCAGACCTATGCGCTGCAGGGTGAGCTCTACTCGCTCGAGGCGCCGGAGTTCATGCTGTTCGGCGGCCTGCTTGCCGGCATGACGACGACGGTTGAGCTGAGCGTGCAGGACTTCGCGCTCGCAATGGCGAGCGGCGCCGGCAGCATACTGGACCGGCGCCGGCGCGGCGCGCTCACGGGTGAGCTCCGCTGCATCCGCGGCGCGCCCGGCGGGCTCGAGGCGGCGCAGCTGGGCGATGAGGTGTACGTCACGATCCCGTGGCAGCAGAACCGGAACGGCATCGGCGGCAACCGCATCGTGGAAATAACGAAGCGCACCGAGACGCCGAGCGGTCCGACGTTCGCGGTTGAGGACTCGGGCACGACCGCGCAGCCGGCAACGCTGCCGACGTTCACGGTGGCGAAGGACACGTCGACGGACCCGAAGCGGTACGTCCTCATCACGATCACGAACGCGAGCGCACTGATCACCGAGGGCGACAACGTCCGCGTCGAGTGGGGCTCAGGCGCGACGCCGACCTCGTATCAGCTGCTCGCGCTGCTGGTTCCGGCTGAGCTCACGGCGGGGCGCACCGTGATCAGGATGCCGCGGCTCGATGCCGGCGCGACGGCGTCCATTCGCATGCGCTCGGAGAAGGCCGGCATCCGGCCCAGCACGTACACGGCGAAGCAGACCGTCGTGCTGGACCCGCTCACGCCGCCGTCAGCCCTCACGTTCAGCGCCGTCCCCGGCGATGACACGCAGGTCGTGGTGTCCTTCGTCCCCGGCGAGGCGGACGTGCCGCTCGAGATCCGGTTCCGGGTCACGGGCGCGCTGGCATGGCGCACGGTGATCGCGGCCGCGGGGTCCACGAACGCGCTCATCGGTACGCTGGACCTGACGACGACCTATAACTTCGACGTTCGGCATCATGAGAAGCCGCCGTTCAACGGCGTGAGCACGAGCATCGCCGCGGACTTCACCACCGGCAGCACGCAGCACACGCTGGCCGCGCCGGACAATCCGAGCGCGTTCAGCGGCAGCTTCGACATCGTGACCGGCGCCTTCGTCAACGACGGCACGTACGGGCTCGAGGTGACCGCGCGTGAGTTCCCGGAGAGCATCGCCTTCGAGGTTGCGGTTGAGGACAGCCCGGGGGCGGGGACGTACGGCGCGTACGTCGAGCCGCCGCGCAGCGTGCGCTCGGCGGTCCAGTACCCGGGGCGCACGCGGCTCACGCTGCTCGCGCCGGGGGACAGCCTGCGCCGGCGGCTGCATGCGAAGGCGGTACGCGCCGGCGCCATCGACTCGGCGTGGTGCGATGCCGTGGACGTACTCCCGTTCGTGCCGCTCAATCCGACCGACTACCCGGTGCCGGTGCCGGTGCTCACGTTGTCGTATCAGGTGATCGAGGACGCCGGCGCGCAGCGCGCGGTGATCGTTGCGCACTGGACGCCGCCGACCGAGTCGCAGTACGAGGACATGGAATATCTGGTGCGCTCACGCGTGACGGGCGGCTCGGTGTGGGGGACGTACTCGCGCGTGCCCGGCACGAAGAGCGGGCCGGACCTCATCGTCGCGCAGTTCGGCGGGGAGTTCGAGGTTACGCTTGTGACGATCACGCATCAGGGCGTACGGAACGAGGGCATCGCACCGGACGGCGTGCAGGTGATCGACATCCCGGCGGCGGCGGCGGACGCGCTGGTGACCGCAACCGCGGACGCGGACAGCATGAACATCACGCTCGCGCCGAACGTGATCACCGCGGCCTTCGACGTGTTCACCGTCAGCTATGCGAGCGACCCGGGGACGGTGGACCGCGTGGACGATGACCCGCTCAACTACCGCGGGCCGCGCCGGCCGGCGACGGACACGTACCTCGAGCTGCCGGTTGACGCGAGCACGATGCACTGGCGCGTCGCGACGCTGGTGTTCTACGACCAGAACGGCATCGAGGGGGATTACGAGACCGTGAAGGTCGAGCAGAACCCGGCGGCGTCCCCGCCGTCCGCGCCGACCCTCAGCAACCAGTCGCTGGCAGCGAACGCGCTCATCGAGCGGGTGACGTTCGTGACGACGCCGACGGCCGGTGATCAGGTGATCTTCTACCGGGGCGGCACGATCCTCGTGACCCACACGATTACGAGCGGTGAGGTCACCGCCGGATACGTGGACATCACGGACACCGGCGCGGCCGGCGGGTCGACGTACGTGTACGGGGCGAAGCAGTACCGGGCGAGCGACGGGCTGTACTCGCTCATGAGCGCAACGGACACCGAGACCGCGGCCGCTGGCGGCACGCTGGCCACGCCGGACGCGCCGAGCTGCGGCATGGACTCCGGGGACCCGTGCGCGTCGATGCTGGTCACGC
>JBDTYL010000294.1:0-2686 GCA_040005695.1 bacterium | reverse complement strand
GGGGACCTCCTGCTCCCAAAGCAGGCGCGATACCAGGCTACGCTACGCCCCGCACTTGAGAACCCAACAATAGCGCGTCGTGAGGCGACGGTCAACTCCCGCCCGCCCACCTGTTTACGACAGCGCCGCGGCAGCGCGCGATTCGACCAACTCCAACAGGTGCGTGAACGCGCGACCCCGATGACTGATGCCTTCCTTCTCCGCGATCGTTGCATCCGCCAGCGTCCGCCCCAGCCCGGCCACGACGAAATACGGGTCATAGCCGAACCCATGCGTGCCACTGGGCGACCACGCGATGCGCCCGGGCACTTCACCGCGAGCCACGATCTCGACGTGGCCATTCGTCCACGCAGCCGCGCACACGAACCGCGCAGCACGATCCGGTCGTCCCGCAAGTCGCGCCAGCAGCAACTCATTGTTCTCCGCATCCAGCGCCGCACCGGACAAGTCCGCGCGGCCGCTCCATCGCTTGCTGCGCACGCCCGGCTCCCCACCCAGTGCCTCGACGACAAGGCCCGAATCGTCAGCGACAACGACGCGACCCGGCAGGCGCGCGGCAAAAAAGTGCGCCTTCGCCAGCGCATTCTCCTCGAACGTGGGATAGGCCTCGATCGCCTCCTCCGCCGCGGCATCCTCGGCGACACCGGCATCGACAAGGTCGATCACATCCACGCCACGCGTTCCGAACAGTGCCCGCAATTCGCGCAACTTCCCCGCATTTCGGGATGCGAGCACCCACGGCTTCGCCACGCCGCCGCCCTAGACGCCCAGCGACGAACGCTGCAGCGTGTCGAGCTCCACCAGTCCAGCCGTCGCCAGGTCGAGCAGGGCGTCGAGTTCCCGGCGATCGAAGGTGCTGTTCTCTCCAGTGCCCTGCACTTCGACGAAATGCCCTTCGCTGCTCATCACCACGTTCATGTCCACGTCTGCGACCACGTCCTCGATGTACTCGAGGTCGAGCCTCGGCTCACCCTTCACGACGCCGACACTCACGCCGGCCACCCGACGCTTCACGGGACTGCGCTTCACCTTGCCGTGCGCCTCCATCCACGCGAAGGCGTCGCACACCGCCACCGACGCGCCGGTGATGGCGGCGGTTCGTGTGCCGCCATCCGCCTGGAGCACGTCGCAGTCGACCTTCAACGTGAATTCACCCCACGAGAAATCGTCGAGCATCGCACGAATGCTGCGTCCGATGAGCCGCTGGATCTCCTGCGTGCGACCACCAAGTTGACTGCGCTCGCGGTTGGTGCGCGTCTTCGTGGCGCGGGGGAGCATCGCATACTCGGCCGTGAGCCAGCCCTCGCCGCGGCCGCGACGCCAGCCGGGCACGCCATCCTCGACGCTCACCGTACACAGCACTCGCGTCTGGCCGAAGGCGACAAGGCACGAGCCTTCCGCATACGACGCGACGCCGCGCTCGAGCGAGATGGGACGCAGCTCGTGCGCTGCACGGCCCACGCGCACAGGATCAGGATGAGGTGAGGCCACGAAGTGTCCGGATGATGTTGGTCGTTGATTGGCCGGGCGTAAGGGGGATGACGCGCACGTCGCCACTCCAGCTCCGGACATCGGCGGCGCCGACGATCGTCGCCTCCGTATAGTCGCCGCCCTTCACCAGGACATCCGGGCGCAACGCCTGGATGACGGCAAGCGGCGTGTCCTCGGCGAACACGATGACGCAGTCCACGGCCTCGAACGCGGCCAGCACGTAGGCCCGTTCGGCCTCGCTGCGGACGGGGCGCTCCGGCCCCTTGAGCCGGCGCACCGACGTATCACTGTTCACCGCGACGATCAGCGCGTCACCGCACCGGCGGGCGCCGACCAACACGTCCACGTGCCCCGGGTGCAGCAGGTCGAAGACGCCGTTCGTGAAGACGACCCGACCGCGCTGCGCCGCGCGCCATCGCTGGGCGCCGGACAGGTCGTGCACCTTCGCCGCGGGATCGCGCGGCGCCGCATGCGTCAAAAGATGCCTTCGGCGTGCGCATTGAACCGCACTTCGCGCACGTGCAGTGGCAACTCGAGATGCACGTAATACTCCGACTCCATCTCGATATGCCGTCCATCGCGTTGCAGGGTGACCTCACCGGCCGCCTCGGGCAGGCCGAGCGAATCCGCGCGCTCGCGCAGGTGACGCAGGATGACCGCATCGCTGTTGTGCGCCGCGAACTTCACTTCCTGCCGCATGGCGTCCTGATACTGGTAGAAGTCGAAGTAGTGCTCCCCCACCCCGACGCCGAAGTAGAAGATGGCGGCGATGATGAGCAACGTGACGAGACAGCCGAGCGACGTGATGCCGCGACGCGAGATCACCATTGGGACTGCGCTCCCTCGACAATGTCATTGACGATACGCTTGATCGCGTCGCGCCGACCGCCCGCCTCGTCCCGCTCGGCGTACTCGCCTTCGGCGCGCAGCCCCTTGCGCTCCCACAACGTCTTGCCGGACGTCAAGTCCACGATCTGCACGTCCAGCGTGATCTGGAGCTTGCGGCGCGACGTCACCGCCTGGGTCGGATTGGAGCTGTAGCCAACGGGCACGTCCACGTCATAGGTGCGCACCACACCGCGCACCACGGCATCCGCTCGCGCCACGGGCGCGTCGCGCACGCCGAGGCGCGGCTGGAGTTCCTTGCGCATCGCTTCGAAGAGCTCCTGCTGCAGCTCGGGGGTCGGCGTCTCGT
>JBDTYL010000293.1:0-8304 GCA_040005695.1 bacterium | reverse complement strand
GGCGTCGTGTGCGCCCATCGTGCGCGCCAGGTCCAGGCGGGTCTGGTTGACGTCGCTCGCGATGATGCGCGATGCGCCGGCCGCCTTGCAGATGCCGACGGCGAAGATCCCGATGGGACCGCAGCCCGTCACGAGTACCGTCTTGCCGGGCATCTCCGTGCCCACCAGCGCGGTGTGGAAGGCATTCCCCATCGGGTCGTGGATGCCGCCGATCTCGTACGACACCGCATCATCGAGGTGCCACACGTTCGACGCCGGCATCGCGATGTAGTCGGCGAAGCAGCCGTCGCGATCGACGCCGATGATGCGCGTATTGGGGCACACGTGGGCATTGCCCGTCCGGCAGAGGTGGCAGCGGCCGCAGACGATGTGGCCCTCCGCCGTGACCCGGTCGCCCTCGCGTACGTCTGCAACGAGGCTGCCCACCTGCACGACGTCGCCGGCGAATTCGTGCCCCACCGTGAAGGGCGGGCGGCAGCGTCCCTGCGCCCACGCATCCCAGTCGTAGATGTGCACGTCGGTGCCGCACACGCCGGCGCGCCGCACCTTGATGAGGACTTCATCATCGCGAATCGCCGGGCGTGGCACGTCGCGCAGCACGAAGCCGGGTCCTGCCGTCTCCTTCACCAGCGCTCTCACGTGCGCCTCGCTCGACTATCGGAAGTGACACTGTGCGTCCGCGCAGGTTGCGCGACGTGACCGAAAACTCGCTGTTCACTCCGAGCGAGGGAAGTGCGCGCCGATCACGCGGACGCGCGAGGTGAGCATGATCACAGCGCGGCAGTATATCGAAAGCGAGCTTGGTGCGTCTTCTCAATGAGACGCGCGATTCACTATTGCGTGCGATTTCACGAGTTCCTATATTCGCGCAAGTTGATTGTGTCTGGTGCGTCGTCGTCCGATGATCGCATCGCGCGTGCACAAGTGCTCAGGGTATTGCGTGGGTTCATCCCGCCAGGACTGTTTCACCACTACGTCTGCAGCCGCCGCGGCGATCACGGATCGCGTCGCGGCTCGCTCCGCCACCAGCGCCGCCGCTCACTCGGCCGCTGCGTCATCGATGATCGATGACTCCCATTTCCATCTCGGCGTACGGCATCCTGCCACCGCGGCGGTCACGAATTTGCGGTTCAGGGCTCCGGCGCTTTTCAGTCCATCAGGCTTGAGCGACGCCATGTAGGTCCGGCGCCGCACGTCGTCGCGGTCTCGCCATGAGATCGTGCCGCGGTGGAAACGACGCTTCGGCGTCCAACCACTGGCTCGTACGAACCACCGGGGGTTCGATCGGGCGATTCACTCCTTCACTGGAGATTACCATGGCCGCAAAGAAGACTGCTAAGAAGGGCGCGAAGAAGGCTGCCAAGAAGTCTGGCGCCAAGAAGTCTGCAAAGAAGGGCGGCGCCAAGAAGGCCGCGAAGAAGGGTGCGAAGAAGGCCGCGAAGAAGGCCAAGAAGTAAGCAGTCGCACCTCGCACAACGGAGAAGCCGGCGCCTTGGCGCCGGCTTCTTTCGTTCTGCCCACCCGCTCCGCTGCTCAGCGCGTATAGCGCCCCTGCGCCAACTCCACGATCCGCGCGATCAGCGCCTCGTGCGGGATCCCCGACTCCGCGGCCGCACGCGCGAACTCGCCGCTGCGCTCCAGATAGCAGTTCGGGTTCACCTCGATCACGTAGATCCGCTCGTCCGCCGTCACGCGCAGGTCCACGCGACCATAGTCGCGCAACCGGAGGGCATTGAACGCCTCGATCGACACCGCCTGCATCCGTGTGAGCAGCTCGGCAGGCACGTCCGTCGGAAAGATCGAGCGCGTGCCCGCGAATTCCTCGCCGGTCTCCCCTTCATCGCCTGTCCCACCCTCGCCCCACTTCGCTTCCCAGCTCGCGACGTGCGGCCGGTCGGCAGGGAACGCGCTGAAGTCGAGCTCGATCACCGGAAGTGCCACCGGCGATGCATTGCCGAGCACCCCGACATAGAACTCCCGGCCCTCCACGAACTCCTCCACCAGCACCGGCGATTGAAACTCGCGCTGCAGCGAATCCATCGTGCCGAGCAGCTCGCGGATGTCGCGCACCACACTCTTCGACGTGATGCCGAGTGAGGCGTCCTCCTGCGGCGGCTTGACGATGAGCGGAAAGCTGAGGTCCCCGACATGGTCCAGTGCGCCGCGATAGACGGTCGCGAACTGCGGCGTGAGGATGCCGTGGAAGCTGAGCACCTTCTTGGTCAGGCTCTTGTCGCCCGCCATCAGCAGCGCCGCGGGGCTCGAACCGGTGTAGCGCAGGCCGATCAGGTTCAGCAGCGCCGCCACGTTCGACTCCAGCGCGCTCTTGCCGTCGAACGATTCCGCCAGGTTGAACACCAATGCCGGATCGACGGCGCGCACCGCCTCGATCACTGCCGTCACGTCCGCCGCGACTGGCACTCGCGATGGGACATGACCGAGTGCGCGCAATGCCGACTCGATCTGCAGAAGCACGGGATCTTCGGGCGGCTCGGCCGCGTCGGCGCCGTGCAGGAGGGCAATGTTCATGAGCCGTCGGAATGGGAAGGCGCGTCGGCGACGCGCGTATACCGCCAGTGCAACAGTACGGCCGTCCCGAACGCGGTGAGCTCGATGAGCGTTGTCGCATCGAGTCCGGCAACGCGGAGCGCGAGCACGGACACCCGGTCCACGAGGGCGCGCACGAGTGAGCGCGCCGCAGCCGGCCCCACGCCCGCCCAATAGGAGAGACGCGATACGAGCTCGCGTTCGTGTCGCTCGAGGAACTCGGCCGCCGACTCACCCGACGGCGCTTCCGCCGCTCGTGCGAAGATGCGGCGCAGGTCCCCGTCGAACTGCCTGGCGTCTCCCAGGCGCAGCGGCTCGTCGCCCGCATAGTGTTCCGCCACCGTCCAGTGCATCGCACGCACGGGCACGTCGTCGTCGGACAGCTCGGACACGTCCAGTACCGCCGACGCTTCAGGCGGCAGCGCAGCGACGATCCGCTCCACCCACTCGAGCTTCGCGAGCGCAGGCCAACCCGCGTACTCGGTGCGCCAGTCCAGCTCCGGCGTCATCCACACGGCGAACGTCTCCGCGAAATCCTCATCGGGATGCTTCTGCGCATACCAGCCGAGGATGTGGCGCACGTGGGCGCGAGACAGCGGATCCGCGGCGTAGTGTTCCCGATACGGGCGCGCGTAGTCGCCGAACACCGCGGTGAAGTCATCGCGCTCGTGCAAGCGGAACGCGTAGTTCACGGCGTGGCCGGCCTCGTGGCGAAGGTAGCGCATGGCTTCGTCGTCGCTCTCGATGGCCCCCGCATGTTCTGCCTCGATCCGCTCGAGCCGCGCGTCCGCCAGATAGAAGGGCACTCCGATCACGGGCGTTCCATCCGGACAACCCCATTCGTCGCTGAGGTAGACCGGGGGATGAAAGGTGACGCCATGCTGCGCGAGTTCCGCATGCAGCCGCGTCACCAGGCGCTCGACCCGTGTGCCGTGGATCGAGAGGCCCAGCTCGGAAATACGCCGGCCGAGCAGCTGCGCGCGTTCATCCTGCCAGTCGACGGGCTTTTGCACGACGGCACCGGGGGCAAGGCGCGTACCGAGCCCATCGAAATGCAAAACGCCGCGGAGATTCCGCGGCGCTCGACACTTCGCGACGGGGCGATCGACTCAGGCGGCGACAACCGCCGGATCGATCTCGTCTTCGGGTCCCGGCGACCACATGTACGCCGTAAACCGCGGCGTCGTGGAAGGCTCCCATCCACGGGAGATCACGATTCCCACCGGCTCGTCATTCTGCGACGGCACTTCCTGCTTCTTCATATGGATAGCACTGCCTGTGAAGGGACGCCCCCGGAACGGGCGGGGGCACCGGCACGTAAAGCAGCAAGGGTGCCAGTCACGAGACAAAGCCTAAGACATTGTGAGACAATGCTTTAGAAACTTCAACGCCGCGGAGCGACCGCTTCTGCGTTTCTATCCGACACACTGCCAGCCCCGCGAATCGTGTCCTTTCGAAACACATCGCCACTCGCAGCTACGCGACGCCCTTCCGCGCGAGAAAGGTGTCGGGCGCATCCGCGGACACGGTCACGTCCCATCCGCGATAGCGACGCCGGAGCTCGTCTATGGAAACCGCGGTGCGCTTGCCCGCCACGATGGTCTGCACCAGGTGCACGCCGCCGTCTGCCGTCGCACTCTGGAGCACCGCGATCACCTTTGCCCGCTCGGCCGAACTCAAGCCGCGAAATGCGGCGGGACTGTAAATCACGGTCGTGAGCGGGCTGTCGGGAGTAAATGATTGGAGCGCCTCGGCGCTGGCATGCACGCGACCTCCCAGGCCCGCCACTTCTGCGGCGTCGAGCACCCGCTGCACGGCATCCGCGTCCGCGAGCGCCGTCACTTCACAACCGTTCGCCGCCAGGTACAACGCAGGCGTCTCGATCGCCGCGCCTGCAACGAGCACGTGGGAGTTGTCCACCACCGGCTGCGTCGCGCGCACGACGACGTCGTCCCGGCTGAGGCCCCAGTGCTCCGGCCGACGAAGCTCCGCCAGCTCCTTGATCCGCCGCTTCCCCCAGGTCGCGACGTTGGGCAGGCGCAGCCGCTTGAAGATGATGCGGTCCACTTCCACGCAGAGCAGGAACTCTGTGAGACCGAATTGCTGCTGCGCGTTCAGGACTCGGACCGCCTCGTCCGCGATTGAGAGCAGCACGCTGCGCGGAACGGATTCCTTGTAGTTCTCGATCTCCCGCTCGAGGTACAGCTCGTACTCGTGCTTGAGGGACCGGGACTGTCGCTGCGCCATGCGATCGTGGGCTGGGGACGGCGTCTAAGCTAGAACATTCGAGCAATCGCGCAAGTAGCTGTCGCGAATAAAGTTATATCAAATGTTTCCGAGCTTGTTTACCGAATGGCCCCGCCCGGTTCCCTCACCACCCGCTACGCCGGCTCCACATGCACGATAGCCTCGGCGGTACCCAGCTCCCGCGCGATGGCGCGCTCGACCTCATCCGTGAAGTCGTGCGCATCAGTCACGGACGTCGTTCCATCCACAAGGATGGTGACCTCTGCGAATAAATGACCGGAGGCCGTCCGGCGCGACCGCGCGGCGCGAACCCCGCGTACACCGGGAATCGTCCGCACGATCGCAGCGAGCCGGTTCGCTTCAACCGCGCTGGCATCCACCAGAATCGGAATGGAATGTCGCAGGATCTGGTAGCCGCTCCAGGCGATGATCAGCGCCACCAGCACACCGAGCGCCGCGTCCGCATACCGCCAACCGAGCCGCGAGAGGATGAGCGAGCCGATCGCGAGCGCCGTCACCAGGATGTCGCTCGCCGTGTGCGCCGCATCGGCCATGAGTAGCGTGCTCGCCAGTGCGCGCCCGCGTCTCCGTTCGAAGAACACGACGCAGAAGTTCACCGCGAGTGAGGCCACCATCATGACGCCGTCCGCGGTCGTCGCGTTCGGCATGAGGTGTCCGCCGAGCAACTCGCCGAGGCTCTGCCGGAGCAACTCGAAGCACGAGATCGAGAGGAACCCGACGATGCCCAGCGTGCCCAGTGTCTCGAACTTCTCGTGGCCGTACGGATGATCGTCGTCCGGTGCGCGTGACGCGACGGACACGGCGAGGATCGCGACGCCGTTGCTCAGCATGTCCAGCACCGACTCCAGTGCGGCGCCGAGCACGGTCAGCGCGCCGGTCCTCGCGCCGACGCTGATCTTGAGTCCTGCCGAGACGGCGTTGAGCAGCAGCACGATCACCAGCGCATTCCGCACACTCTTCGAGCGCGTCGGATCGGGCGGGGCGACTGCGCCGAGAGTGGTGGAGGGCGTGAGCATTCGACGCATTGTGTGTAGGTTGCACGAGCGGTGTCAACGGAGCACCCTCAACCAGCCGGCCACCATTTCCCCATGCCCGAGTTGCCAGAGGTCGAAGCCGCAATGGCGGTATTGCGTCGTCGCGCGAAGGGCCGCACGATCGCGGCACTACGGCTCCTGCATCCCGCGATGCGGCGGCGCATCACGCCGTCGCGCGCGAAGAGCCTGCAGGGGGCGCAGGTCGCGCAGGTGGAGCGCCGCGGGAAGCACCAGCTCCTGCACCTCGGTGATGGGCGCATCCTGCACGCGCACTTCCGCATGAATGGCAGCTGGGAATTCGGTCAGGTCGATGATGCGCTGCCACGTCACGCCCGCGCCGTGCTGGAGTTCACCGACGGCAACCGCCTCGCGTTCGTGGACTCGCGGGCCTTGGGGACCATCGAGCTGCATGCCGCCGGTGGCCTCGAGCTCGGCCTCGGACCCGATGCCGCGGACCCGGCGTGGACGGCCGCTACGCTCGCGGCAGGCATCGCGGGCCGTCGCGGCCCCATCAAGCCCGCGCTCCTCGACCAGTCGCTCGTCGCCGGTCTCGGGAACATCTATGCCGCGGAGGCGCTGTGGCGGGCGCGAATCGATCCGCGGATGCCCGGCCGCTCGCTGTCGCTGACGCAGGTGCGTGCGCTGCGCAAGGCGATTGCCGTGGTGCTCGCGCGCGCCACGGGATCGCGCTACACGGACGACAGCACGGTGCAACTCGATGTGTACGACCGCGAAGCGTTGCCCTGTCGCCGCTGCCGGACCTCCATCGAGCGCATCGCGCAGGCGGGTCGCTCCACGTACTTCTGTCCGGTGTGCCAGTCCGGCTAGTCCATGGCCTCGAGGAGCGCGCCCTTGATGTAGCCCGTCTCCGGTACCGTCAGGAGCTCGGGGTGGTCGAGCGGCTGGCCGCGAATCTCCCGCAGCACGATGCGCCGCCCGCTATCGGCGGCGGCGCCCTGGAGCATTTCGAGGAACAGCGGCTTCGACACGTGAAACGAGCAGCTGGCGGTGAACAGCAGCCCACCGGGCGCGAGCAGCCGCATCGCGCGCAGGTTGATCTCCTTGTAGCCGCGCAGGGCGGCGGGCAGCGAGGGCTTCGACTTGGCGAATGCGGGCGGATCGAGCACGATCGTATCGAACTGCGCGCGCTCGCGTTCACGTGCCTTGAGGTACTCGAACGCATTCGCCTCGATGAACGTGCCGTTCACGAGGCCGTTGCGCCGGAAGTTCTCTTCCGCGCGCGTGAGGGCGTTGGCGGACGAGTCGAGCGCGGTGACGTGGTCGGCCCGCTGCGCGAGGTGCAGCGCGAATGACCCGTGGTAGCTGAAGCAGTCGAGCGCGCGACCTCGTGCGACGCGACCGACGAGCGCGCGGTTTTCGCGCTGGTCGAGGAAGGCGCCCGTCTTCTGGCCACGCCATGGCGCCGCGAGGTAGCGCACGCCGTGCTCGTGGACTTCGATTTCGTCGGGCACCGTGCCGGCCAGGAGTTCGACGTCGTTGCCGAGGCCTTCCTTGGCGCGGAGCGAGACGTCGTTGCGCGCCAGGATCCCCTCAGGCGACAGGTGCGCCTGCAGTGCGGCGACGATTTCGGCGCGAAACTGTTCGAGCCCTGCGCTCATGAGCTGGACGACGAGCCACCGGTCGTAGCGGTCGACAACGAGTGAGGGGATGAGGTCGCCTTCGCCGTGAATGAGGCGGAAGGCGTTGGTCTCGCGGTCGAGGCCGGTGCGTCGAGCGATGGCGCGTCCGATGGCGGCGTGCCACCACGCGGCGTCGATGGTGGTGTCGGGGTTGGTGTCGAGCAGGCGCAGCGAGATTTCCGAGCGCGGACTCCAGAGGGCGATGCCGATGGGCTTGCCGCGCTGGTCGGCGACGCGGACCGCGTCGGCGTCGCATTGGGGGCGCTGGAGGACGTCGCTGCGGTAGATCCACGGATGGCCGCTGGCCCAGCGACGGGCGCCCTTGGTGGAGACGATGGCGGAGAGCATCGTTGCAACGTAAGCACGCTGCGGTGACGGTCGCACACCACTTGAACCCGCGGTTTGTATTGGGTACCATTCGACCCTTCGTGCACCCCGCATGCTCGTGGTGTGCGGGGTTGAGCGGGCCGTCTGGAATGAGTGTGGCGGGGGTTGCAACGGTTGTCCCGCCGGATTACACTGCAAGGCTCACCGCGAGTGTTTCTGGAATCGCGGAACTGCTGTTTGACAAGTGAAAGACAGAGGATGGGTCGTCGGCTTTTGCATGGTCTTTTTGGCCGGCGGCAAATCGTGGGAAATGGAATCTTTACCGAGCCTTATTGTGCCGTCGTGCTGGCCTCGATGTGCAGTGCGACAGTGGAGTAGGGATTGGTAATAGGTAGATTGCGATAGCAACGCGCGTATTTCTGCTTGAGCCATGTTGTGGTCAAGCGAAGGAAGGCATGTGGGGGATGCCTGGGCACACAGAGGCGATG
>JBDTYL010000292.1:0-16280 GCA_040005695.1 bacterium | reverse complement strand
CGTCCGCCGCTGCCGGAAGCGATGGGTGGCGCGCGGGCTCTTCCGTAGGCGCGCGGCGCGACAACTGGCGCGACATGGTGGTGTCGTCTAGGATGCGCAGCATGCCCATCACCTCACTCGACGCGCTGCACGGACGCCGCTCGATTCGACAGTTCAAGGGGCGCGATGTCACGCGCGCTGAAGTGGAAACCATGCTCGACGCGGCCGTCGCCGCGCCGAACCACCGCCTCACGCAGCCCTGGCGCTTCTATGTGCTCGGGCCCCAGGCGCGGCACGCGTACGGGTTGTCCCTCGGCAACCGGAAAGCGAAGAAGATCGAGGATCCGGCGGCCGCCGACACCATGCGCAACAACGTGGCGGCGGAGCACGCCGCGTTGCCGCTGATGATCGTCGTGTCCTGCGTGGAAGACGCGAACCCCGAGATTCGCGAGGAGGATGTCGCCGCCACGATGATGGCGGTGCAGAACCTCATGATCGCGGCGGTGTCGCTAGGGCTCGGCACGCACATGAAGACAGGCGCCGTGATGCAGGATCCCGCGGCGCGTGCGGCGGCGGGGGTGCCGGAGGGCGAGCGTGTCGTGGCGGTGCTCAACGTCGGCGAGCCAACGACGGTGCCGCCCGCGAAGGACCGGAAGAGCGGGACGTCGCTCACGACCTGGCTGCCGTAGCAATGGATAAACTGTCATCCTGAGCGCAGCCCAGGTTGTCATCCTGAGTGCAGCCCAGGTTGTCATCCTGAGTGCAGCCCAGGTGTCATCCTGAGTGCAGCCCAGGTTGTCATCCTGAGTGCAGCCCAGGTTGTCATCCTGAGTGCAGCGAAGGATCTACTTTCGCCCGAGCTACAAGCAGATCCTTCGCTGCGCTCAGGATGACAGTGGGACCTTCGCTGCGCTCAGGATGACAGTGGGACCTTCGCTGCGCTCAGGAGTGACAGTGGGATTGGCGTCCAGGATGACAGCACGCTCAGGATGACAGCGGGTGCGGCGAAATGGTGATAGCGGGCAGGCCGTCGCATCACAGCTTCACGCCGTGCTCGCCGCCATCCGTTCCGCCGCCGTGCTCGGCATCGACGCCTACGACGTCACCGTCGAGGTAGACGTCGCACTCGGCCTCCCCCAATGGATCATCGTCGGGCTGCCGGCGAGTGCCGTAAAGGAAAGTCGCGAGCGCGTGAGCGCCGCGCTCGTCAACGCCGGCTTCATCGTGCCGCCGCGGCGCATCACGGTGAACCTCGCGCCGGCCGATATCCGGAAAGAGGGCACCGCATTCGACCTGCCCATCGCGCTGGGACTTCTCGTCGGCACCGGCGTGCTGCCCGCCGACCGCGTATCGCGATGCGTTGCGGTGGGCGAACTCGGGCTTGACGCCACCATCCGCCCCGTGCGCGGTGCACTGCCCATCGCTCGGCAAGTTGCGCAGTCGGAACACGCCGATGACGTAACGCTCGTCCTGCCTGCCGCCAACGTCGGCGAGGCGTCGCTCGTGCGCAACCTCCGCCTTGCCGCACCAGCGACACTTGGCGAACTCGTGACGTGGATCCTTCGCGGCACGCTGCCGGAGCCCGCACGGCGGCCGCCCGTGCTTCCACCGGCCGACCTGCTCGACCTGTCGGACGTCGCCGGGCAGGACGGCGCCAAGCGCACGCTCTCCATCGCGGCCGCGGGATCGCATGGGCTGCTGCTCGTGGGGCCACCAGGCGCGGGCAAGACCATGCTCGCGCGACGGCTGCCCACGATCCTCCCGTCGCTCACCGATGCGGAGGCACTCGAGGTGACGGCGCTTCATTCCGTCGCCGGGATGCTCGATGCCGCGGCGGGCGCCGTGACGCGTCGCCCGTTTCGCGCACCGCATCACTCCGTTTCCATGGCGGGCCTCGTTGGCGGTGGGTCGTCGCCGAGGCCTGGTGAGGTGAGCCTCGCGCACCATGGTGTCTTGTTCCTCGATGAGCTGCCGGAGTTCCCGCGCGGCGTGCTCGAGTCGCTTCGCCAGCCGATGGAGGATGGCCTGGTCACCATCGCGCGCGCATCCGCCTCCCTGCGCTTTCCGGCGCGCTTCGCGCTCGTCGCCGCGATGAACCCGTGTCCCTGCGGACACGCCGGCGACCCGCAGCGTCCCTGCATCTGCGCGGCCGCGGATGTTACCCGCTATCGTGGACGCATTTCTGGCCCTCTCGCCGACCGCATCGACCTGCACGTGCATGTGCCGCCGGTCGCGCTGTCCCGCCTGGCGACGCGCGAGTCTACCGGCAGCTCGGCGGCCATGCGCGCGTGCGTGGAGCGTGCGCGCGCCGTGCAGCGGATGCGCTATGGCAGCGACGACGCCTGCAACGCGCGCGCGCCGGGACGATGGCTGGAGACGCATGGCGGCGTCG
The DNA here is from genome assembly GCA_040005695.1 of bacterium. GTDB lineage: Bacteria > Gemmatimonadota > Gemmatimonadetes > Gemmatimonadales > Gemmatimonadaceae > AG11. The sequence continues at coordinate 13,909 of JBDTYL010000292.1, read as the reverse complement.
AGCCGGCGGCGCGGCAGTTTCTCGCCACGGCGGGCACGCGGCTGCAGCTCTCGGCGCGGGCGTTTCATCGGGTGCTGCGCGTGGCTCGCACCATCGCCGACCTCGACGGAAGTGCACGCGTGAGCACGGCACACGTCGCCGAAGCGGTGGGCTACCGGCCCCGCACCGTCGAAACCGAAGTGCGTCGCGATCCCGTACCGGCGTGAAAGCAGGTCCTTCCCTTCGTCGCGTTCGCTCCTCGAGGGCAGGCTGCTGCGCTCAGGATGACAGAAGCAGGTCGTTCAGGCCACTGCAGTGTGAGGAGGAAAGCGCGCCCCACCCGCGCTACGGCTGCGGAGAGCCCCTCACGTCGAGCGTGCGCCGCGCGATCACCACCAGGGCGCCAAACACCCCGACGCCGCCCGTGAGGTGGTTCGCCTGGCTACCGCTGGTGAAGGGATCGCTGCTGGTGCGGTAGTAGTCGTAGTAATTGCGGTCCACCGCCGAGATGCTCACGATGGCGCGCGTTCCGCTGACAAAGAGGGGTTCGTTGTCGAGGTCGCGCATGATACCGGAAAGTGCCGCTGACGGACCGGGCGTGAAGAGCGTGCTGGAGGAATAGAACCGGTCCACGCGTACCTCGTAGCTCGCGGCATCCTGCGTGAGCGTCCACGCCAATCGCAGCGTATCGCGCCCGCGATCAAACGGTTCGGGCGGCGACGAATCTGCCGGCGTGACAACACGGGGTATGATCGTGCGCCCGGTCACCACTCCGCCCGCCGTCGTGCGCACACGCAGGTCGTACGTGGCGCCGGGTCGGAGCGCAACGCCGAATCGGCCCGGGGTGACACGATACAGTCGGGACGTGCAGTTCAGAGGACGCGAGGCTGTGTCCTCCGCAGCCGTCATGCGCACACCCTCCGGCGTGCCGATGCTGACGTCCGCCACCGGCGCAGTCGGCAGCGATTGATCGCAGAAGGCCGGCCGCGTGCCATCGTTGCCAGTGCGCGCCCATTCCAGCAGTACCAGCTGGTCGGCACTCGCGGGGTCGAGGACGGCGTGGACGACAAGCTGCGGATCGGCCCGGGCGATGACCTCGTCCGGCAGGCGGCATCCAACGCCAACGGCGACAGTCCCCGCCGCGATGACACCGCTGACCACTCGGATGACACGGCCCTTACCACGCAATGTTCACCCCCACGCTCGGCACGATGGGAAATCCGGGAATCGGTGTCCGCACCGGTGGCGAGGGCGCGTAATTGAACAGATATGCGATAGTGTTCCTCGCGGAGTACGCGTTCACGATGCTCAGATACGGCGAGACGGACACGCGGCCCGGACGCGGCACACGGAGGAGGCTGACGTCGAGCCGATGGGTGAGCGGCAGGCGCTCGCCATTGCGTGCGCCGGTGAGATATTCCTTGTCATTCGTGCTGCCGTCGGTAAAGGCCTGCGTGAGCGGGTCGTAGCGTCGCCGGGCGAAATCTCCCAGCACGTTGGTGTAGGGTGTCCCCGATGCGAGGCCGAAACGCGCCGCGAACGCGTATCGCTCGCCGCGCCACGAAGCCACCGCGTTGAAGTCGTGACGCCGGTCCTGGCCGGGAAAGAAATGCCGCCCCTCCGCGTCGACGCGACTGCTCAACGCGTAGGTATACGAGAGCCAGCCGCTGAATCGCTTGTACTCGAACTGCTGCAGCAGCACGTCGACTCCATACGACCGACCGTGAGAGACGACGAACTCGTCGCCGGGTACACCCGGGTCGGCGAGGAGGTTGGCGTCGAGCAGGTGATCGAACGTCCGGTAAAACGTCTCCACGCGGAGCGTGCGCAACGGCGTGATCCGGCGTTCCAGTCCCACGGTGTAATGCCACGCGGTGGAGACGGGCAGTGCGGAGTCGCTCGCGATCCAGAAGTCAAGGACGCGGATCGGGATGTCCTCGCGGCCGAGTGAATGAACCGCCTGCACGTAACGACCGGTGGCGGCCGTCAGCGCCAGGTCGGGTGTGAGCAAGTATTTCGCCGAGAGGCGCGGGGAGATCGAGACGCCCGCGGCCTGCACGGCGTCGATGCGCGCGCCGACCTGGAGCAGCAGCGCGGGGGACACGCGCCAGAGATCGTCGTAATACCCGCTGGCCACACGGGACCGCTGCCGCACGGAATCGAACTGGAGGCCGGGCAGCGCGGCGTTGGAGGCATAGGTGGTGCGGATGCCTGCCACCTCGTAGCCGACCGTGCGGTCATGGCGCGCGGTGTACGCGGTGGCCGAGCCGGCCGCGCGAAGATCGTTCACGTCGCTGTGGATCGCGATGCTGCTGATGTTCGTCGCGAGCCCGGTGTGAAAGCGGGACGTCGACACGCGCTGCTCGAGCGCGACGCGCGCGCCGAGCGGAATGCCGGCGACAGAAGGGTTGTCGGCTACCGTCTTCGTCAGCGTGGCGCCGAGCACCTCGTTGCCCCACGCGAACCGGCTCTCGTCGTACGTCGAGCTCGCGGTGTGAAGGAGGTCGAGGCCGGCATACGCCGTGGTCGAAAACTGCACGCCACCTGGCAGCCTGCGCGTGAGCCGGCCCTGCAGATCACTGAAGTGATACGGCACTCCGCCCGGCTTCACGATGTCCACGATGGCGTCGAGATACGTGCGCCGTCCCGCGATCATCCAGCTGCCGCGCCCATCGTCGCGTGCGCCGCTCAGGGAGACGGAGCTCGAAAGCAGTGAGACATCGGCGGTGCCGTGCACGCCCGTTCGCGATTCGTCGGCTGAATGCACATCGAGCACGCTCGAGAGGCGGCCCCCATACGGTGAGGGAAATCCGCCCGCGAGCAGCGTCACCTCGCCGACGGTGGGGGCGATGAAGGTGCTGAACAGACCGCCGAGATGAAACGGATTGTAGATGGGATAGCCGTCGAGGAGAATGAGATTCTGGTCGGACTCGCCACCGCGCACGTTCAACGCGGCCGTATAGTCGTTGCGAGCGGAGACGCCGGGCAGCAGGCGCACCGCGCGCATGACATCGGCCTCGATGAGCCGCGGTGTACTGCGGATGTCGGCGCCGCCAAGCGACAGCGTGCTCACGTTGGGGCGGTCCTCGAATCGGGCGCGGCGTGGCGACGCGTCCTCCGTGCGCACGGGCGCCAGCGTGAGTGCCGTCTCGGCCAGGCGCAGCTCGAGGTGCACGCTGTCGCCGAGCGTAGCGGCGAGTACACTTTCGGCATCGCGATAACCGAGGCGATGCGCGCGAACAATGAGCCGGCCGGCGGTCAGTGTACGCATCGCGAAGGATCCGTTGGCGTCGGTACGCGCGCCCACGAGCGTCCCCCGCACGTCAACGGTGGCGTCGCGCACCGGCCTCGACGCGCTGTCGAGCACCCGCCCCGTGATCGCGACGCCCAGGTCACGTGTGTCCGAGAACGGCCTGACGATGAGCTGGCCACTCGACGTGACGTCGATGGCAAGCCCGGCGCGAGCAATTACGAGCAGCAGCGCGTCGGCCACGCTGCGCGGACCGGCAAGCACGCGGACGCGTCCATCCAGCCCGGGTAGCTGGGGATCGAAGGTGAGGTTGAGCCGTGCCTGTTCGGCGATCGTCTGGAGCGCCCGCGTCACGCTCACGCCGTCGAGCGACAGGTCGATGATCGCGCGAAGTGCGGGCTGGCCGTTGCCATCGGGACGGAGTCGGCTCGTGGCCTCGGACGTGGTCCCCTGCTGCGCAGCGCCCGGGCGAGCGGACACCGCCAGCGTGAGCGTATGACCCAGCACTGCCGCGACGACGCGCCACGTGACGGCCATACGCGTCATCGGACGCTCCGGAGGACGATGCTCGCGCCGTTGCGCTCCACGCGTGCGCCCACCGATGCGCCGAGCGCGCCAAGCACCCCGTCGAGCGTGGGGGTGGTATAGATCGCGGTAACGCGTCGGCGCGCCAGCGCTGAATCCGCGATGCGGACGTCGACGTCGAACCAGCGACTGATCTCGAGCCCCGCTTCCGCCATCGAGACATTGTCGAGCACCAGGCGCCCGTCCAACCAGTACGTGAGTGAGGCCGCGCCACCCTTGTCGATCGTGAGCGCACCATCGCGGCCCACGTGCACCCCGTCCCCGGCCCGAAGCGTCGCCTTGCCCGGGCGGCCTGGCGCCTCGCGGTCGAGTGTCGCAACCTCGACCTCGCCGGTGGTCACCGCCACCCCGACGGTTCGGTCGGCATCGTACGCCCGCACGACGAAGTCCGTGCCGACGTCTGTCGTCTCGGTGATTCCTGCGTGGACACGGAAGGGCTGCGCCGCATCATGGACCACGACAAAGCGCGCGAGGCCGTGGAGTTCCACCGACCTTCCGCTGCGCTGCGCCGAATATCGCATCGTGCTCGACGGACCGACCGTGATCACGCTGCCGTCACCCGTGTGCAGCGTGCGACGCTCGGCGCGGCCCGTCGTGACGAAGCGCGCCTCCAGCACGTGATGGTCTCTGTAATACACGGCACTGGCGGCGAGCACCGCCGTGGTCACGAACGCGGCGGCAAGCCGTCCGATCCGTCCAACACTCCACGCGTGGGTCCGTCCAGCAAGCGCGTCACCGCGCACCCGCCGAGCCGGCGCTGGCGACTCGCTGAGTAGCGAACGCAGCGCTGCCCACCGCGCGTCGGTTGCCCATGGACGCTGGCCGAGTCGCAGCGCTCCGCGAGCACGGAGGGCATCGAGGAGGGTCGCGTTCCGCGGGTCCGCCCGCCGCCACCGGTCGATCGCGGCGCGTTCCGCCGGGGTCGACTCGCCGGCGAGGTGGCGCTCGAGTTGGTCGTCGTTGGGGCGTTCGGGGTCGGTCATGTCGGTACGACGCACGTCCCCGGAAAATCCCTACCTCAACCGTCGCGCATTGAGCGCCGCAACTTGCCCATCGCCACGGAGAGCAGCTTTTCCACGCCTTTCAGCGAGATGCCCATCGCCTCCGCCACCTCGGCGTGGCTCAGCGCGTGCTCCCAGCGCAGGATGAGCGCGGTCCGTGTGCGCGCCGGCAACGCGGAGATCGCGCGTTGGAGGGCCAGGCGCGACTCGCGCTCCATCGCCCGCTGGTCGGGCGCGTCCGTGGGCTGGCCCATCCCCGGTGAGACGTCACTCGACATCGACCGGTTCGTCAACGCAAGGATAATCCCTTCGTGTCGCAGATGCTGGATCGCGCGGTTCCTCGCGGCGGTGAAGAGATAGCCCCGGAGCGAGCCGCGTACCTCGTATCGGCCACCGGACGTCCACAACGCGAGAAAGAGATCCTGCACGATTTCCTCGGCAACCTCCGGCGAGTGCACGTAGCTCGCGACCACCTCGCAGAGTTGCGCGTGGAAGCGGCGAAAGACGCGTTCGAATGCCGCGACGTCACCGTCGAGCGCGGCCCGGTCTTCACGGGCATCGGAGTCCTGCGAGTGGGGCACCACGGGGTGTCGACTGGATAGTAGGGCGCTGGTGTGAAGCCGGAGTCTCAGGCCACCGGCAGCGTGAGCGTGAACACCGACCCCACGCCGGGCGTGCTCCGGGCCGTGAGATCTCCCCCCATCCCGCGCGCGAGATCACGACTGATGGCGAGGCCGAGCCCCACGCCTTCATTCGTGCGCGTCAGCTTGCTGTCCACCTGCACGAACGGGTCGAATACCCGCGCGAGGTGCTCCGGCGCGATCCCGACCCCGGTGTCCTCCACCTCCACGGCGACAACGCCGTCCTCAGCCACGCAGTGCACCGTGATGCGTCCGTCGGGGTCCGTGAACTTCACTGCATTGCCGAGGAGGTTGAGCAGGATCTGCCGCACCTTCTCGCCATCGGCGCATGCGATGAAGGGCGCATCGCGCGACGTGAAGGAGAAGGTGATGCGCTTCGCGCGCATCTGCGGCGCCGTGAGTGCCTCGCATTCCGTGATCGTCTCGACCAGCGGTACCTCCTCGCGCGCGTAGGTGAGCACGCCGCCTTCGACGCGCGCGTAGTTCAGCACCGCGGTGATGAGGCCGAGCAGGTGCCGCTGGCTCGACTGGATCCGCTCGAGGGCGTGTCGCTGTTCTGGGGTGACGGGGCCGTGGATGCCGAGCTCGATCAGCTCCGCATAGCCGCCGATGGCGTTGAGCGGCGTCCGCAGCTCATGGCTCATCACGGCCAGGAACTCGCTCTTCGCGCGATTCGCGTTCTCCGCCTCCACACGCGCCTTCTCGGCACCCGCCCGCTCCGTGCGGGCCTCGGCCAGCAACCGCTCGCGTTCCTCCGCGGCCTGGATGCGCGCGGTCAGGTCGGCCGCGGCGAGATGGACGCCGTCGTCCACCTTCACGGCCGAGACGCGCAGGCCGTGCGAGACACTGCCGCGGCGATAGTGCACGTCCTCGAGCCACGGCACGCCCGTTTCCACCACTCTGATGTAGTGGTCAAGACGGCCCGCCGCGACCGATTCGGGAAATGCTTCGCGCATGGTGCGCCCCACGACGTTTTCAGGCGTACCAAGGAGGATGTGCTTGACCGACTCGTTGGCGTAGGTGAATTCGAAGTCCGTGATCCGGCCGTGGTTGTCGCGAATGGCCCGCAGCAGGAGCGACGCATCCGGCGAGGCGTCCTGCACCGTGCGGAACCGCGCTTCGCTCTCGGCCAACGCGCGCGCCGCTGCCTCGGCTTCTTCCGACTGCGCCTCGAGTTCCGCCGTATTCTCCTGCAGTTGCTGGTTGGCGAGCTCCATCTCCAGCGCCGAGTCGGCGAGCGAAGCGCTCGCGGTTTCTGCTTCCGCGCGCGCGGCGTCCGACTCGCGCCGCGCCATCACCAGCCCCGTGACCTCGTTGGCGACGAGCGCAATCGCATACACGGCGCCGTCGGCGTCGCGCAGTGGCTGATAGACGAGGTTGAAGAGGTGTTCTTCCGGGGCGCCATCGCCGTCCGCGTCGATCCACACGGTGAGCGCGTCGGCCTCGAAGGGGACGCCGGTGTCGAAGGCGCGTTCGATGATCGCAATCACGCCCTGCTCGACGAGCTCCGGAAAGACGTCGCGCGCCGCCCGTCCGATCACCTCGTCCGGGCGCTTCCCAGCGAGGCGGTACCAGGCTTCGTTCACTACCTCGAAGACGTGATCACGGCCGCGTGCGATGTACATCGCGACAGGCGCCTGTTGGATGACGCGCTCGAGGTGTTCGGTCGCCCCCACCGCGTCGGCGCGCGCGCGCTGCAGGTTCCGCTCGGCGACGACCCGATTGGTCGTCTCCTGACAGACGACGAGCGTCCCGCCGACGGAGTCGTCGTCATCGCGTACGGGCCCGTAACAGTAGGTCCAGTAGACCTCCTCGATCCGCCCGTTGCGTTCGATTGGGAGATACTGGTCCTCGAACCATGTCGCGGGACCGCCGCCCATCACCTGCGCGATCTGTGATCCGATCGTGTCCCAGATGTCCGTCCAGAACTCCTTGCCCCGCATACCGAGCGCGTGCTCGGCCCGGCCGCCGTGGCCGAGGCTCGGCCGGTAGGCGTCGTTGTAGATCTGGATGAGGTCCGGACCCCAGAAGAGGAACATCGGATGGCGCGACGCGAGCAGCGTCGCCACCGTGGTCCGCAGGCTCTGCGACCACCCCGACACCGGACCGAGTGGCGACGCGGCCCAGTCGAAGGCACGGCACTGCGCGCGCATGTCGCCGTCGCCGTCGAACAGCGAGGGGCCCGTCATGCCCGGAAGATCTTCCCTCGAACTGACGCGACATGAGACATTCCGAAGACTACGCGGTGGAACCCGGCCGTGCTGGTGTCGGGCTGAGCCACTGCGGCGCGACTGCCTTGAGACGACGCGCGGCGATACCTTAAGACAATGACGGAAACCAGCGCTCCACTCCATGCGCCGGCCAGCGCGACGGCTCGCGAGGAAGCGCTCGCGGCGTGGCTGCGCGAGCGCGGCCGCGTGGCCATTGGCTTCAGTGGGGGCGTGGACTCCGCGTACCTCGCGGTCGTGGCCCGCCGCACCCTCGGCCCCGAGGGCGTGGTGGCGATCATCGGGCGGAGCGCCTCTTATCCGGCCGAGCAGTGGGCGACGGCGCGCCGCGTCGCGGAGTCGTTCGGCATCGCGGTGCGCGAACTGGACACCGCGGAGCTGGACGACCCGCGCTACGCCGCGAATCCCTCGAATCGCTGCTATTTCTGCAAGACGGAGCTGTGGACGAAGCTCGCGCCCGTCGCGCGCGCGCTTGGGTGTAAGGCCGTGCTCGACGGCACGAATGCCGATGACCTCGCCGACTACCGGCCAGGCGCACAGGCCGCGCGGGAGCAGGGGGTGTCGAGCCCGCTGGCCGAGCTGGGCTTCACGAAGGCTGACATCCGGGAGCGGTCGCGCGAACTTGGCATCCCCACCTGGTCGCAGCCGTCATCGCCGTGCCTGTCGTCGCGGCTGCCGTACGGCACGAGTGTCACGCCGCAGCGGCTCGCGCAGGTGGAGCAGGCGGAGCGTGCGCTGCGCGCGCTCGGCATCGTGGGAGATCTTCGCGTACGCTACCACGACGACCTTGCCCGCGTGGAATTGTCGCGCGATGTGCTCGCCGACTGGCTGGTGCCGGACCGGCTCGCCGAGCTGCGAGTGGCGGTGCGGGCCGCGGGATTCGCGCGCGTCGCGCTCGACCTGCGCGGCTTTCGGTCCGGCTCGCTCAACGTCCTCCACGGCGTGACGGCCGCATGAGCGTGCGTCGCGAAACCCCGGGTGGCCACACCGCCCTCGAAGGCGCACTCGCCGAGCGCGGGCTGGTGTGCCGCGTGGAGGCTCGCTCGGGGCTTGCGGTGCTCATCGCGGATGCGGCAACTGTCGCGGCCCTCGGGAATGCCGACCTCCGGCGTGACGCGCTCGCGCTCGCGCGGGAGCATGGCTTCTCGCACGTCGCGATCGAGCTGCGCGCGGATGCGTCTCTTCCTCGCGCTTGAGCTCCAGCCGCCCGTGGGCGAGGCGCTCGAGGAGGCCATCGCGCCCCTTCGCGCCGCGGCGCCGGAGTTGTGCTGGGTGCCACCGGCGAAGCGGCACCTCACCCTCAAGTTCCTCGGCGACGTGCCTCACGCGCGCGTGGGGGAGGTGACGGCGATGACGGACGCCATCGCGCGCGGCCATCATCCCTTCGAGATGGAGCTCGGCGGCGTCGGCGCCTTTCCGAACTTTCGTCGGGCACGCGTCGTATGGAGCGGGGTAGCACACGAGCCTCGGCTGGAATTGTTGCACCACGACCTCGAAGTGGCGGGTGACGCGGTGGGGTTCGAGCTGGAGGGTCGCGCGTTCCGCCCGCACGTCACGCTCGCTCGTGTGCGGACCGCGGCAGAGGTCGATCACGTCCGCCGGCTCGCGCGCGCGGCGCGCAGGGTAGACTTCACCGCCGCGCAGGACATCGATACGATCACGCTGTTCGAGAGCACGCTCGCGCCGGCGGGTGCACCGTACCGCCGCGTGCACGTGGCCACTCTGGGAGGAGGCTGACCGATGGGTTGTATCGCACGTGCCGGATGTCTCGTGGTGCTCGCGCTGCTGGCCGTGGGCGCGTACCTCACGCGCGACCGCTGGATGTCGAAGCTGCCCGGCAACTCCCCACCCGTCGCGATGGAATCCACGTGGCAACCGCTCACGCCCGAGGCGGGCGCACGCGGGAAGCGCGCCATCGAGACGTTGCAGTCCGCGAGTGGACCGGTGTTCGCCAACCTTTCGGCGGCCGAGATCGCGTCGTACGTGTTCCAGGTGGTGGGACACACGCTGCCGGCGTCGGCGGACAGCGTGGAGGCGGCGGTGATCGGCGACGCGCTGTACGTGCGGGCCATCGTACCCATGCGCGACCTCGCCGGATCGGGCGTGCTCGGCCCGCTCGGCAGCCTGCTGAACGCTCGTGAGAAGATCACCATCGGCGGGGGATTCCGTGTCGTGCGTCCGGGCCTGAGTGAATTCCAGGTACGCGACGTGAAGCTGCGTGATTTCTCGGTGCCCAAGGGCGCCATCCCGCGGCTGCTCCAGCAGGTCACGCGCGGCAACCGGCCCGAAGGCATTGCCGCCGATGCGTTGCCGGTACCCACCCCGGCGTCGCTGGCGGACGTGCGCATCGCAAACAACAAGGTGACGCTCTACAAGACCACGCCGGCTCAGGCGCCGTGATTCGCAAGATCCTGATCGTCGACGACGAGCAGGGCATTCGTGCCGCCCTCGGCCAGCTGCTCGAGTTCGAGGGCTACGAGGTACGCACGGCAGCAAACGCGGTGGACGCGTTGGCCGAGTATGCGCGCTTTGCGCCGCATCTCGTGTTCCTGGACGTGAAGATGGCCGGCATCGACGGCCTCGAGGCGCTGCGGAAGCTGCGCGAGCAGGATCCCGGCGCCGTGGTGGTGATGATCAGTGGCCACGCCACGATCCAGACCGCCGTGGAGGCCACGCAGCATGGCGCGTACGACATCCTCGAGAAGCCGCTCGACACCGACCGCATCCTGGTCACGCTGCGCAATGCGCTGTCGCACCTCGACCTGCAGGAGGAAAACGAGCGGCTGCGCGACACGGTGCACACGCGCTTCGAGATCGTGGGCAATTCGTACGGCATCCGCGCCGTCACGGAAAAGATCGCCCTGGTCGCCAGGACGCCGGCGCGGGTGCTCATCACCGGAGAGAATGGCACCGGCAAGGAGCTGGTCGCGCGCGCCGTGCACACGCAGTCGTCGCGCGCCAAGGGGCCGTTCGTGGAGGTCAACTGCGCGGCCATCCCGAGCGAGTTGATCGAGAGCGAGTTGTTCGGCCACATCAAGGGCTCGTTCACCGGTGCCGTCGCGGACCGCGCCGGCAAGTTCGAGCAGGCTGACGGCGGCACGTTGTTTCTCGACGAGATCGGCGACATGAGCCTCGCCGCGCAGGCGAAGGTGCTGCGCGTGCTGCAGGACGGGGTCGTCACGCGCATCGGCGGCGCGAAGCCGGTGAAGGTGGACGTGCGCGTGCTCGCCGCCACGAACAAGGTGGTGGAAGACGAGATCAGGGAGGGGCGCTTTCGCGAGGACCTCTACTACCGGCTCAACGTCGTGCCCATCCATGTGCCACCGCTGCGCGAGCGTCGCGAGGACATTCCGTCGCTCATCGGCCACTTCGTGGCGCAGCTTACGGCGGCGGGCGGCCTCGCGCCGAGGGCCATCGGCGACGATGCCGTGGCGCGGCTGCAGCGGCGCGAATGGCCCGGCAACGTGCGCGAGCTGCGCAACACCATCGAGCGGCTGCTCATCCTCTCGAGCGGGCCGCGCGTCACCGCGGACGACGTCGAGCGCCTCGCGGGCCGGCGGTCCGACACCGCGGACGGCGGGTTGGGATCGCTGCTCGACATCGCCACGTTCGACGACTTCAAGCACGCCGCGGAGCGCGCCTACCTGCTCGCCAAGTTGCGGGCGTTCGACTGGAACGTGAGCGAGACCGCCCGGGCGCTCGACATGCCGCGATCGAATCTCTACAAGAAGATCGAACGTTATGCCTTGAGTCGGGAAGGCGGGGCCGGCACCATGCCGCCCGCCGGAGCACTTCAGGACGAGGACGACGACGCATGACCGACTGGGACGCGGAGCTCAAGAAGATCGACAAGCAGCTCGAGTCGATGTCCGACTCGGCGCTCATCCCCGCCGCGCCGAAGACGGCTGCGCCAGCGGCGAAGGCTGCCGTGGTGGCGGAGCGGGAATCGACACGAACCTGGCCCGCGTTCCTCCGCCTCGCGCTCGCCACTGCGCTCGCCGTGGGCATCCTTTTCTGGCCGTATCCCTCGCGCTGTGGCGTCGGGCTGTTCGGCTATCTCACCGCGGTGGCAGTGGTTGTCGCGGGCGGCTTGTGGAGCAGCGTGTGGACCTGGCATCACCGGACGGCGCGCGCCCACGTGCTCTCGCTGCTCCTCGTGATCTGGGGCCTCGTCCTCGGCGCCATCGAAGTGCTGCCGCATGCGGGCTACGCAAAGTCGGATCCGGCGCGGCCCTCGGGCTGGATGTGCACGATACCCGCCGTGCCCACGGCGACCGTGCCACCGGCGTCGACGCCCGCGCACTGATGCGCGGCCAACTCACCCTCGCCCTCGTGGCCGTCGCCGGGTGCATCGCGCCGCGCGCGCGCGCGGAGGCACAGCAGGCCGCACCATCCGGCGAATGGAACGCGTATGGTCACGACGCACTCGGGTCGCGCTACTCTCCGCTCACGCAGATCACGACGGGGAACGTTGCGTCGCTGGCCGTCGCGTGGACCTACCGCACCGGCGAGATCGACGCCAGCACGCATCAGCCGCTGAAGTTCGAGGCCACGCCCCTGATGGTCGACGGCACGCTGTACGTCTCGACCCCGCTCGGCAAGGTGATCGCACTGGATCCCGCGACGGGCACTGCACGCTGGACGTACGACGCGAAGGCAGATGCCATGGGCGACTGGGGCGACTTCGCGAACCGCGGCGTGTCCACCTGGGTCGATGCGAAAACGTCGGGACGCAGCGCCTGCCATCGCCGCATCTACCTCGGCACCATAGACGCGCGGCTCATCGCGCTTGACGCACGCACCGGCGCCGTGTGCCGCGACTTCGGCGTCGGCGGCACGGTGCACCTGCGGAAGGGACTGCGCAATTCGCCGTATTACGTGGAAGAGTACGAACTGACGTCGCCGCCGGCGGTCATCAACGGGATGATCGTCACCGGCTCCGCGATCGCCGACAACGGACGCACGAACGCCGCGAGCGGGGAAGTGCGCGCCTACGACGCGCGCACCGGCGCCCTGAAGTGGAGCTGGGATCCCATTCCGCGTGACTCGACGGACGCGGCCTGGAGCTCGTGGCGCGGCGCCATGGCGCACACGACCGGCGCCGCGAACGCGTGGTCGGTGATCGCGGCGGATTCGGCGCGCGATTTGGTGTTCGTACCCACCGGCAGTGCGAGCCCGGACTACTACGGCGGCGAGCGCATCGGCGACAATCGGTACGCAAACTCCATCGTCGCGCTGCGCGCGTCGACCGGAAAGGTGGTGTGGAGCTTCCAGGCCGTGCACCACGATCTCTGGGACTACGACGTCGCGTCGCCGCCGGCACTCGTCACGCTCACGCGCGCCGGTCGACGCACGGATGTCGTGCTGCAGGCCACCAAGTCGGGGCAGTTGTTCGTGCTGGATCGCGACACGGGCGTGCCGGTCTTCCCCGTCGAGGAGCGTCCGGTTCCCGCCAGCACGATCTACGGCGAACGCGCCTCGCCGACGCAGCCGTTCAACACCGTCATTCCGCCACTGAGCCCGCTGTCAGTCGATACCGCGAAGGTGTTCGGCCTCACGCCCGAGGCGCGGGAAGCGTGCATGGCGCAGCTTCGCCCGCTGCGCAACGAAGGACCGTTCACGCCGCCGAGCCTGCAGGGTACGCTCGTGATGCCGAGCAATGTGGGTGGGGCGCACTGGGGCGGACTGACGTTCGACCCGGTGCGCCAGCTCGCCGTCGTCCCCGTGAACACCCTCGCCGCGTACGTGCAACTCATCCGTCTCGATGAGCTGGACACGGCGCAGGTGCGCACCAACCAGTCGCGGCTCGGCGATCAGTACACCCGGATGCACGGGACACCGTACGTGATGCGTCGCCGGCTGCTGATGTCGCCGGACCGGACGCCCTGTGTGCCGCCACCGTTCGGGGCACTCGTGGCGATCGACCTCCACACCGGAGCGAAGGCGTGGAGCGTTCCGCTCGGCGACCCCACGAACCTGCGGCCAGGCGCGCCGCACACGCCGACCACGCTCGGCCTGCCCAACCTCGGCGGACCCATCGCGACCGCCGGCGGAGTCGTCTTCATCGGCGCGACGCCGGACCACTTTCTGCGCGCGTTCGACATCGCGACGGGCCGACAGTTGTGGCAGGGTGCATTGCCCGGTGGCGCGCGCGCAACTCCCATGACGTACGCCATCGGCGGCCGGCAGTACGTGGTCGTCGCGGTGGGCGGGAGCGAAGACTGG
>JBDTYL010000291.1:0-12158 GCA_040005695.1 bacterium | reverse complement strand
GTCGCGCCCGCTGCGCGCCCGCCGTCACAGTCGTAGCGTATGCCGCGACTCCGGTGGCCGCGCGCACGGCCGTGGAAGCCGCTGCAATCGCGTCGCACGGCGCCACGCGCGGCTCCGATTGCCCACCGTGCTCGCGCTGCACGCGGAAGTCGCCCTTGCGGGGACGCTTCAGGACAGCGTGGCTGTACGCGCCGCCGTAGAACAGCAGCGACCACTCGCCCTCCAACTGCACCTCGTCGAGGAACGGTTGCACGAGCACTCGGCCGCGATCGACCATGCGCCGGAACCGCTCGTCATCGCCGTCTGCAGGCGAACGTCCGGAGCGCCACGTCTCGTGGGCCGAGGCGGAGACGGCGGGCTTGACGACGACGGCATCCCAGCCGCATTCGCGCACCAGCTCTGCGAGCGACACGTGCTCACCCTGCCCGACCCACCGGGTGGGTGCCACCGCAACGCCGCGTCCCGCGAGGTCGCGCAGGTACGTCTTCTCGCTGTTCCAGCGCACGAGTGACGGCGGATTGAATACCCGGACGCCGAGCGAAGCGACACGATCGACCCACGCCAGGAATTGCTCGTGCTTCAGGTGGTAGTCCCAGCACGAGCGGATGACGACGGCCGAAAATCGCGACCACTCCACGGCGGGGTCGTCCCACACGGCGGGTACTACGCTCGTGCCCTCCGCTTCGAGTACCCGCGCGAGCAGCATGTCGTCCTCGGTGACGCCCGGCACCGCGGCGGCCGTCGCGAACGCAAGCACGTCGTCGCGCTGCATCACCAGGCCGCTACCGATCCTCGCCGAGGACGAAGCGTCGCGTCGCCTCGGCCAGTGCGGCAACCGAGGCTTCCGTCGCTTCCGCGCCAAGGTGGATGCCGGCCTCTCGCACCGCGTCGCTCGTCACCGGCCCGATGGAGACAGCCGGCACCGACCGCGCGAGCTCGTCACCCACGGCTTCTGCGTATCCCCGCACGGCCGATGCCGACGCGAAGGTGACGGCGTCCACGCCGCCCTGCTCGAGCCGTGCGCGCAGCGCGTCGGCGCCCTCGCCATCGCTCACGCTTCGGTACAGGGGCACGACGCGGACGTTGCAATCCAGCGCGCGCAGGCCGCCGGGCAGCACGTCGCGCGCGCCAGCGGCCGCGAGGTAGAGTACCTGTGTGCCCCGCACATCGTCGCGTGACGTCATTGCCTCGAGCACCCCTTCGGCGACGAACCGCGCGGGCACCACGTCGGCCGCGAGCCCGCGGGCGAGCAGCGCATCGCTCGTTGCGCGGCCGACGCATGCGATGCGACAGTGTGCGAGCGCACGCGCATCGCGCCCGGTGGCACGAAGCGCATCCCACAGCACCTGCACGGCGTTCTGGCTCGTGACCACGAGCCAGTCCACCGCTGGAAGATTTGCCAGCGCCGCCTGCAGCGGCGCGACGTCCAGCGGCTCGATGCGCATGGCCGGCAGCTCGAGCACGTCCGCGCCGAGCGCCGCGAGGGCATCGCGCAGTCCCGTCGCCTGCGCAGACGCGCGAGTCACCACTACGCGCCGTCCAAACAGCGGGCGGCGATCGAACCACGCGACCTGTTCGCGAAGCGCCACCACGGCCCCGATCACGGTGATCACGGGCGCCCCGATGCCCGCGCGCGTCACGGCGTCCGCGAGCGTGGACACCGTGGAAACCACGGTGCGCTGCCGCGGATAGGTGCCCCACTGGATCGAGGCCGCTGGCGTGTCCGGCGACATGCCGCCGGCGACCAGCGCCGCCGAGATGCGCGGCAACGTCTTCACTCCCATGTACAGCACGATGGTACCGCCCGCTCGTGCGAGCGCCGCCCAGTCCGTCTGCGTCTCCGCCTTCGCCGGATCCTCGTGCCCCGTGACGAACGTGACGGCGGTGGCCACGCCGCGGTGCGTGACCGGGATGCCCGCGTACGCCGGTGCCGCCACGCCGGCGGTCACGCCCGGCACGAACTCGAACGCCACTCCTGCTGCCGCGAGCGCCTGCGCTTCCTCGCTGCCGCGGCCGAACACGAGCGGGTCGCCCCCCTTGAGCCGGACCACACGCTTTCCCTCGCGCCCCCACCGCACGAGCAGCGCGTCGATGTCGGCCTGGCTCCACGACTCGCGACTCCCCCCGCGCTTGCCCACGTCCACGATCTCGACGTCCGAGTTCGCGGCGCGTGCGGCCGCCACGATCGCTGGATTGGCCAGTGCGTCGGTCGCGATCGCATCGCACGATGCCAGCAGGTCGCGGCCCCGCACCGTGAGCAGGCCGGGGTCGCCGGGCCCGGCGCCAACGAGATACACGATGCCAACGGGCGCGGCGCTCACCGCAGGTCCGGCCGCAGGACCGCCTCCCTGGTCCGGTGCCGCGCGCGCAACAGCCCACCGACCGGCAGCGTCATCGCGAGAATCCTGGCGAAGAAGGTGACCTGCCGCTCCGCCGACATCGACGGGGTACTGCGATTGGGGATGATGGGCATGGGATGCATGGTGCGGAACGGGAAGTCCACCGTCGAAAGATAAGGCGCGCTGCGCCGCCCGAGAGGCGACCGTGCCGCGTGCACGCTCGCTAAGTTGCGTCCACGCCGTCCGACCCCATGCCGATGCAACTCACGCCCGCCACGCAGCTCGCGCCCGATCTCTGGCTCCTCGACCTCGACTTCCAGGGGTCGGCGGGCGTGGTGGCGGCCTACCTCGTGACCGGCGCCGACGGTCACACGCTGATCGAGACGGGGCCCGGCTCGACGCTTCCCGCGCTTGAGCGCGCGATCGTGGCCACAGGCGCCCGGATGGATGACGTCACGCAGCTGCTCGTCACGCACATCCATCTCGACCACGCCGGCGCGGCGGGATCGCTGCTGCGCCGCCTGCCGAAGGCGCACCTCTTCGTGCACCCCGCCGGCGCGCCGCACATGGTGGACCCGTCGAAGCTCCTGCGCAGCGCCACGCGCATCTACGGCGACCGGATGGACGCGCTCTGGGGCGCGTTCGAGCCGTGTCCCGACGATCGCGTGATTCGGCTCGAGGACGGTGCACTGATCGCGTGTGGCGCCCGCACCCTCGTTGCGCTTCATACGCCCGGCCACGCGTCACACCACGTGACCTTCCACGACGCCGAGGCCCGCTCGGCCTTCACGGGCGACGTCGGCGGGGTGCGCCTCCAGGGCGCCACGTACGTGCGCCCTCCCACCCCACCACCGGACATCGACGTCGACGCATGGCATGCGAGCGCGGACCGCCTGCGCGCGCTCGGCCTCCGCACCATCTATCCCACCCACTTCGGCCCGCACGATGATCCCGAGCGGCACCTCGAGGAGCTGATGGTGCGCCTCGACGAATGGGTGAGTTGGGTGCATGAATGGCGCGCGGAAGGGCTCACGCCGGACGCCATGGCCGAGGAGCTGCAGCAGCGGAGCAACCGCGACATCGCCGCAGTCGTGCGCGATCCTGCACTCGCACGCGCCTACGAGCTGGCCACGCCAGCGCGCATGACGGTGGACGGCCTGGCGCGCTGGATCGACGGCTCACGAAAGCGTTAGGCGCGCGCGACGAGCGTCACCCGGACGTGAGGTCGTTGTCCTTGGTCTCGCGGACGAACGCGAGCCCGATCACGAGCGTGAGCACGGCGATGACGACCGGATACCACAGCCCCGAGTAGATGTTGCCCGTGGAGGCCACGATGGCGAAGGCCGTGGTCGGCAGGAAACCGCCGAACCAGCCGTTGCCGATGTGGTACGGCAGCGACATCGATGTGTAGCGGATGCGGGTGGGAAACATCTCGACGAGCATCGCCGCGATGGGTCCGTACACCATGGTTACGTAGATCACCAGGACAGTGAGCAGCACCACCAGCATCACGATGTTCATCTGGCCGCGGTCCGCCTTCGGCGGATATCGCGCCGCCGTGAGCGCACTGCCCAGCGTGGCGTCGAACGCCTTCGCGTCGTCCTTCGCCGTCGCGCCGGTCGCGTCGTACGCAGGCACCAGGGTCGCACCCACGCGCACTTGCGTGCCTGAGGCAGCGGGCGCCGTCTCGTTCGAATACGGGATGCCGCGCTTCACCAGCGCCGCCTTCGCCACGTCGCACGGCGACGTGAACTTCGACTTGCCGATGGGATCGAACTGCACGGAGCACTGCACCGGATCGGACAGCACCGCCACCGGGGCCGCGTTCTGGGCCGCCTCCAGCGCCGGGTTCGCGTAGTGCGTGATCGCGTGGAAGATCGGGAAGTACGTCAGCGCGGCGAGCGCCAGCCCACCCATGATGATCGGCTTCCGACCGATGCGGTCGGACAGCGAACCGAACACGAGAAAGAACGGGGTGCCGAGCAGTAGCGAGCCCGCGATGAGCAGGTTCGCGGTCTGCGCATCCACCTTCAGCGTCTGCGTCAGGAAGAACAGCGTGTAGAATTGCCCCGTGTACCACACCACGGCCTGCCCGGCCGTGAGTCCGAACAGCGCCAGCAGCACCAGCTTGAGGTTGTCCCACCGCGCGAATGATTCGGTCAGCGGCGCCTTCGAGCCCTTCCCCTGCGCCTTCATCTGCTGGAACAGGGGCGACTCGTTCAGCCTGAGCCGGATCCACACCGACACGCCGAGCAGGATGAGCGAGACAAGGAACGGGATGCGCCAACCCCACGCCTCGAACTGCTCCGTGCCGAGCACCGTGCGGCAGCCGAGGATCACGAGCAGCGACAGGAACAGGCCGAGGGTCGCGGTAGTCTGGATCCACGACGTATAGGCCCCGCGCTTTCCATGCGGTGCGTGCTCGGCGACATAGGTCGCGGCACCCCCGTATTCCCCGCCGAGTGCGAGGCCCTGGAGCAGGCGCATCACGATCAGCAGCACCGGCGCGGTCACGCCGATCTTCGCGTATCCGGGAAGCAGGCCCACTACACTCGTGGAAACGCCCATGATCACGATGGTGAGCAGGAACGTCACCTTCCGCCCCACCATGTCGCCGATGCGGCCGAACACGAGCGCGCCGAAGGGCCGCACCGCAAACCCGGCCGCGAACGCCAGCAGGGCGAAGATGAACGCGGTGTTTGCATTGCTTACGCCGGCAAAGAACTGCTTGCTGATGATGGCCGCGAGCGAGCCGTAGAGGTAGAAGTCGTACCACTCGAATACGGTGCCGAGGGACGACGCGAAGATCACGCGACGCACTTCGCTCGCCGAGAGCTCGATGATGCCGGCCGTCTCGTACATCGTGGTGCGCGGTGAAGCCATCCAGCCTCCTGGGAAGGGCGTCGCGGTCGCTTAGCCTACCGCTCGGCACCCATTCGTCAAGTGACGCACGGGTTGCTTCCCCGCTGTCAGCACGACAGAATCAGCGTTCACGCCATTCGCCGAGTCGTCCATGACCGACATCGACGTGC
This sequence comes from bacterium, assembly GCA_040005695.1. GTDB lineage: Bacteria > Gemmatimonadota > Gemmatimonadetes > Gemmatimonadales > Gemmatimonadaceae > AG11. The sequence goes on along the minus strand of JBDTYL010000291.1, from coordinate 6,787 downwards.
TCCTGCAGGAGCACCGGAAGTTCGCGCCGCCCGAGGCATTCCGCGCCGCTGCGATTGCCGCCTCACCCGAGATCTATGCGCGGGCGCAGGCGGAGCCCGAGGCGTACTGGGCGTCGCAGGCCGCGACACTCGAGTGGAGCACTCCGTGGACCCGGGTGCTCGACTGGAAGCCGCCGCATGCGCAGTGGTTCGTCGGGGGCAAGCTCAATGCGTCGGTGAACTGCGTGGACCGGCATGTGCGCTCCGGCCGCCGCAACAAGGCGGCCCTCATCTTCGAGGGCGAGCCCGGCGATCGCCGCACGCTCACCTACTGGGACCTCCACGTCGGCGTCAACCAGTTCGCCAACGTGCTCAAGTCGCTCGGCGTGAAAAAGGGAGATCGCGTGGCGATCTACCTGCCCCTGGTGCCCGAAGCGGCCATCAGCATGCTGGCATGCGCCCGCATCGGCGCCATTCACTCGGTGATCTTCGGCGGCTTCTCGCCGGAATCCGTGCGCGACCGCATCAACGATGCGCAGTGCAAGGTGCTCGTCACGGCCGACGGAGGGTATCGCCGCGGAGCCATCGTGCCGCTCAAGCGAAACGCCGACAAGGCCCTCGAGGAGACGCCGTCCATCGAGCACGTCGTCGTGGTGCAGCGACGCGCCGGCGCGGTGAGTGGCGAAGCGGGCGCCGAGATGACCGAGGGGCGCGACAAGTGGTGGCACCGCCTCATGCGCAACGCCCCCATGTGGTGCGAGCCCGAGCCGATGGATGCGGAAGATCCGCTGTTCATCCTCTACACCTCCGGCACCACCGGGAAACCGAAGGGCATCGTTCACACGACGGGCGGCTACATGGTAGGCGCGGCATCTTCCACCGCCATCGTGTTCGACCTCAAGGAGGACGACGTCTTCTGGTGCACCGCCGACGTCGGCTGGATCACCGGGCACACCTACCTGGTGTACGGTCCGCTCGCCTGCGGTGCCACCTGCCTCGTGTATGAGGGCGCGCCGGACTGGCCGGAGAAGGACCGCTTCTGGGAGCTGTGCGAGCGCTACGGCGTCACCATCCTGTACACGGCTCCCACCGCCATCCGTGCGTTCATGAAGTGGGGCGACCAGTGGCCTGCCAGGCACGACCTCACGCGACTGCGATTGCTCGGCTCCGTGGGTGAGCCAATCAACCCCGAAGCGTGGATGTGGTATCGCGAGCACATCGGCGGCGACCGCTGCCCCGTCGTCGACACCTGGTGGCAGACGGAGACAGGCTCCATCGCCATCTCGCCGTTGCCCGGGCTCACCCACACGACGCCAGGATCCGCGACACAGGCCATGCCGGGCTACGCCGTGACCCTCCTCGATGGCGACGCGAAGGAAATCCCCGTGGGCGGCGGGCTGCTGGCCATCACGAAGCCGTGGCCGTCCATGCTCCGCACCATCTGGGGCGACGACGCCCGCTACGTCGAGACGTACTTCTCGAAGTGGAAGGACCGCCCCGACCTCTACTTTCCCGGCGACGGCGCCAAGCGCGACGACGACGGCAACTTCTGGATCCTCGGGCGCGTGGACGACGTGCTGAACGTCGCCGGCCATCGCATCGGCACCATGGAGGTGGAGAGCGCGCTCGTCGAGCATCCCGCCGTGGCCGAAGCGGCCGTCGTGGGCAAGGCCCACGACCTCAAGGGCCAGGCGATCGCTGCGTTCGTCACGCTGCGTGAAGGCTTCACGCAATCGTCCTCGCTGCGCGACGAGCTGCGCGACTTCGTGGCGCAGAAAATCGGCGCGATCGCGCGACCGGACGACATCCTCTTCTCTGCTGACTTGCCGAAGACGCGCTCGGGCAAGATCATGCGACGGCTCCTGCGCGACATCGCCGAAGGACGAGCCCTCGGCGACACCACCACGCTCGCCGATCCCTCTGTGGTCAACGCGCTGAAGGACATGTACGAGTCCCAGGAGAGCTGACCATGCCTACCGTCACGAGATCCGCCATGAACCACACGCTCGTTGTCTCCGCCGCCGCGCTCGCACTCTCCGGCGCGGTCGCCTGCCGCTCACACCCGGCCCCCAACGACAACTCGATCCACGCGAAGGCCTACCTCCTCGACTCCCTCGGCCGCGAGGTTGGCCAGGTACACTTCACCGAGACGCCCGGCACCCCCGGCGTGACGGTGGCCATCGCGGTGTCGCGCGGCGCCACGCCAGGCCAGCACGGCATCCACATCCACTCGGTTGGTCGGTGTGATGCATCGAGCGCCTTCGCGACGGCGGGCGGGCACTTCAATCCCACGGGCCGGAAGCATGGCCTGTTCGCTCCCGATGGTCCCCACGCGGGCGACCTCGAGGCGATCACGGTGGACGAGTTCGGGAGTTCGAGCTTCGTTGCGACGTCCAATCGCATCACGCTCTCGCCGGGCCCCAACTCCCTGCTCGACACCGATGGCAGCGCCGTGGTGCTGCACGCACTACCCGACGACCAGCGCACCGACCCGAGCGGCAGCAGCGGCGCGCGCATCGCCTGCGGCGTGGTCGTGCGCGGCTGACCGCCTCGTCCCGATTGGATTTGTCATCCCGAGCCGCGTTGTCATCCCGAGCTGCGTTGTCATCCCGAGCTGCGTTGTCATCCCGAGCTGCGTTGTCATCCCGAGCGTAGCGAGGGATCTGCTTGTCAAGCCTGAGGGTTGCCTGGCGCCACTGCGCCGGACGACCCTCAGTCCGTTCTGCCCGCCACGCGCTCCGCGTGGAGTTCGGCCACCGCCCGCGTGCGCGTCGCCTCGTCGAACGCCTGCTCGCTGCGCGCCACCACGAGCGTCGCGGCGCCGTTGCCGATCAGGTTCGTGATGGCGCGCGCCTCACTCATGAAGCGATCCACCCCGAGCAGGATCGCCAGGCCTTCCACGGGCACCACGCGCATGGCCGAGAGAGTGCTGGCCAGCACGATGAAGCCGGACCCGGTGACGCCCGCCGCCCCTTTCGACGTGAGCATCAGCACGCCGAGCACCGAAAGCTGCTGCACGAGCGAGAGGTGGACGTGGAACGCCTGCGCGACGAACAGCGTCGCCATCGAGAGGTAGATGGACGTCCCGTCGAGGTTGAACGAGTAGCCGGCCGGAATCACCAGCCCCACCACCGACCGCGCGCAGCCGTAGCGCTCCATCTTGTCGAGCATCCGCGGCAACACCGCCTCGCTGGACGACGTGCCGAGCACGATGAGAATCTCCTCGCGGATGAACTTGAGGTACTCCCAGAGGGAGAACCCGTACGCCCGCAGGATCAGATTCAGCACCACGAAGATGAAGATCGCCATCGTGAGGTACACGTCGAGCATCAGCCGGCCGAGCGGCAGCAGGCTCCGCACGCCGAACGCACCCACTGTGTACGCCATCGCGCCGAACGCGCCGATGGGCGCCACCTTCATCACCAGCGCCACGATGCGGAAGAACACCTCCGACAGCCGCTCGAGCCAGTCGGTGATCGGCTGGCCGCGCTCGCCGATGTACGCGAGCGAGACGCCGAACAGCACCGCGAAGAAGACGACCTGCAGCACGTCGCCGGTCGCGAAGGCGCCCACCACGCTCGATGGCACGATGTGCGTGAGGAAGTCCACGAACGTGAGCGACTTGCCGGCCTCCGCGTACTTGGAGACGTCCCCCTTGGCCAGCGAACTCACGTCGAGCCCGTCACCCGGCCGCGTGATGTTCACGATGATGAGCCCGATGGCGAGCGCGAACGTCGACACGATCTCGAAGTAGAGGAGCGCCTTGCCCCCCACTCGGCCCACCTTCTTCAGGTCGCTCATGTTCGCGATCCCGAGTACGATCGTGAGGAAGATCACCGGTGTGATGATCATCTTCACGAGGTTGATGAAGGTGTCGCCTACCGGCTTCATCGCCCGGGCGGTGCCCGGCGCGAAGAGGCCAAGGAGCACGCCCAGCGAGATGGCGACGAGGACCTGGAACGTCAGGTTGTGATGAAGGCGGCGCATTGCGTGGGGTCAGGTGACGGCGGGTGGATCAGCAGCCGCAATACTGCGCCGTGCCACGGCGATTGAACAGCCTCGCGCCGGTCGGGCACGGCTGGTGGCCGACGGGCTGGGCGGCAGTATCCTCCTGCGGTTGCTGTTGCCGCCGTTCCTCTCGCCCTCGCGCCCTCTCGCCCTCTCGTAGCGCCGCGCCAGCCCCGCTTTCGAATTGTGGTATGTTCCCTGCGCTACGGAGCGCCGCCCAAACCGGACCGACCGACCATGTGGAGTGCCATCAAGCGCCTGTTCCCCGAGAACCTGTTCTCGCGCAAGATCGATCCCAGCGCCGAGCGGCGGCTGCGCCTCGCGCAGGCCCGTGCGGAGGAGTCCATCATCCGCACCCACGTGGACAACGCGCTGATGTTCGTGGACACGCTCGCCGAGGACCTGACGTTCGATCGGGCCATCGACTCGTACGTCCGCCTGATGTCCATCCCCGAGCCGCTGGCCAGCACGGTCGCGACGCGCACCCTCGTTGTGCTCGGCCAGGACCTCGTGCCCTATCGTCGCCGGTCGCGCGAGGAAAGCGCTGCAGCACCAGACGACTCCCGGCCGCCGTTGCGGCTGGGTGAGTCGGCTGAAGCAAAGCGCGGCATCAAGCGGGCGTAGCGCCGCCGCCCCGGCTCGTTACCTCCCGCAGGTCGAGCCACGAGGTCACGAACAGCGCGACCGCGATGAGCGCCGACATCACGCACCACTGGCAAATGGCGTGGATGACGAACAGCTCGAGATACGTGAGCCACAGGGAAAACAGCACCCCGAACCCCGTGACCGCGGCGAGCACCTGCGAAACCCACCGGCGTTCGGCCAGCGCCGGCATGAGTCCCGCCACGGCCAGCGTGAAGACGGCGGCGTAATAGGCCACGCCCCACGCCCCCACCGGCGCGCCGAGGAAGGTCGCCCATTTCGACGTCTGCACGGTCTCGCATGAGCCCACCGCGCACACCAGCGTGCCGATGTAGCCGAGCTTGTAGAGCGTGAGGTAGAGCGCGACAAACAGTCCGGCGAGCGCCAGGAGCGCCGCCAGCATGCGCTTGGTCACGGACTCTTGCCTGTCGGCGTCGTCGCCGCTGCTGCTGGAGCAGCTACCGGCGCGGGTGACTTCGCAAGTTCCGCCTCGACCAGCCTGTTGAACTGGTCGAATGGCAGCGCGCCCGGATACAACTGGCCGCCGATGGCGAAGGACGGCGTGGAATAGACGCCGCGCCGCTCGCCCTCCTGCTGGTTGGCCTGGATCTGGGCGCGATGCGTCTCGGCGTCCATGCACGTGCCGTACTTGCCCATGTCGAGCTTGAGTCCGTCGGCGAGTCCCGCGAGCACCTTGCGTGGATTGCTCGTCGCCTCACCGTTCCACTTGTCCTGGTTGGCGAAGATCAGGTCGTGCATCTCCCAGAACTTGCCCTGCTCGTTGGCGCACGAGGCAGCGAGCGAGGCATCCCAGGTGTTCTTGTGCATCGAGAGTGGGAAGTCCAGGAAACGGATCCGGATCTTGCCCGTGTTCACGAGCCGGGCGCGCACGTCGGGCTCGGTGAGGGTCGCGAACTGTCCGCAGCTCGGACACTCGAAGTCCGCGAACTCCACAACTTCGACCGGTGCCGCAGGACTGCCGAGCACATAGCCCTCGGCCTTCATGGCCGGGAGCGTGGGGTCGATGCGGCTGGCGGTGGCCTTGGGTCGCGTGGCGAGCAGGCTCAGCACGGCGATCCCCACCACGGCGATCACGCCCACGGCGATCCAGAATCCGCGGCCGGGGCCGCTGCTGCGGGCAGCCGCGACGGCATTGGGGCGGCTTCGATGTCCCGGACCCTTCGGTTCTACCTTTTTCGCCATTATCGTCCCCTGGAGTGAAACGGTGTTCCCGGCCGAAACCTAGGCCGGATACGCGTCGATGCAAGCAATCAGCGACGGGCGCGGCAGCAGCGGCGCGAGGCGTGCATTGCATCTCGCGGCCTTGACCCACCGCGTGCGCTGGAGCTACCTCCAGCGCCGCACGGCGCACATACGGACATCACCCTGGCTCGCGGAGGACGGTCCCATCGACGCTGACCTGTTGCGCATCCCTGTCGGCCCCGGCTCGATACACGTCGAGCGCTACGGCCATGGCGGCGCACCCGTCGTCCTCCTGCACGGCTTCGGCACCTCGAGCTTCGTGTGGCGGAACCTCGCGCCGGAAATCGCCCTGGCCAACCGTACGGCGTTCTCGATGGACCTGTTCGGGTACGGGGAGTCGGATCGGCCCTTCGACGCCGATTTCGGCATCGCGTCCCAGGCGGAGCTGGTGGATCGGGCGCTCACCGCGCTGCGTCTCCCCAAGGCCACGGTGGTCGGGCTCGACCTGGGCGGCGCCGTGGCGCTGCGGCTCGCCTCCACCCGGCCGGAGCGCGTCGAGCGGCTGTTCCTCGTGAATCCCATTGCGCTCGACGAGATTCCAGCCGGGGACATCACCACCCTGCAGCGGAATACCGCCCGGTTCGCCTTCCGCGTGAGCAAGGGAATTCTGGGGGCTGCCCCCATTCTCGGAGAGCTCCTCCGCCGGAGCGTGGCGGATCCCGAGCACATGCCGGACAAGCTCGTGGCCCGCTACCTCGCGCCGTACGTGGGCGAGGAGGGGCTGAACCACCTGCTGCTCCTCGCGCGCTCCGTGGACGACGAGGACATGCAGGACGTGGAGCTCTCCGCCATTACGCAGACCACGCAGATCCTCTGGGGCGACCAGGATCCGTGGGTGACCCCCAGATTTGCGGACCGGCTCTCGGAGAGCATGCCTGGCAGCCGCCTGGTGCAC
>JBDTYL010000290.1:0-18339 GCA_040005695.1 bacterium | reverse complement strand
GGCGGCGGCGCATGCTCCCGCATCGCCTCCCGCCACGACACCGCGCCCTCGAGCCCGGGCACGTCCTCCAGGGCACCGCTCGTCTCCACGTTCGGGATCACGACGACACGCTCGACGCTCGGCAGCGACGGCAGGAACTGTCGCACACGCTCCAGCGAGTCGATCACCTTGCCGCCATAGCGATACCCGTCGGCGACGACCAGGACCGTCGGCGCGATCTGCCCGAATCGGTCGACCACACCAGCGGGGCCGAAGTCCGGCGAACACGACGACCACACCGCGCCAAGCGATGCCGTGGCCAGCATGGCGACGACGGCCTCCGGGATGTTGGGCACGAACCCGGCAACGCGATCTCCCGTGACGACTCCCGCCGAGCGGAGGAAGGCCGCGAGCCGCGCGACCGCGTCGGCGAGCTGGGCGAAGGTGAGCGAGCGCGCGCGGCCCGTCTCGTTCCACAGCACGAGCGCCTCGACATCATCGCGACGACGCAACAGGTTCTCGGCAAAGTTCAACCGCGCGCCAGTGAACCAGTGGGGGCCGAGCGCCGCGTCCGGCGGCGCCATGCGATCGCCGCCGATGAGCACATCGTCCCACGGCGCGGCGCCCACACGTTCCTCTGCGACCACGCCGCAATACCGCCACACCGCCGGCCAGAAGGCGGCCGGCTCCGCGATGGACCAGTCGTAGAGCGAGGTGGTGTCCACGACCGCGGCCGCACGGCCGCCGAGCGGCTTCACCGCATCGCGGATGAACTGCGTCACGCGTGCGCGCGCGACCTGCTCGGTGCTCGGCGTCCAGATGGGAGGGGTGTCAGTCACCCGGACAATCTGGACCACGGAGGAGGGCTCATCCAGTGGACGAGCTGCCCGGATGCACGAGCGGCCACCGACACACGGTGGCCGCCCGCGAAACTACGCCCCGGACGTCCCTAGAAACCCACCGCCAGCCTGGTGTAGATGAATCGACCGTTGAACCCGAATGGCGAGATGCCGGCATACGGAAAGATGCCGTAGTTCGACGTGCCGCCATTCTCCGGCGTGAGCGAGCCATTGCTGTTGTTCCGATCGGGGTAGACGTCGAAAATGTTGTCCGCTCCCGCGGTGATCGTGAACCGCTGGTAACCATACGAGCCGCTCAGGTCAGTGATCCACTTCGGGGAGAACGTCTGGTCCAGCGGGCCAGCGGCGTTCGTCGGCGTCGATCCATAGGATGTCACCTGGCCGAAGCGCTGCGAGCGCAGCAGGATGCCGAGCTTGTCGAGGGTGTAGTTGCCGGAGAAGATCAGGTTGTTCTCGGGGTTGCCCTGCTCGATGCGGACCTGTTCGACACGGTCGAACAGCGATGCCGTGAGGCCGGACAGGTTGGTGGGCAGCGTGTCGACGCGCGTGACGCGCGTGGTGTTGTGGTTGTACGCCGCGGACACCTTGAGCAGGCTGTTGCTGCTGAGCGAGAGTCCGTAATTCGCGATCAGGTCGTAGCCATGCGTCTTGGTGTCGATCGCGTTGGTGAAGTAGCGGCCACCCTGGATGCCCGTGATGCCGATGTTCGCCAGCGCGGCCGTCGCTGCCGGTCCGGTGAAATTGTTGGAGAGCACGATGCGGTGCCCGATCTCGATGTAGTAATAGTCCGCCGTGAACGACAGGCTCTTCACGGGTTCCGCGGCGAGTCCGAAGCCATAATTGTGCGACGTCTCCGCCGTCAGTGGCCGCGCGCCCAGTGCGCCAGCCTCGGCGGAATTGGCCGGAAAGGTCTTGATGTCGAAGGGCACGCCACCCACGAAATTCGTGGCCGTCGAGGAGAAGTATTCCTGCATCAGCGACGGCGCCCGGAATCCGGTGCTGGCCGACCCCCGGAGGGCCAGGCCCGGCACGAGCTGGTAGCGCGTGGAGACCTTGCCGGTGGTGGTCGACCCGAAATCGCTGTAATTCTCGAAACGTCCCGCGATGTCCACCAGCAGGGACTTCGTGAGGTCGGACGACACATCGGCATACAGCGCCGTGTTGTTGCGGGAGTGCACACCCGCGTCGCCCTTCTTCGAGCCGCTGTCGCCCTTGAAGCCCGGGAACACCTGCGAGCCAGGCGCCGCGGCGCGCGTGGTGACGTTGCCGTTGATGTCCACGACCTTGGCGCCCCCGTTGCGCCACGAGTCCACTTCGCCCGCCACGATCTGGTATCGGTCGTACCGGAACTCGGCACCCGCGGCGAGGTTCACCTGGAAGGGAAGCATGTCCTTCAGGTCGCGGTCGAGGTCGAGGCTGGTGGTGCTCTGCGTGAAGCGCAGCTTGCCGGCATCGAACTGGGTCTGCGTGGACGTGGGTCCGAGCGATGCGTTGTTCGTGTTCTTGATGGTGAAGCCGAACTGATCGCTCCCGAGCACCGTGCCGAGATCGTAGTTCCAGCCGGCAGCGGAACCCTTGTAGCCGGCCGCGCCCGATCCATCCACGATGTCCGACGCGATGATGGGCAGGAAGCCGTTTGGATAGAGCGTCTTCAGCGTACGATCGTCGCTCGGGCGACGCCAGAATCCAGCGGCTTCCGCATGGCGCTTCGACGCGCCACCAAACGAGTAGAAATCCCCCGAGCCGATTGACCGACCCGCGTTCCAGAACCCCTGCAGGTCATGCGTGGCCGCATCGCCCTGGCGGTGATTCACGCGCCCCTCGGGACTCGGCAGCGCGGGATTGGATTCCCTCGGATCACCGGCGGCGTACTGGATACGAGGGTCGCTGAGCGAGCGGTTGGTATAGCCGCGATTCCGGAATTCGCCGGCGAGGTGCAGGAAGCTGTTCTGGGTGCCCGTCCAACCGTAGTCCAGCGCCGTGTGGAACACCTTGCCGTCGCGCGCCGAGACCTCACCAACCTGGATGGGGTACGGCGTCAGGTTGTCAGCCCGGTTGTAGGTGGAGAAGGCTTCTCCCACGGTCGTCACGCTCTCGCCCGACGAGCCGGACTTCAGGACGATGTTGATGACGCCGGCAATGGCATCGGAGCCGTACTGCGCGGCCGCTCCGTCGCGGAGGATTTCGATGTGGTCGATCATGCTGGACGGAATCGCGTTCAGGTCCACCGGCGCGGAGCCGCGACCGACGAAGCCGTTCACGTTCACGAGTGCGCTGTTGTGGCGTCGCTTGCCGTTGACGAGCACGAGGGTCTGGTCGGGCGCCAGGCTGCGAAGTGTCGCGGGCCGCACGGCATCCGTGCCATCCCCAATGGACGTTCGCGGAAAGTTGAAGCTTGGTGCAACGGCCTGGATCATCTGCGCGGTTTCCGTGCGGCCGGTCGCCTTGATGTCGGCGGCCGAAAGCACATCGATGGGCGCAGGCGCGTCGATGACCGTGCGCGCTTCACCGCGGGTGCCGAGCGTCGTCACTGCTTCCAGCGTCGCCGCGCGCTTCTCGAGCACGAAGTTCACGGTCGCCGTACCACCCGCCGTGATCGTGACGGAATCGCGGCCCGATGCGAACCCCACGGCGCGCGCACGAAGCTCGTAGCGTCCAACGGTGAGGGTGAGTCGGTACGACCCGTCGGCGCGCGTCTGCGTGCCGCGGCCCGTACCGGTGGCGACCACCGTACCGGCCACGATCGCTTCCCCGCCCGTGCTCACGCGTCCGGATACGGTTCCAGTGGCCGCTTGCGCGGCAAGGGCCGCGGGTAGTGCCGACAGCAGGGCCAGTCGGCCGATCATGCCGCGAGCAGGGATGCACTGATGGGGCATACGACGACACTCCGGAAGGTGGGATTCCGTCAGGGGCAACGGATGGCTCGGCCAGTCCTCAAGTACGACGGGGACTATCGTACTGCCGACCCACGCTTTGTGCCATACGCGGGCGCGGCGACCTGGGTCGCGCGCCGCGCCCAGCGGAGCCACCGCGGCTACTTCGTCCGGATCACCATGAACTGGAACGACGCGCTCGGTGCACCTCCGCCCGTGCTGAACGTCAGCAACCCTTCGCGGCCCGCCGGCACCGCGAGGCGCAGGTACGCCGCGGAGCCGCCGCGCACGGACAGGTTCGTCGCCGCGCCGTCCGTCATGCGCAGGAGTGCCAGCGGATACGTCGGGATGTTGAGGAACGTCTTCGTGTAGATGTCGCGGAAGTTCCAGCTCCTGTGCGCGTACCGCGGGTCGGCGGTGAGGCCGAGGTCGTCCATGTAGTTCGCGACGGTCCAGTCGCGCACGAGTGGCACCGGGTCCGTACCGTACACCTGCTGCAGCGTGCCGAATCCCACCGCCGTCGCGTCGTCGAATCGCTGCCAGATGGTGCCGTCGGTGGTGCCCAGGCGGTCGGCGGCGTAACGGAGGAACGACCAGATCGCGCCGCGCGTCGCCAGCTCGTCGTCGTCCGCGTAGGGCGAGTTGTCCGCCGGTGCGCGCAGGTAACTGAGCAGCCGCGAGAAGTTCGACGCGGCATCGCTCTTCCACAGCCCGTACGTGGCGCGATTCACGACGCGGATCGTGTTGTCGTCGAGGTTCTGTCGCGGCGTGAGCCCGCTCTCACGGTAATAGAGCAGCTCCTCGGCGATGTGGCTCAGCCCCTCGTTGAGCCACACCTCCTCGAAGTCCGTCGCCGCGGTATTGATGTAGAAGCGCCGGCTGCCGTTGATGAGGTGCTGGAACTCGTGCGCGACGATGCCCGTGGTGAGGCTGTCCACGAAGCCGGTGGTGTGCACGACGCCGCGAATGCCGTTGGGCGCCGGCACGACCATGTAGAACATCTCGCCTTCGTTGCTGCCGGCACAGGAGTTCGCGGGGGTCGACGCCGTCTTCGGAAACAGGTCGCGTGGGTTGAAGAAGCCGCCCACGAAATAGCCCGACGTGGAGTCCACCAGCTCGTTCACCGTGCGCGTGAAGATGATCGCCACGCGGCCGTTGCCGTCGATGTCCGACGGCGCGCCGAACGCGCCGACGTCGAGCGGATAGACGAGCGTGTCGAAGCGCGCCGCGATGCGGTCGTACTCCGACGCCACGAACCCACCCGTGGGGTTCAGCGTGTCCGCGAGGATGATGGACTTGCTGCCCAGTGCCGTCACCCGCAACGCGTGATAGACGGGGCTCGCGCAGAAGTTCGCGCTCACGTTGAGGGAGACGAGGTCGCCCACCGCCACGGTCGAAGGAATCCCGTTTGCCCGGATCGACGTGCCCGCGCCGCTACCGATGATCGACCGCGATGCCGTAGTGCGCATGGCCGATCGCGCCGCGCCAAAGTCGCGGTGCTCAGCCCTCGCCTGCCCGAGCAGCGCGAGGTGGAACTGCTCGTCGAGGCGCGGCGGCGCGGCGGCGCGGCTGCCGCTCACCGACCGCAGTGCCGGCCCACCGGTCGCGACGCGGAACGCCGTGGGCGCGGTGGCGAGGCCGTTGCCCGTGACGCTCACACTGAGCGGAAAGATCTGATCCTGCGATCCGTTGAATGCCACCACGGTGAACTCGGCGCCCGCGCTCGCGCCGGACACGCAGCCGTACATGGATCCACTGAAGGTCTGCACGTCGCCCACCGCCATCGGCGCCGCGGTAACGAGGCCGGTGCAGTACGACGAGCCCGCGGGGAGCACGTTCACGGTGGTGGTGTCCGCCCTGGCGCCCGACGTCGTGATCAGCAGCGTCGTGCCGTCGGCGCGGAGCGCGCGCACGAGCCCCGCCGCGTCCACGCTCACGAGCGTGCCGTCCACCACGGAGTACGTCACCGCTCCGGAGCCCGCCGCATTGCCGTACGCGTCCAGCACCGTGGCGCGCACGCGCGCGGTGTCGCCCACTACCACAAAGCGCAGCGCGTGCGGCGTGGCCGTGACCTTGGCCGCCGGGCCGGCTTGCGCCGTGACGGTGGCCACGGCACCCGTGGTCACGCCGGCGGCGCGCGCCGTCACCGTGACCGGGCCGGCCAGCGTGCCCATGGTGAGCTGCGTCGATGCCAGGCCTGCCGCATCCGTGACGGCGGAGAGCGGGCTGGCGGTCAGCTGGCCCGAGGTGGTGAACGTGACCGCGATGCCCGACACCGCCTTCCCTCCTGCATCCACCACCTTCACCGTGAAGGAGCCGGCGCTCGCCGCCACCACTGCGGTGGCAGGCGGCGCGGTGGATATCACCACGGACGCTGGCGGACCGATGGTGGGGCCGGACCCACCGGTGCCGTCACCGCCACAGCCGAGGGCGACGACGAGCATCGCCGCCGCCATGAGTGTCAGGTCGCGCGGCCACACGCGCATCATTTTATCCGCACCGCCACCAGCTGGAGGCTGGGGTTCGACGTGGTACCGTTGCTCAACGTGAACGTCGCGGACCCATTCGCCGGCACCACTACCTTGTAAAACCCGGCACCGCCCGCCACCACCGTCGCACCCGTCACCGTCGCATTGGTCGGAATCGTCGTCACAGCGAGCGGATAGGTGGAGCTCGGGAACGTGAGGCCCGGATAGATGCTGTGCCAGTTCCAGCTACGCTGCTGGTACTGCGTCGCCGGCGCGGCCACGTCGTCCACCGCGTGCGACACGGACCAGTCGCGAAGCATGCCCGGCACATCGGTGATCGCGGCCTGGAGGTTCGCCATTCCCACGGGCGTGCTGTTCACGAGCTTGTAGAAGATCGCGGCGTCGGCGTCGCCCTGCGGGCTCGCCGAAAGCGAAAAGCGGCTGCGCAGCGCGGCCGGTGGCGCGATGCGCTGCGTCGCATACCACCGGCGCGCCACGCCCATCATCGGCGTGAGGTCGGCGCGCTCGCGGTCGCGCAGGCGCGGCTCGCGCTGCGCGTCGCGCTGCAGGCCCTGCGGTGTCGGCGCGGCGAGCATGTTGAACCGCGGCGCCTGGAACGCGGACGCGGCGATGGCGGCGGCACCAGGCGCAGGCACGCCGCTCAGCGAGTACGTCGCCTGTGTACCGCCCGTGAGCGAGGTGTTCACCACCGTCAGCGAGTACTCACCCTGGGTCGCGCCGGGCGAGAGCACCACGTTGCCGGCGCCGGACACCACCTGCCCGTTTCCCGGCGCGAAGCCGTCGGTCGCATTCATCCGGTCCACGGCATACCGCAGGAAGCTCCACGCCGCACCGCGCGTGGACAAGGAATCATTCGGCGAATACGGCGAGCTCGTGGACGGGGCCAGGAGGTACGTCTTGTAGCGCCCGCCGTTGCCGGACATGTCGCTGTTGTAGTTCTCGCGGATCGCGTTCGTCGCGCGAATTGCCGCGAGGTCGAGGTTCGAGCGCGGCACCAGCCCCGACTCCCGATAGAACAACAGCTCCTCGGCCATGTGCGCCAGGCCTTCGTCCAGCCACTTTTCCTCGAACGCCGGCGTGTTGTTCACGTACAGGCGCCGCGACGAGTTGATGATGTGCTGGAACTCGTGCGCCAGCACCGCCGTGGTCGCGGAATCCACGAAGCCCGCCGAGCGGACATTGCCGTTGATGGTGCCAAGCGGGTCGGGCGTGAGCATGTAGAAGAACTCGCCCTCGTTGCTGGCGGCGCACGCCTGGGCCCGCGCCGTGGCCGTCGTGGGAAAGAGGTCGCGCGAGAACGCGAAGCCGCCCACGTACTGCGCGGAGCGCGCCGGCGTGAGTTCGTTCACGGCCCGCGTGAAGAGGATGGCGATGTGGCCGTTCTTGTCGATGTCCGTGGGCTCGCCGAAGTTGCTCACATCGACCGGATACACGAGCGTGTCGAACCGCGCGGCGTACCGCTGGTAGTCGGCCGTGGTGAAGCCACCCTTCGGGTTCAGCGTGTCGTTGAGCACGATCGCGTGCGTGCCGATGGCCACGACCTGCGCCGTGTGGTACACCGGCGACGCACACGACACCTCGCCATTCACGTTCAGCGAGACGAGCTGGCCGATGGTGAAGGGCCCGCGCGGGTGCGGGATGGCGCCCGTGGAATCGGGCGGCGCCACCGGGTCCGAAGAACAGGCGGCCGCGAGGGCGAGGGCCAGAGCACCGCACGTCGCGGCAAGACGGGAAAGGCGGAACGACATGCGTCGGGGAGCCTGGGTTGTGTGCGCGAGATGGATTGGCCAGCCCTGCGAGTCAAGCGTCGCCCGAACCTGACACACCAGGACGACCGGACCCGGTTCCCGGTATAATACCAAGGGGGGCAGCGCCGGGCAGACGTCAGCGGAAGGGTGCATCGGCCAGCTCGCCCGGCACCAGGCGGGCGCGGCCTTCGGTGAATAGCACCGCCTCGCATTCGGCCGCAGTGACCGGACGCACAAGAAAGTAGCCCTGCCACTCCGCGCACTGCTGCTCGACGAAGAACGCCAGCTGCTCCGCGCGCTCGATGCCTTCGGCAATCACGTTCACGCCGAGCGTGAGGCCGAGCGTGATCACGGCGGCGGCGATGGCGCTGTCGTCCATGTTGTGCGGCACTCCCTGCACGAAGCTCCGGTCGATCTTGAGCGAATCGATGGGGAACAGCCGCAGCGCGCTGAGCGACGAATAGCCCGTGCCGAGATCGTCGATGGAGATGCGAACGCCGCTGGCCTTGAGCGCGCGTACGTTGTCCACCGCGCGCCCGCTCGACCGCATGGCGATGCTCTCCGTGATCTCGAGCTCGAGATGATTCGCTGGCAGTCCTGTCTCCGCGAGGATCTGCCGGACGCGTGCCACGAGGTCCGGATGCTGGAGTTGCCTCACCGAGAGGTTCACGGCGGCGCGGATCTGCGGCAGGCCGCGCTCGCGCCACTGCTGCACCTGCACGCAGGCCGTGCGCAGCACCCACTCGCCGATCGGGATGATGGCGCCGGTCGCCTCGGCCAGCGAAATGAACTCCGCGGGCGCGAGGAGCCCGCGCGTGGGATGGTTCCAGCGGAGCAGCGCTTCCACCGCCGTCACCTGCCCGGTGTGCGACTGCACGATGGGTTGGTAGTGCACGATGAGCTGGTCGAGCGCGAGCGCGCGCTGGAGGTTGGTCTCGAGGCCCAGTCGCTCGAGGGGCGCCAGGCCGATCTCCGGGACATACCGCTCGACGAGGTCGCGCCCCTGCCCCTTGGCACGGTACATCGCGGCGTCCGCCGTCTTCAGCAGCCCTTCCGGATCGTCGGCATCGCCGGGAAAGAGGCTGACGCCCAGGCTGGTCGTCACGAACAGCTCCTGCCCGTCCACCACGATCGGCTCCTTCACGGCGGCAATGATGCGATCCGCGAGCAGGATGGCATCCTCGGGCACGAAGATCTGGCTGCTCTGCACCGCGAACTCGTCGCCGCCGAGGCGCGTCACGCTGTCCTCGCCGCGGATGGTCGCACGGATGCGATTGGCCACCGTCTGGAGTACGACGTCACCCGCGGCGTGGCCGAGGGAGTCGTTCACCACCTTGAACCGGTCGAGGTCGAGGAACAACACTGCGCACAGCGTGTCGTGGCGCCGCGCGTGATGCAACGCCATGCCGAGCTGGTTGAGGAACAGCTGGCGGTTGGGCAGCCCCGTGAGCGAATCATGGTAGGCGATCTGCTCGATGCGCTCGGCGGCATCCATGGTGGCCTGGCGTTCCTCCTCGAGCAGCCAGATCACGAGCCCCATCGCGAGCGCGACATAGAGCATCACGTCCACGAAGCCGAGCGTCGAGAGGTACGCGGCGTACCGCACGCGCGTGACGGGCGACATCGTGAGGGCGAGGAAGTGCACCTGTTGCGCGCTGAGGCCGAAGAACGCGAACATGACGACGCGCCGCCCGATGCCGCGCGCGATGCGCGGCGCACGCGTGATGGCGATCCCCCCGATGAGGAACGCGATCGCGGCCGCCACCCGACGCACCGTCACCCGCAGTGCGAAGAGGAGCTCGGTGCGAGCCGGGTCCCACGAGTACAGCAGCACGAGCGCCGCGCCCACCACCGTGACGGCCGCAATGATCCAGCGCGTGGTGCGCGCGGGATACGCGCGCCCCGACGTGAGCTCGGCGGTGCCCAGCAGCAGCCACGCGATCTGGAGATAGCCACCGATGCCGGCGGCCACGGCGAGCGTGAGCCGGATCGGGTCGTCGATGGGGCGCCACTGCGCGAGCACGAGCGCACTGGCGCCCGCACCGGCGTGGATCGCGAGCGCGACCCAGCTCCAGGTCCAGTGCCGCAGGAACGGGCGCCAGTAGCGCCGCAGCAGCCCGCCCAGCACGAACGCAATGAGGATCGCCACCCCGGATTGCGCGAACAACCCGACGACGGAGAGAACGGTGTACAGCGCCATCGGCAGGGAATGAGACGGGCGCGCCGCGCGAGCCGGCGGCGTCCGTCAGTAGATGACAAGGCTGGAACCAGCAGTGATTCCGGGGGCCGGCGTCGGCCTGTGCGGCGGGAAGTGCGTCGGGTCAAGGTAGGACCGTTCGCGGAAGCGCGCGAGAGCGGCGCCGGCCGCGGCAATGCGTTCCCCAGGCCCGTCCTCGGTCGTCAGCCCTTCGCAGTGCACGCCGCCGCCCACTCCCGATGCCACTCTCCAGCCGGCACGACGACCCGATCCTCGACCAGATTGCGCGCGATACCTTCGCGCTCTTTCCGCATTGCCACCGCTGTGGGGCACGGATCGCGCGCATCGAGGATGCGGACATCCGCGTGCACGTGCAGCGCGTGGTGCACCGGCTCGCGTGCCCGCGTGCCGAGGGCGCGCCGGGTGCCCTGCCCCCGGCTGTCGGCGCGTAGCCTAGCGGCCCAACGCGCCAAGGACCGCCGGTAACGCCCCCAGGCACCACACGATCGCCGCCGCCACGGCCGCCTTTCCGCGGGAAATCCCGCCGGTGACCGACAGCCCGATGGCCAGCAGCACCGTGACCCAGATCGTGAACACGTCGATGCGCCCCACTATCGCCAGGAGCATGGCGGACGCGACGTCCGGATCGAAGAATCGGCCCACGCCGAGCGAGATGCGGAACTGGCCGTTCATCGCGGCGGGATCCATGAACATGCCCTGTACGCCCGCGGCAATCGACGCGAGGACCTTGGGCAGGTATGCATACGACGCCACCATCAGTGCCGCGGCCAGCGTCTGTCGCGCCTCGACGAGCTTGCCCACCAGCCAGAGTGCGATGCCGGTGAAGAAGATCACCACCGGCGTACCCACCACGATGAAGATCGCCCCGAACTTTTCGCCGATGTCGCGGCCCTTCGCCATCTGCTCGGCCGTGATCGCCGGGTTCTTGCGCATCGTGGCTGCGCTCTGGCGCGCGAACTCGCCGTCCATCACCGGCTGGAGCACCCCGCGGTTGGCAAAGAAGATCGCGGCCAGCAGCACCGTCACCACGAGCATCGGCAGAAAGAATCCGGACGTGGCGCGCCGCGCGAACACGCTGGCCGGCGCGTAGAAGATGTCCATGAAGTCTTCCCAGCGGGCGGCCGGCGCCGCGGCCGGCGCGGGCGGTGCAGGCTCGTTCTCATAGAGGCTGCCCGAGGTGAACTGGTCGGTCATTGCGTGCCGGTGTGAAGGGTGAGGACTGGCGCGATGGGCGCGAGTCCCGAGACGTGCCTGAAGGTCGGCCGGCTCAGAGCGGCTCGATGACCACCGCCGTGCCGTAGCATAGCACCTCGGTGATGCCGGGCATCAGCTCCGTGGCGTCGTAGCGCATGCCCACGATGGCATTGCCACCCATCTCCGCGCCGTGCGCGATCATGATCTGGAAGGCATCCGCGCGCGCTTGCTCGCACAGGTTCACGAGCAGGGTGATGTTGCCGCCGAAAAACGCCTGGATGCCCACCCCGATGCGCCCCACCACGGAGCGCGACCGCACCGTGATGCCGCGCACCACGCCAAGGGTGCGCACGACCCGGTAGCCGGGAAGCTCGAACGCGGTGGTCGCATAGGGGGATTCGTACTGGTGGACGGGGCTCATCGGTGCTCCTGGGAAGGGTCGGCTAACATATCATCCGGAACGCCGCGGAAGAAACCTCACGCAAAGCGGTGGATCTTCTTTTGTCATCCTGAGCGCAGCGAAGGATCCGCCTTTTGTCATCCTGAGCGCAGCGAAGGATCCGCTTTTTGTCATCCTGAGCGCAGCGAAGGATCCGCATTTTGTCATCCTGAGCGCAGCGAAGGATCCGCATTTTGTCATCCTGAGCGCAGCGACGGATCCGCATTTTGTCATCCTGAGCGCAGCGAAGGATCTGCTTGTGCCACGAGCCAGGCAACTCGCTCGCGGCACTCGGCGCACCACACCCCTGAAAGCTGTTCAGCACCGTCTGACCCCTGGACGACTGCAGGCCCTCGAGCTGGGGCGTGCGCGGAGTGCGCGCATCGGCGGCTGGTACGCACAGCCCTCCGCACTCAGTCGTCCAGCTTGGAGCTGCGAGCTGGAACAGCTTTCAGGAGTGTGGCGCTGCCATCCGAGACGCTTGTCATCCTCCGCGACGGAAAGGATCTGCCTGTGCCGTTCGCGCAGGGAGACCGACGCGTCTCGAATCAGCGCCCGCCGGCTCGCGGGCGGCTGGTGGCCTTCGAATGCGCCAGCAGCGCGACCAGGTCACGGTCGCTCAGCTGTTCCCAGTCGTCCGGTACGGGGAGCACGCGGCGCCGCTCGTACTGGCTCTGGAAGGCGAGCCACCCAGCCAGGATCTGGCGCGGGAGCGTCGGGCGCCCCACCGGCACGTGGCGCCGCTCGGCGCCCTGCCGCGCCGCGACCCTGCGTTCCCGCAGCGCGCGTCGCTCCACGAGCCGGGGATACACTTCCCAGACCCGCCACGTGGCGCCCAGGACGTCGACGAACGTGCGCTGCTCCTCCATGGACCTCCGCGAGTCACGGATTGCTCTGGCAGGACTGGTGCCGACGGACGCGCGCGATGCCGGACTTCCGCGCCACGGCCCCAGGGAACAGCGCTGTCCAGATGCGCGCCGGATCTCCTACCGGATACTCACGGTACTCTGCCGCAGGACGGGACCGATGGTGAAGTACACCGTGCTGCCACGCGAGACGACGATCGATCCCGTGGACGCACGGCCGTTGCCACCGATCGGCGTGGCGACGATGCGAAAATCCGCTGCACCGTACATCGAACCGCTCAGCGAGAACTCCCGCGTCGAAATGCCGTTCACGTTGCCGATGCGCGTCGCGAGGCCATCCGCCACCGCATACACGTCCAGATCGTAGGAATTGTCGTTGCGCACCACGAGGCCCACGCCGTCCGGCACGTTGGCGGCCTCGTAGGCGCCACCGGACCGGCAGCCGGTAGACGCGAGGGATGGCAGGGCGAGGGCAATTCCGAGGAGGGCGACGCGCAGGCGCATGGAGATCTCCTTGAGCGGGTGAATGAGTGAAGCGCTGGACTCGCATTCCCGGTGCCAGAACGGTGTCACACACATCATGCGTGCCCTTCCGCCCGCTACCACAAGGATGGCGCTGTCCTCTCGCCTTCTCGCCCTCTCGCCCTCTCGCCCTCTCGCCCTCTCGCCCTCTCGCCCTCTCGCCCTCCGTCCCTCCGTCCCTCGTCACGAAGCAAAGATTCCCCCCCACTTCGGTGTTTTGTGTTAGGTTGCACTGTGTCCGCTATGGTACAGTGGGCATGAACACGGTTCCATTCGGCTGACTCAGCCGCCTTCTCCCCCGGTCTCCAGACGCCCTGACGGGTTTGCCGACCCCGCCGAGACCGCGATTCCGTCAGTGCCACGCGCGTGCACATGCGCAGGAGCGCTGCATGAATTACCGGGACAACCTGTGACGGCGCACGAGCTGACGCGCGAGCTCGTTGCGCGGGCATCGTACGCACCCTCCGCCAGTTCCGTCGACGGTGCGGCGCTCGCGGCGCACGCAGCGTGCGAAGGCGCGTGTCGCGACCTGTCGCGAAGCCTCGGCGTCAGTGGCTTCAGGGCGCTCCTCACGCGCGCGCTCCAGCAGGCGGAAGTGCGACATGGGCTGTTGCGGGACGTCCGCGTCCGTGCCGATGGAGACCCCTGCCTTGCCGGCATCTCTGAACTGCTCGCCGAACATGGACCGGTGGACGTGGCCGCTGCGCTCGAAGCCGCGCTCGAGGAGATGCTCAGCCTCCTCGGCCGCCTGATTGGAGACGACATGGTCGCGCGACTGATCGGGCAGGCATCGCGCGTTGGAACCCGCGACGACAGGAATGCGACATGACGAAACAATCGCCGCCAGTGGCGACCAGCACCAAGCGACCCGCCAGCCGGATCGTGAGCCTGCCGTCGGGTGTGCCGGGCTTCGACGCAATCGTTGGTTTCGGACTGCCGACCTCCTCGTTCAACCTCATCGCCGGAAGCCCGGGCAGTGGCAAGACGACGCTGGTGCAGCAGATCGTGTTCGCCAATGCCACGGTCGAGCGACCCGCGCTGTACTTCACCGTGCTCGGCGAGCCGACGTTGAAGATGCTCCGCTACCAGCGTGAGTTCAGCTTCTTCGATCCCGCCAAGGTGGGCTCGGCGGTGCAGTACCTCAACCTCAGCGAGGAAGCGCTCGAGCAGGACCTGCAGCTCGTGCTCGATCGCATCGTGAGCGAGGTCGAGCGCGCCAGGCCCGGCATCGTGGTGGTGGACTCGTTCCGGACGTTCCTCGGTCGCATGTCGGAGACGCGAAAAGGTGAGATGACGGTCGACCACTTCGTGCAGCGCCTTGCCCTTCACCTCACGAGCTGGGAAGCGACATCGTTCCTCCTGGGCGAGTACGCGGAGCGAGAGCAGCGCGGGCCCGTATTCACCGTTGCCGATGGCGTCTTCTGGCTGTCGCAGGTGACGGACCGCAACTCCGTCGTGCGAAAGATGCAGGCGATCAAGGTGCGTGGCCGCGCGCCCATGCCCGGCCTGCACACCTTCCGCATCACCGACGCGGGTCTCCAGGTCTTTCCGCGCATCCCGGAACAGCAGGCCGAACGACGCCCACAGTCGATGCGTCGGCTCGCGACGGGCGTGCCCGGTCTCGACACCCTCATGGGCGGCGGGATTCCCGCCGGTGATGCGGTGATGCTCGCCGGCCCCGCGGGCAGCGGCAAGACGACGTTCGCCACGCAGTTCGCCGCCGAGGGACTCCGCCAGGGCGAGGCGGTGGTGATCGTCGTGTTCGAGGAGTACCCGGAGGAGTACCTCGCGCGCGCAAAGGCGCGCAACCAGGACATGGCCGAGATCTACGGCAGCGAGAAATTCCGGCTGATCTACCTGCGTCCCCTCGATCTCTCCGTGGACGAAACGCTCGCCGAGATCCTCGAGGCCGTGGTGTCGAGCGACGCCACGCGCGTGATCATCGACTCGCTGTCGGGTTTCGAGGTCGCGCTCGCGCCGGCGTTCCGCGAGGACTTCCGCGAGTCACTCTACCGGCTCGTGGGGGCGCTCACGGCCACCGGCGTCACGATCTTCATGACCACCGAGGTGGTCGGCGGCTATCCAGCCGTGCGGTTCACCACGGGCAAGGTGTCCTTCATCACCGACGACATCCTCGTGCAGCGGTTCGTCGAGGTCGATGGCGCGCTGCGCTCCGTGCTCGCCATCCACAAGATGCGTGGCAGCTGGCACAGCCGCGACTTCGTCACGTATGACGTGACGGGCGCGGGCGCCGTGATCGGCGGGCCCCTGCGCAACTATCGCGGCATCATCACCGGCGTGCCGGAGCTCGAGCTGCGCCACCCGCGCGCCGACTACGAAGGGTTGAGCGCGCGCGAGACGAATGTGCTCGACACACTCATCGAGATGCGCCTCGTCGCGCGCGATCCGCTGGCGGCCCGGCTCGGCATCCCCGCCGTGGATCTCGACGCGATGCTCGCGCGGCTGCAGGCGCTCGGGTACGCCGCGCGCACACCGGAGGGGTCGTTCCGCGCGGTGGCGCAGCATGGCAGCTAGCACACATGGTTGCGCGTCATGATACGCCTGCGGCGGGCAGGCCCTTCGTCATGATGCACGAGGGCGCCTTCTCCGCCGAAGGTTCGTTCGAGCGGTTCGTCGAGCATCTCGCCGCGCCGTTCGTCGTCACCGCCGACGCGCGGCACTTCATCACCTACACGAACGCGGCGTTCCGCGCGCTCGCGGGCGCCACCTCGACCGAGCTGGTGGGACACGCGTTCGCGGATGCCCTTGGTCCGGCAACTCGCCGGGACCTGGCCGCGGTACTCGATCGCGCATACCGCACCGGTGTCGTGGCGCGCAACCAGCGCGTCGGACCGGTGCTCGAGCACGTGATGCCGCTCTGTTGCAGCATCTGGCCGGACGTGAGCCCCACGGGCCAGGTGCGGCACATGGTCATCGAGCTCCGTCACGCGACGCAGAACGAGATCACCCTCGGCCTCCAGCGCGAGGTGGCCGACCGCCTGTTGATGAGCGCCCTGCGCGAGAAGGACGCGGCCGACACGGCCGAGGAATCATGGCGGGAGCTGCATTATGTGGCGTCGGAAGCGGGCCGCCTGGACGCGTCGCTCGACGAAGCCACCACGCTCGTGGCCATGGAGCAGATGGCGCTGCCGCGGGACGGCGCGTGGTGCATCGTGGACCTGATCGACGTCGACGACGCGATGCACCGCCTCGCGATCGTGCACCCGGACGCGACGCAGCAGGCGCTCCTCACGGATATCGAGGGCCGCTGGGTGCCGCACGCGCGTGACAGCTTCGGTTTGCCCGCGGCACTGCGAAGCGCTCGCACCACCACGGTGGAAGACGGTGCGGCTGCCATCCTGGCCACGGCCGCCGGGGATGCCACGCTGGAGCGCGTCCTCCGGGACGTGGACGCCGGCGCGCTGCTCACCGTCCCCCTCGTCATCGGCGGGCACCTCATCGGCGCCGTCACCTTTGTCGTGCCCCGCGGTGCGGCGTCGTTCGACGCGCGGGACGTGGAGATTGCCGAGACCCTGGCGATGCACAGTGCGGCGGCCATCGAACGGGCGCGCATGTTCGGCGAGGCGCTCGAGCTGCGAATTCGTGCCGAGTCCGCGAGCGTGGCGAAGAGCGCGTTCCTCGGCATGATGAGTCACGAGCTGCGCACGCCGCTGAACGCGATCGGCGGCTATGCGGACCTCATCGCGCTCGAGCTGCACGGTCCCGTCACGGACGCCCAGCACGTGGACCTGGCGCGCATCAAGGTGAACCAGCGCTACCTCATGGGGCTCATCAACGACCTGCTGAACCTCACGCGCGTGGATAGTGGCCATCTCGTCTACGACATCGTTGACGTGGACGTGCGCGAGCTGCTGGTGAGCGCCGTCGAGCTCGTCGAGCCGCTCATCGCGCAGAAGGGCCTCTCCTTCACGGGCATCGAGTGCGGCGACCGCGTCGTGGTCCGCGCCGATCGCGAAAAGGCGATCCAGGTGCTCGTGAACCTCCTCTCCAACGCAATCAAGTTCACGCCGCCCGGCGGCACGCTCGTCGTCGAGTGCATCACGGAGGCCGACGTCCTGCATCTTCGGGTATGTGACACCGGCATCGGTATCCCGGCCGACAAGCTCGAGGCGATCTTCGAGCCCTTCATCCAGGTGAAGGGCGCGTCGCCGTTACCGGAGGCCGGGATTGGGCTCGGACTTGCTATCAGCCGCAGTCTCGCGCGCGACATGCAGGGCGACCTCACCGTCGAAAGCACCCTCACCGAGGGCGCGCGCTTCAGCTTCACCCTGCCTCGAGCGCCGACCGCATTCCCTTCTACCGTCGCACCCGAATGACCACGTCCGCCACATCCGCTCCCGACGCCCGCGCTGTCGGCGCGGGTGTGATCGCCATCGCCATCATCGAGGACAACCGGCTGGTGCGCGAGGGCATGACGGAGATGCTCAACGTGCAGGAGGACTTCGAGGTCGTGCTCGCGCTCACCAGCGTGGAGACGAACCGCCTTCGACGCGCCAACCCGCACGTCGTGCTGCTCGACGTGGGCCTCGAGGACCAGCACTGCCTGCGCGTGGCCGAGCAGATCCGCGCGGAGATGCCGGACACGCACGTGATCGTGATGGACCTGCTGCCCGCCCATGAGGAAGTCGTGCAGTTCGTGAACGCCGGCGTCGCCGGGTTCATCCTCAAGGACGCCTCGATGGATGACTTCGTGAACACGGTGCGGTCGGTGGCGGCCGGCACGCGCGTGCTGCCCTCGCGCATGACGGCGACGTTGTTCTCGCAGATCGCGCTCGCCGCGGTGCAGCGGGACGAGGCCGCCGCGCTGGAGGCCGTGCGCATGACGCAGCGCGAGCGCGAGGTGATTGCCCTCATCGCGGAAGGCATGAGCAACAAGGAGATCGCGCAGCGGCTCAACGTCGCGGCGGAGACGGTGAAGAGCCACGTCCGCAACGTGATGGAGAAGCTCGCGCTGCATTCGCGTCTGCAGATCGCGGCCTACGCGCACCAGCAGGACGGTCTCTCGGCCTGATCGGGCGCCGAGTGGTGCGCACACGGTAGTGTCCGGTACGCATTCGCACTGTGGGGTGAGACGTACCGTGCGAGCCGTCTCCCGGGCGTCGCATCCGCCAACGCGGCTCGGCGGACACG
>JBDTYL010000289.1:0-3337 GCA_040005695.1 bacterium | reverse complement strand
TCGCCGTAGGCGAGGTTCGACGCGATGGTGTCGCTGAACAGGAAGCTCTCCTGCGTGACGTAGCCGATCTCCCCACGCAGTTCGGCGAGGGAGAGTTCGCGCAGCGGCACGCCGTCCACGAGGATCTCGCCTTCCTGTGGATCGGTGAGCCGGGGAATGAGGTCGATGAGCGCGCTCTTGCCGCTGCCTGTCGCGCCCACCACCGCAAGCGTGCCGCCGGCGGGCACCGTGAAGGACACGTCGCGCAGCACCCAGCGCGGCGCCGCATCCGGCGGCGTGGGGAAGTGGTATCCCACGCCGCGGAAGGTGATCGCGCGTCCGCCAGCGGCCGGCGGCAGCGATCGCGGAACCGCGGGCGACGTGAGGTCTCCGCGCGCGTCGAGGATGTCGAGCAACCGCGACATCGATGCCGCGCCGCGCTGGAAGAGGTTGATCACCCATCCCAGCGCGATCATCGGCCAGGTGAGGCTCGTGAGGTAGAAGCCGAACGCGACGAACGATCCCACGGAGATGGTGCCGCGCACGACAAGGGAGCCGCCCACCCCCAGCACGACCGCGACGCTCAAGCCGGCGAGGAGGCCGAACATGGGGTTCATCGCGCCGTACAGCCGCGCCAGCGCCATGTTCCGTTCGACGTACGTGTCGTTCAGCGCGCCGAAGCGCGCGATCTCCGCACCTTCCTGGCGGTACGCGCGCACCACGCGCACGCCGGCGAAGTTCTCCTGAGCGTGCGTCGTGAGCGTGCTGAAATGCTCCTGCACCGCCTCGAACCGCCGGTGGATCGCGCCGCCCATCCGGATCATGATCACCGGCAACAACACCATCGGCACGAGCGAGAGTGCCGTGAGGCGCACGTCTATGCGCAGCATGAACACCAGCGCGAACGCGGCGCCGAAGATGGTGTTCGTGAGGTACATGATCGCCGGGCCGGCGGCCATGCGCACGGCGCTCAGGTCGTTCGTCAGGCGCGCCATGAGGTCGCCGGTGCGCGTGCGCCCGAAGTAGCCCTGGTCGAGCGTGGTGAGATGCGCGAACAGTGCCTGGCGGAGGTCGTACTCGATGTACCGGCTCAAGCCGTTGAGCACCTCGCGCATCCAGTAACGCAGCGCGCCACCACCGAGCGCGATGCCGATGATGCCCACCGCAATGAGCAGCACCCGCCGCGGCGGCGCGCCGGCATGCAGGGCGTCGATACCGGAGCGCAGGAGCCACGGCACCACCGAACCGATCGCGGATGACACTATCACGAGGCTGAGCCCGGTGATTAGCATTCGCCCGTACGGCCGGTAGTATGGCACGAGACGGCGCAATGCGGACGCGGCTGGCCGATTTCTTGCCACTTACCGGAGCCTTGTAGCTATGTCAAGTTGTTGCAGCATCGCGATTTCGCCGCATCCGACCTCGAAGTCAGCGCCACATATTTTGGGAGGCACCACATGATCAAGTATATCCGGACGTTCAGCACTCCGCTGGCACTCACGGCACTGCTGGCACTGGGCGCGTGCACCGTGTCCGAGAAAAAGGCGGACACCACGCTCGCGAGCGATACGGCGCTGAACAAGGACCTCGCACTGGCCGGTCGCGATACGACGGCCCAGCCGGCCCTCAAGGACGTACCCGCGGCCGCCGCCGCGGCGCCGGCCCCCGCGCCCACCGCGACGCGCACGGTCCCCGCACCCACGCGTCCGCGCACGACGCCGGCCCGCACCACGCCCGCGCCCAAGCCGACCACCACCACGACGGCATCCGGCAACACGGTGACGAAGAACTCCGGCAGCGCGGCATCCACCAGCGGCGGCGGCTCGGTCGGCGTCATCGCCTCGGGGACCTCGCTCAGCCTGCGCTCGAACTCGCGCGTCTGCACGAACACCTATACCCCGGGCCAGACGTTCACCGCCACGGTCGCCAACGCGGCGTCCGGATCCAACGGCGCAACGATTCCCGCCGGCGCCACGGTGTCGCTCGAAGTCACGAACCTCAAGCGCAGCGAGAATTCCACCGACAAGATCGTGATGGAGTTTGCGGTGCGGTCGGTGACATTCGGCGGGCACACGTATCCGGTGAGCGCCAGCGTCGCGGACGCGCAGATCGACCGCGTGCGCAATGAGCCGAAGAGCAAGGACGTGCAGAAGGTGGTTGGCGGGGCCATCGTCGGCGCCATCGCCGGCCAGATCCTCGGCAAGAGCACCAAGTCCACGATCATCGGGGCTGGTGCGGGTGCCGCGGCTGGCGCGGGTGTCGCGGCGGGCACGGCGAACTACGAGGGCTGTGTTCCGGACGGCGGCAACATCGCCGTGACGCTGAACGGCCCGCTGCAGGTGCGCATCACGTCCTGACGTGGTTCCCTGGGCGTGACGCCCGAGTCCCGATTACGGGGCGCAGGCGTGGGAGGGGCTGGCCCTGGGGGCCGGCCCCTCTTGCGTTCCCCAACGGTCTGCAGACGGCAGGTGCATACATGTGTGACGCGACTCCCCGCGCGCGCCCCCACAGCTGAACGAGGTTCGTCCGCATGCCGCTGTCTGCCCGTTCAGCTCCCCTCTCCGCTCGATTTGCACAGGTCGACTTCTTCACGAGCGCAGAGGCCCAGCGTGGCGGTGGCTTGCGAGGGGGGGAATGTGCAGATTATCCGTCGACGGGAGGCGGCGCAGCGAACCTCGAGGCGGATGCACACACGCAGGTGGACGAGGAGATGCAGCGCCGCGAACGTGGCGATCAAGGCGGCCGTCGGCGTGGCCGCGGAGCCGGGGAGGGCTGAGCGACGACGGCCCCCGCGCGCCTCCAGCTGGTGACCGAGTCCGCGCCGCCCGATACGTCGCAGGCGGAAGAGCGAGCAGCAGCGCGCATGCGCGATGCGGCGCTCGTGGCCCGCGTGCGTGCCGGGGACGCGCGGGCGTTCGATGGCCTGGTGCAGGCGTACATGCGGCAAGCGTTCCAGCTGGCCTATCGAGCGGTGGGGCACCGCGAGGATGCGGAGGATCTCGTCCAGGAGTCGTTCCTGGCCGCGTACCAGTACCTCGACTCGTACGACAGCGAGCGGCCGTTCGGGCCGTGGCTGATGCGGATCGTGATGAACCGCGGCGCGAACCTGCGCCGCTCGCGCACGCGACGCGAGACCGAGCCGGAAGTGGATGCGGTGAGCCCCGCCCCCTCCTCGCTCGACGAAAGTGTACGGGCCGAGGCGGGCGTGATGCTCACGCGTGCGCTGGCCACGCTGTCCGAGCGGCAGCGCATGATCGTCACGCTGTTCGACGTGGACGGCATGACGAGTACGGAAATCGGCGCGATGCTCGACCTCTCGCCGGGCACGGTCCGATGGCACCTTCACGAGGCGCGCCGC
>JBDTYL010000288.1:0-20323 GCA_040005695.1 bacterium | reverse complement strand
CCAGGGCGCGCGGCGACGACCGCGCGTGCGGCAGGGCCGAGCGCGGTCCGCTCGCGACGATGGAGGGAAAGGGAAACCCCTCGCTGCCCTCGTCGCGCAGCGCCTTCTCGAGCACCCCGGCGACCTGCAGCTCGCTCATGCCCGCGTGGATGTGCGGCAGCGTCTGCGCGAGGGCCCGCGTCGCAACACCGGCAGCGTCCGTGATGCGCGCGACCTCGCCCGCGTCCTTCCGCTCGCGCAGCGTCTCCACGAGATCTACCGTGGGACGCCACTGCCAGCGCCCCCCCGCCTCCACGAGGCGCTGGAAATCACGGTGCTGGATATGAGACGTCTCGAAGCCGAGCACCCGCACCGACGCCAGCAGTCCCAGCTGCTGCCAGAGCCCCGTCCACAAGCTCGAGGGCTCGATGGAAATCCGGGCGACGTCACCCACTTCCTCCGCCACCTGGGTCTGGTAGCGGAAGTCCGTGATGAAGACCACGTCTCGCGGCGTGACGATGAGCAGTGCGCTCGAGCCCGAGAAGCTCGTGAGGTAGCGGATGTTCGAGAGCCCGGTCACCAGGAGGGCGTCGATGTGCGCGGCACTGAGCCCATCGACGAGCGCGGCGATTCGTCCCGGACGCGGGTCGGTCACGTCGGGGTGCTCCGGGCGCGCAGCGTCGCAACGAGGCCGCGCAGCGCGAGCTCGTAGCCGGTGGTCCCCAGCCCCACGACCACGCCGACGGCCGAGGACGCGAGCATCGAGTGCCGACGCTCGGGTTCGCGGGCAAAGACGTTGGAGACGTGCACCTCGACGAAGGGCAGCTCCACGGCGACGAGCGCGTCCCGCAACGCGAGGCTCGTGTGCGAGTACGCCCCCATGTTCACGATGGCGCCATCCACGCGGCCGCGCAGTCCGTGGATGATGTCGATGAGCGCTCCTTCGCTGTTCTCCTGCGAGCACTCGACCGACACGCCGAGTTCCCGCGCGAGCGCGCCCAGTCCGTTTTCGACCTGCGCGAGCGTGGTACGGCCGTAGAGCGCGGGCTCCCGGACACCGAGCAGGTTGAGGTTCGGCCCATTGAGGACGGCGATCCTCACCGCTGCTTCAATCCCTGCAGCCAGGAGTTGAACTGCTCGATGTCGTCCTCGCCGTGCTCGGCGGCGATGTCTCCCGGCATGGGCACCTCGCTCGACGTGCGCTGCGGCGTGCCGGTGCTGGCCCGGTTTTCCGCGCCGCGGAAGAACTGGTCGAACGAGAAGCTTTGCGACGTACGGGGCGGTCGCGCCGGCCCGTCGCGGAAGACGCTGTCCAGCGACAACTCGCCGGACGCGGCATGCGCCGGCCGGCCGGAGATGGCCGGCGGAGCCTCGGCCTCGCCGCCGAACGCCTGCGCCAGCGCGGATGCCGCCGAGTCCTCCGAGGTACCCGGCGGCCTGTTGCCGAACAGCGCGTCGATGGACCCGTCGGGAGTCCGCATGCGCGCGACTCGCTCGAGCGCGGGCGTCACGGGCCCAGCCGCGGATGATGGCTGCACCGGCGCCGCAGGTGGCTCGACGGGTGCGCTGCTCGCTGGCGATTCGAAGACGATTGCACGTGTCGTCTCGACGGCGATATCCGCATCCGCATCCACATCCACCCCTTCGGCGTCGGCCACGCTGTGCGGCGCATCCGGCGCGGCACCCGCGTCGGCCTTCTCCCCTAAGGGTGGCGTGAGATCCGCCTCGCGCGCCGGCCCGAAGTCGTCATCGGCGGGCGGCATCGCGGCGGCGGTGCGACTGCCAGCACGGCGCAGGGCGATGCGTGCGAAGAACTCGCGCACGTTCGGACCCGCGGCCTCGGCTTCCGACCCCCAGGAAAGGGACGCCAACAGGCCGCGCAGTCGCTCGTCGTACGGCTTGGCCGCGAGCAGTTGCTCGTACACGGCACGCGCTCGCTCGGGATGACCCTGCGCCACGTACAGCTCGGCCATGGTCTCGGTCACGAACGGCGTGCCCGGTACCACCGTCGCCTCGCTGGCGCTTTCCCGCGGGGTATCCGCTGCCCTGGGCGACGACGTCCGCGTGAGCGCCGCCTCGGCCGCGATGACCGCCGGCGGCAGTTCGGTGGGAATGGATGACTCCCGCGCGTCCCCGTCCGTATCGCTCGAAGCGTCGTCGATCTCGGCGTCGATGTCGGCGTCGGTGTCGTACGACTCGTCTTCCAGCGTGTCGACGTCGAGGTCCGGCAACTCATCGGCCTCGTGACGCATCACGGGCGGTTCCGAATCCGTCGTGGCGCTGTCAGGCGCCTCGATGTCGAATTCGGGCAACTGGTCCGGCTCGTGACCCAGCATGGCCGGAGCCTCGGCCACCGCGTCCAGCGGATCGCCGTGCGGGGGCAGCATCATGCCATCGTCAATGTCCAGGGGCTCGAGCGCCTCGGCGGACGCCTGCGCTGAGGCGGACTCCGGCACGTGCAGCTCGTCGCCGCTCCCGTGCAATCCCGCCAGCGTCTCGACGTGGTGTGAAGGCGCGGCAAATGACGGCACGCCACTGTCCAGACTATCGTCGAGGTCCGCCACCTGGGGCACTGCCTCCACCGGCGGTTCGAAAGCAGTCGACTCGAGCCCCTCGGCCGGGGCATGCGAGGCAGCGTCGGCCGTCGCGGGCGCGGTATCGAAACCGTGGAGGGTGAAGCCATCCAGCACGTCAACGCTGGGCGGAATCGGTGGCGGCTCGAGCGAAATGACCGGCACGCCGATGGGACTCGTCGCGATCAGCGATGTATCGCCTTTGTCGATTGGCGCGGGCGCAGGCGCGTATTCGCGCTCGAACGGCGGGACCTCCTTCTCGATGTCGAGATCAAGACTGGTCGACGGCGCGTCGAGGAACACCGAGGCGGCGGCGGGATCCTCGTGCTCCAGTGGCGGAGCTTCGCGATCGAGCGTGTCGATCAGCGCCTGGATCTCCTCGTTCCGGGGATCCGCGTAGAGGACGCGCACGTACCATCCTCGTGCCGCGATGGCGTCGTCCTGACCCCGGGCGATGTCACCCAGGTGCCGGAGCGCAATGAGGTTCTCGGGGTCGAGGCCGAGGGCGGTCTCGAACACGGCGCGCGAGTCGAGCATGCGTCCCGCCTCGTAGAGTGCCTGGCCATAGACGATGTGGCCGCTCATGTGGCCGGGCTGCTGCGGGAGGAACTCCTCGCAGATCAGGATCGCCTGCTCGATTTCCCCCGCCTTGCGAAACTCGTTGGCGAGCGGCGCGAAATACCGACGTGGATTCTCGTCGAATTTCTTCTTCAACTCGTCGGTGCGAGCGGTACTGGCCATCAAAGCCTCGGTGGCGGCGCGCAGGCGGGTGATATGGGAGGAGCAAAGGTATCCTACACGATGTACAAGTCAATCAGAAGTGCGCGCGTCACTTGATTTTAGCCCTCGTCGTCGCGTAGCTTTTCCTGCTTCCCCCTCCCGTTTTTCCAGCAGCTCGAAGGAGTTCTACCCCGTGCTCCAAACAATGCGGAGCTCCGCCAAGTTCGTGATGTGGATTCTCCTCATCGCATTCGTCGGCGGATTCCTGCTGTTCCAGACTTCCGGCCTCATGGGCTCGGCGCCCATTACCTCGACCACCGCGGTCGCGACGGTGAACGGCAAGGACATTCTCTACACCGACTGGCAGAGGCGCGCGCAGCAACTGCAGCAGCAGTCCGGGCGGACGCTGACGCAGGACGAGCAGCATCGCCTGGAGAACCAGACGTTCGATGACATGGTGTCGGAGATCCTCCTCGAGCAGGAGTACAAGAAGCGCGGCATCGTCGTCTCGAACGAAGAGCTGCGCGACTACGCCCGCTTCGCGCCGCCGCAATGGATCCGCAGCGCGCCGGACCTGCAGACGGACGGTCAATTCGATCCGTCGAAGTACCAGCGCCTGCTCGCGAGCTCGCAGGCACGGCAGTCCGGCCTCCTCACCTCGCTGGAGCAGTACTTCCGCAGCGAAGTGCCGAAGGAGAAGCTGTTCGAGCAGGTGACGAGCGGTCTCTACGTGACGGATGCGGACCTGTGGCGCGCGTGGCAGGATGCGAACGACAGCGCGTCCGTGAGCTTCGTGGCCTTCCGGCCCCAGCCGAACGCGGCGGACAGCAACGTGGCCGAGGGTGACCTCAAGAGCTACTACGAGGCGCACAGGTCGCAGTTCGACGGTCCGGGACGCGCCACGCTCACCGTGCTGCACATCCCCCGCGTCACCACGGCGGCGGATACGGCGGCGGTGC
The DNA here is from genome assembly GCA_040005695.1 of bacterium. Lineage (GTDB taxonomy): Bacteria > Gemmatimonadota > Gemmatimonadetes > Gemmatimonadales > Gemmatimonadaceae > AG11. Next base: position 16,092 of record JBDTYL010000288.1, on the reverse strand, counting down.
GCGATCGCCTGCTCAAGCTGCGCGCCGAGATCATGGGCGGCGTAAAGTTCGAGGATGTGGCCAAGCGGGAGTCGAGCGATTCAGCCTCCGCGGCGAATGGCGGCGACCTGGGAAAGGGTGGAAAGGGCCGGTTCGTGCCGGACTTCGAGAAGGCCGCGTACGCGCTCAGCGCCGGTGAAGTCTCGCAGCCGGTGCTGACGCAGTTCGGCTACCACCTCATCAAGGTGGACTCCCGCAGCGGCGACACGCTGGCACTGCGCCACATTCTGCTGCGCATCCAGCCGAGCGATTCGTCCACGGCCAAGGTGGACCGCGAGGCGGACCAGCTGGCCAAGCTCGTCGGCCCCGACCAGCCCCACAAGTTCGAGGCCGCGGCGCGCACACTCGCCCTGACCCCGTTCCAGGTGCACTCCATCGAGGACGTGCCGGCGCAGTACAACGGCAAGGTGGTGCCGAGCGCGAGCGCGTGGGCGTTCGGTGGAGCGAAGGTCGGGGAGACGAGTGACCTCTTCGACAGCGAAGACGGCTATTACGTCGCCCGCCTCGACTCGTTATTCGAGGGCGGCAAGACGTTCGACAAGGTCCAGGCGGACGTGCGTGGTCGCGTGGCCCTGGACCGTGCCGTCGAGCGCACGATTCCGGCGGCGCAGGGCCTGGTGAAGGCTGCGCAGGGTTCGACGCTGGAAGCGGCGGCCGCTGCGGCCAAGCTGACCGTGCAGAGCACCGGGATGGTCACGCGCTCTGGCGCCGCCCGGTTGTTCGGCAGCCTGGGTGAGGCGGTCGGCTCGGCATTCGTTGCGCCGCTGAACGAGATAAACGGGCCCATCCGCCAGTCCGACGCCGTGTTCGTGACGCGCACCGATGCGCGCAAGCCGAGTGACAAGGCGGCGTTCGAGGCGCAGAAGAAGATCCTGCGCGCGCGTCGCATCCAGCAGATGCGCGACCAGTGGATCCAGCTGTATCTGGACGATCTCAGGAAGTCCGCGACGGTGAAGGACCACCGCAAGGAGCTGAACGCGCAGATCCGCAAGCAGTCGGCCGGCTGATGGGTTGACCGGCCCGCGCGGCTGGATCACGAACACCAAGGGGCACACCGCACTCGTTCGGTGTGCCCCTCGTCGTTCCAGCGCCGCCGGCCGGTGGATCGGCCGACGCCATGAACGTCAGATGAGTCGCTTGGGCTCGGGCCGCACTTCGTCCGCGGCCACGTCGCGACGGATGACCGGCTCTCCGGCTGGCAACCGCGGCTCGACGCGCGGCTCGGGCTCCGTGATCGAGCGCTCGACGTCGTTCACGTTCTTCTTGAACTCGCGAATACCCTTGCCGAACGAGGCACTGATCTCCGGAATGCGCTTCGCGCCGAAGAGGACCAGCACGATGACGAGGATGACCATCAACTCGCCCATACCCAGATTGCCGAACATGGAGTCTCCTTAGAAAAGCGATCGAGCTATGAGGTACGCAATGAGGACGCCGAGCAGGCTCAACAGGCTGACATCGAGCGCGACGGGACCAAGGGAAAACTTGATGATGACCAGGTCCAACGACACCGGACCGACGGAGGGTTGTACACCAGTGGTGAAAAACTCCTTCACGGCACCGGACGGTAGGAACTTGCGTGCCACCTGCGTCATCGCACCACCAACGATGAAGCCGGAGGCGAGGGTCAGGGCGTGGAACATCGGCCGCTGCTGGGAAGATCCGCGAGGAGGCATTAGGAGCGTCGGTCCATGACGTAGAGGATAGCATCCGCGAGCGCGGAACGCGCCTGCGTGTCGGGAAGGCGGTCGAGCGCGTCCTCCGCTTCCCGTGCGAATCGCTCGCCACGGCGGCGGGCATCGTCGATTCCCCCGTGCCGCGCGACGAGCGCCACGACCTCGGCCACCTGTGCATCGTCCGGGGCGTCGGTGGCGAAGAGCGTGTCCACCCGTGCGCGCTCGTCGCGCGACAGGCGCGGCAGCACGGCGATGAGAGGCAGCGTGACCTTGTGCTCCTTCAGGTCGAGGCCGGACGGCTTCCCCGTGACCGACGCCGTGCCGGTGTAGTCGAGGATGTCGTCGGCGACCTGGAACGCCATGCCCAGGCGCTCGCCGTACCGGGCCAGCGCCGCGCGATGAGTTGCCGCACCGCACATGGCCCCCGTCTCGCACGCGGCACTGAGGAGCGACGCCGTCTTGGCCTGGATGAGCCTCTCGTAGTCCTGCTCGGTGAACGCGAGCGCGTCCATCGCGGCAAGCTGCCGCATCTCGCCAATCGTGAGCTGGGTGGAGACGCGCGTCAAAACGCGCAGCAGCTCGATGTCGCCGAGGGCGACGAGGGCCTCGAGGGCGCGCGAGTAGAGGAAGTCGCCCATGATCACGCTCACCTGGTGACTGAAGAGCGAGTTCACCGTGGGGAGTCCGCGCCGCAGTGCGGAGTGATCCACGGAATCGTCGTGCACCAGGGACGCGAGGTGCATGAGCTCGAGCACCGCCGCCAGGGTGATGACCCGCTCCTCGGGCGCCTCCATCACCTCGCTCGCCAGCAGGGCGAGCGTGGGCCGGAACATCTTGCCGCGGATCTGGAGCAGGTGACTGCTCACCTGCTCGATGAGGGGCAGGTCCGCGGTGACGACGCGCCGCATCTCGGTGGCCACGGCCTCGAGCCGCTCCATCACCGGCGCCTGGATCTCGCGGAGCGCGGCCGTGACGGGCGTCCTGGCCCGCGCAACGCCGCTGCTCATGACGCGGCGCCCTCGACGGCGGCGAGGCGCTCGCCGACGTCCTGGAACTGGATGTCCACGACGAACACCCGCTGGTAGTACTCGATGGCCGCGTCGCGCTGGCCGCGCTCCTGCGCGCAGCGGCCGAGCAGGTACAGCACGCCGATGAGCTGGCTCTCGTTCATGCCCGGTTCGTGCAGGGCGCGTCCGAGGATGGTCGCCGCCATGGGGAACTGTTCCTTCTCGATGAAGCACAGGCCGAGGGCCTCGTAGGTCGGCACGCGGTTGGCCGGTGCGCGGAGCGCCTTCTGGAATTCGGCGATCGCCTCGTCGAGCAGGCCCATCTCCTTGTACGCGACGCCCAGGTCGTAGTGGCTCTGGTGGTCTTCTTCCTCGACGTTCTCGGCAATGCCCTGCTTGAACTTCTTGAGCATGTCCTGGAAGTCGGCTTCCTCGTCGCCGGTGGGCTCCTTCTCGTCGACGATCATGCGCGTGTCCTTCGGCGCCTCGTCGTCGCGCAGCCAGTCGCCGAGGTTGATGTACTCGTCGTCGGACGTCATGGGCACGGGCGACGGCGGCGGCGGCGCGGAGGCTGCCGGCCGCACGACACCCACGGTCTGTCGCGCCTTCGGTGGTGCGGGAGCCGGGGCCGGCTCCGGCTCCGGCTCGGGGAACGAATCGAGCGCCGTCTGCGCGCGGTCGTCGTCGGGCGACAGGTCGATGACGCGCTGGTAGATGGCGCGCGACTTCTCGACCTGCCCCGCACGGAACAGCGCATCGGCAAGCTGGATGTAGGCCTCGATGAGCCGCCCGCGCTCGTTCGTGCGGAACGCGTATTCCACCCGCTTCTGGTGGTGCCGCAGTGACTCCGGATTGAGCAGGACGATTTCGTCGGCCACCTTCGACGCCGTGAGCAGGTCATCGCTCCGCTCGAACCCGACCATGGCGGTCTCGAGCTCGCGAACGCCTCCCTCGCGATCACCCGACTCGAGCATCGCCTCCGCGAGCCGGCGCCGCGTGGCGTGGTCCTCGGGTTCCGCGTCGCAGAGCGCGCGGAGGAGGTCCACGTCGCGCGCCGCGATCACGGTGGAATGGCGTCGCGTTGCGGGCGGCGTAGGGATCAGCTCGAGATCGCGCTGCGTCTCGGCACTCGCGGCTGCCGCGGCGGCGTCCTCGACCTCGCGGCGGAGCTCATCGTCGGCGATGTCGGTGTCGCCGACCATCGAGTCATCGATGTCGTCGATTGCTTCCGGCTCGATGTCCGCGTCCTGCACGCGTTCGACCGGTAGCTCGACGCGCTCGGGCGCCGACACATCCGCAATGCTCGCCGCGGCCTCGCCGGGATGTGGCAGGTCGAAATCCATGAGCGGGATGTCGACCACCGGAGGATCGTCCTGCGCCGCAGACCCGCGCGCGGGGGTACCGTCCGGCATGATGAGCTCGAGGTCCCCGCCAATGGATCCTTCGTCGTCCGCGTCCGACGCGACGTCGGGCTCGTGGCCCTCGTCGTCCACCAGCATGGGCAGCCCGAGAAGCGAGCCGCCCATCGAATGGTCGTCTTCCTCCCCGTCCGTGGCGGCATCCGCGGCGCCGAGGTCGATCTCGCCGAAGTCCAGCTCGTCCAGCAGCGTCGGCGCAGGAGCGGCCGGTTCCGGCAGGTCGAAGTCGAGGAGCTCACCGTCACCAGATGGTGTCCCGGAGTCCGACGTCTCGGCCGCACGGCCGAAGCTCGTGGGCTCGAAGTCCAGCAGGTCGTGCGCAGAGCCATCCGGTTCGTCGGACGCGAACGAGGTTGTCTCGAGTCCCTCCAGCAAGCTACCGCCTTCGACGGCGTCATCCATGCGATCGAAGTCGTCCGCGCGCGTGACGCCATCGAGGACGGCGGGCTCCAGCTCCGGCGTGTCGAGGATGCTCGCGATCGGCTCCGACGTCCGTCCAGCGACGGGAGAGGCGATCGTCGGCGTGATGATGGGCGTTGCGTGCGGATCCTCGGACGGACGCCCGGTGACCGGCTGCGCGCCGGTGTCGAGGAGCTCGAGTCCGCGCGTGGCCTTGCTCGCCATGCTGGACATGCGGCGCGACGGCGAGTCACTGAGGTCGAGGAACACCAGGTCGTCGGCATTCCGGCGCGGGGCGTCGCCGAGCTCGCGCGGTTCGGCATCGGGGTCGATCGCCTTCATGCGGGCAATCGTCGCCTTGGCCTCGCTGCCGCGTCCCTCGTGCGAATAGCGGACGTAGAGTAGCTGGAGCTGCTCGATGGCCTCGGCGGTGCGTCCCTTCTTGGACAGCTGCTCCGCGAGCATCAGGCGGATGTCGTCCTGGTCGGGACAGAGGTCCGCGAACTCCTTCAACGCGCGGAAGGCCTCGTCGATCTTGCCCGAGGACTGCATGCGATCGGCATACTCGAGGAAGTTCTTCTTCGCGTCGCCCTTGAACCCCTTTTGCGCGCTGATCTTCCCGAGCTTGTAGTAGACGCTCGCGCGGCCAGGTGAGTTGCGCAGGATCTTGTTGCAGAGCGCGATGGCGTTGTTGTGGAACCCGCTTTCCGCGTACAGGTCGACCGCCTGCTCGTAGTAATCGACGGCGTCGCCGACACTCCCCTGCTTCAGGTACAGGTCCCCGACGCGGTTGAACAGCGATACATCGACTTCCTCATCCGACTTGTCAAAGCCGTCGAGGATCTCGACATATACTGCCAGGGCCTTGTCGAACTGCTTCTTCAGCTCGAACTCGGCTGCCTTCTTCTTGAGCTTGGCGACATCTGGCATCAGGGACGATCGAGGCTCGGCAAGGGTCGTCCCCAGTCTCGCGACGGAGGGGGATCAGAGGCGAAAAGTTAGCGCTAAGTCATGGACGTGACAAGGTTTGCCGCGCGTCCACGATGCCTGGCAGCGACCGGCGCCATACCAGTAAGGAATCTCGCGCACGTCGGTGACGGGCCACAGTGCCAGGTCGGCAGAAAATCCAGGGGCAAGCTGTCCGGTGCGGCGGGCCAACCCGAGTGCAGCGGCACCGTTCACCGTGCCGGCGATCATCGCCTCGGCAACGGACAACCCCAGCTGGCTCACGCCGAGCGTGAGGATGAGCGGGAAGTTGGTCGTGGGCGAGGTGCCCGGGTTGAAATCGGTGGCCAGCGCGACGGGTACGCCTCCTTCGATCAGCTGCCGCGCCGGTGCGCGAGCCGTCTTGCCCAGGAACAGCATGGTGCCGGGCAGCAGCGTGGCCACCGTGCCGCCCTCGGCGAGTGCGGCAATGCCCGCATCGCTCACGGCCGCCAGGTGGTCGGCGGACGTCGCGCGCAACGCGCCCGCGAGCTCGGCACCACCGCCGGACACGAGTTCGTCGGCGTGGAGCTTTATGCCGAGTCCGGCGTTGCGAGCCGCCAAGAGGATCTCGCGCGATTCGTCAACGGTGAACACACCCGGCTCGCAGAAGACATCGGCGAACTGCGCAAGTCGTTCGTGCGCCACGACGGGCAGCATGTCGTTCACGAGGAGGTCGATGTACTCCCGTCGTCCATTGGGTCGTGCGCGGGACGCGTGCGGGATCTCGTGCGCGCCCAGCCACGTGGGCACAATGCGCATGGGCAGCACGCTCGCGAGGCGCTGAATCACGCGCAGCGACTTGATCTCGTCCTCCAGCGACAGGCCGTATCCGGACTTGACCTCCACGCTCGTGACGCCCGACGCGGCGAGTGCGCGCAACCTCGGCTCGGCCAAGTCGAACAGCTCGTCTTCGGGGCGCTCCTGGAGGTCGCGCACCGAGGCGTGAATGCCGCCACCGCGTCGTGCGATCTCCATGTACGACACGCCAGTGGCGCGCAGCTCCTGTTCCTCGAACCGCGCGCGGCCGAAAATCGCGTGCGTGTGGGAGTCCACGAAGCCGGGGGTCAGAACGCCGCCGCCGCAGTCCACGAGCTCTGCGTCGGGCACCGACGCATGCAGGGTCCGCTCGTCGCCCACGGCGACGATGTTGCCGTCCTCGACGAGCACGCACACGCCGGTGCGCACATCGGCATCGGCCATCTCGGCGCCGATGCGCGCGCGCGCCGGTCCGGCGCAGGTGACGACCTGCGCGGCATTCCCGAACAGCAGTCGTGTCGGTTGCTTCGTCATGCGATGGCGTGTGGGCGTCCCATCACGTCGCGCACGCGCGAGAGGCGCAGCGGCGCCTGTGCCTCGCCACGGCAGGCGTAGAAGCACGCATTGCACGCGATGGGCGCATAGGCACGGTGATCGCGCCAGTGAAAGTCGGTGGGAAAGTCCGGGCAGCGCTTTACGTGACCCGTGGGGTCGATGTGGATGGTGCGCTGGCCGGACCGGCACGGCTCGGTGATCTCGCCGCGCGCCCAGCGCGGTATCTGCTCGAGGTAGGCATCGGAGTTGGTGATCACGCCGCGATGCCGACGCTTGAGGTCGAGAAGCCGGGCGATGGCATCGTCCAGTGCGTCGTGCAGCGGAGCGCCCAGCAGGTGGTCGCGATTGCCGTTCTTCGCGTCGGTATAGACGCTGAAGTTCACGCCGCAGCCGAGCGACGCCGCACGCCGGACGATGGGCACGAGCTGGTCGAGGTTGTCGTCCTTGATGACGGTGTTGAAGCGGATGTTGTCGATACCGCGCGCGCGCATGCCGTCCACGGCGTCGAAGATGCGTGCGGTGAGGCCCGGAATGCCGCGGGCCGTATCGTGGCGGCCGTCGAGGTAGTCGAGCGAGATGTTGAACTGGTGGATGCCGGCGGCCCAGAGGGACGACGCGCGCTCCGGCGTGAGCATGCCACCGTGCGTGATGAGCGTGACGTACTTGAGTCGCACCGCGGCGTCCACGGCGGAGACGATCTCCTCGAGGTCGCGGCGCATGAGCGGCTCGCCACCCGTGAACGTGACGAGCATGGGGTTGAAGTGCCGCGCCGCATCCGCGTACGACTTGAGCTCATGCTCGCGCGCGTCGGCCGGCGTCTTCCAGTAGTCGCAGAAGCCGCAGCGCGCGTTGCAGCGCAGCGTGACCTCGAAGTGCACGAGCACGGGACGCTTGCGCAGCACGAGCCATCCGTACTTGGAAAGGAAGAGCGGTACGTGCCACGGCTTGAATCGCGACGAGAGCACTATGGCGCCATCGGAATGACGATGCCCGTGCGCTCGGCGGTCTCGCGTGCGAGCTCGTATCCCGCATCCGCATGACGCGCGACGCCGATGCCGGGATCGTTCGTCAACACACGCTGGATTCGCTCGCGCATTGCCGGAGTTCCGTCGGCGACGATCACCTGGCCGGCGTGCAGCGAGTTACCGATGCCCACGCCGCCGCCGTGGTGGAACGACACCCAGCTCGCGCCGCTCGCCACGTTGAGGAGGGCGTTGAGGATGGGCCAGTCGGCCACGGCGTCGGTGCCGTCGAGCATTGCTTCCGTTTCGCGGAAGGGTGATGCCACGCTCCCGGTGTCGAGGTGGTCGCGGCCGATGGCGATGGGCGCCGAGACTTCGCCGCGCGCCACGAGGTCGTTGAGTGCCACGCCGAAGCGCGCGCGGTCACCCTGCCCCAGCCAGCAGATGCGGGCAGGCAGCCCCTGGAAGTGGATGCGCTCGCGCGCGAGGGTGATCCACCGGCGGAGGTGCTGGTCGTCCGGGAACAGCTCGAGCACCAGCGCATCCGTGCGCGCGATGTCCGCGGGATCGCCGGACAGTGCGACCCAGCGGAATGGCCCCTTGCCCTCGCAGAACAACGGGCGGATGTACTCGGGGATGAAGCCCGGTATGTCGAAGGCATCGTGCACGCCCGCGTCGAGCGCGACGGTGCGGATGTTGTTGCCGTAGTCGAACGTGATGGCGCCACGACGCTGCAGGGCGAGCATCGCCCGCACGTGCCGCACCGCCGTGGCCGTGCTGCGGACGACGTACTCCGCCGGGTCGCCTTCGCGCAGCTCGGCCGCCGACTCGAGCGTCATACCGTCAGGGAGGTAGCCGCGCAGCATGTCGTGCGCGCTCGTCTGGTCGGTGAGCACATCGATCGCCGTGCCCCGCTCCACCAGCGCCTCGAGCGCCGACGCCGCGTTCATCACCACGGCAATGGACCGGGCGCGCCCGTCGCGCCGGGCCTCGTCGGCCAGGGCAAGACCCTCGTCCAGCGACGACGCCTTGACGTCGCAATATCCTGTGGCGATCCGCTTGTCGATGCGCGACTCGTCCGCGTCGAACGCAAGCATGACCGCGCCCTGCATCGTGGCCGCGAGCGGTTGCGCGCCGCCCATGCCGCCGAGCCCCGCCGTGACCACCAGCCGGCCGGCGAGCGTGCCGTGGAAATGCTTCCGCGCCAGTGAGCCGAAGGTCTCGTACGTCCCCTGCACGATGCCCTGCGACCCGATGTAGATCCACGAGCCCGCGGTCATCTGCCCGTACATCATCAGCCCCTGCCGCTCGAGCGCGCGAAAGTGATCCCAGGTGGCCCAGCGGCCGACGAGGTTGGAATTCGCGATCAGCACGCGCGGCGCACCGGCGTGCGTGCGAAACACGCCCACGGGCTTGCCGCTCTGCACAAGAAGCGTCTCGTCATCGCCAAGCGCGCGCAGCGACGCGACGATCGCGTCGAACGCGGCCCAGCTGCGCGCTGCGCGCCCGGTGCCGCCATAAACCACGAGCTCGTCGGGACGCTCCGCCACCTCCGGGTCGAGGTTGTTCATCAGCATGCGGAGCGCAGCTTCCTGCTGCCATCCCTTGCACGAGATCGCGGACCCGCGCGGCGCGCGCACCGGCCGCGCCCCTTCGGCGATGGGCGGAACGACGGCCGTCATGCGTCCCTCACGCTCGGGGTGAAGTGTCCCCGCTCGATGGCATCGGCGAGGGCGAGGATGTCGGTGGACAGCACGCGATCCTGCTCGAGCGGCGCCACGAGGTCGCGCACGAGTCGCTGGCCATGCGCCGCGCCGCGCCCCGCGCGGAGCGGCAGCCGGTAGTCGAGCGCCTGCGCGGCGCACATCAGCTCGATCGCGAGGACGTTGCGCACGTTCCCGACGATGCGGCGAAGCTTCCAGGCGGCCCCCATCGCCATGGGCACCTGGTCTTCCTTGTTGCCGTCGGTGGGAATCGAATCGACACTCGCCGGATGGCTGAGCACCTTGCACTCGCTCGCCAGCGACGCCGCGGTCACCTGCGCCATCATGAAGCCCGAGTTCACCCCCGCGTCGCGCGTGAGGAACGGCGGTAGCCCGTGATTCAGGTCCGGATGCACCAGCCGGTCGATGCGACGCTCGGCGATGGTAGCGAGGTTGGTGAGCGCGATGGCGAGGAAGTCGAGCGCCATCGCCACGGCCTGGCCGTGGAAGTTGCCGCCGCTCAACAGCTCGCCCGTCTCTGCGAACACGAGCGGGTTGTCCGTCGCCGCGTTCAGCTCGCGGCCGATGACGCCCGCGCAGAAATCGATGGCGTCGAGCACCGGGCCATGCACCTGCGGCATGCAGCGGAGCGCATAGGGATCCTGTATGCGCGAATCGTTCTCACGATGCGACTCGCGGATCTCGGAGTCGCGCAGCAGGTCGCGGAGGAGCGCGGCGCTCGCCGCCTGGCCGAGCTGGCCACGCGCCTCCTGGATGCGCGTGTCGAAGGCGACGGGCGTGCCCATCAGCGCCTCGTGTGACATCGCGCCCGAGAGGTGCGCCACCTGCCACAGCCGGTGCGCATCGACCACCGCGAGCGCGGCGACGGCCGTGTGCGCCTGCGTGCCGTTGATGAGCGTGATGCCCTCCTTCGGACCAAGCCGCACGGGTGCGATGCCCTCGGCGGCGAGCATCGTCGCCGCGTCGCCGACGTCCGCGCCGCGGTGCAGCGGTCCCTCGCCGATGAGCGCGAGCGCGAGATGCGCGAGGGGCGCGAGGTCGCCGCTCGCGCCCACGCTGCCCTGCTCCGGCACCGGCGGATAGAGCCCCGAGTTCAGCATGGAGGCCAGCGTATCGACGAGGACGGGCCGCGCGCCGGAGAATCCCTTCGCGATCACGTTTGCGCGCAGCAGCATCATCGCCCGCGCCTCGCGCTCGGGCAGCAGCGGGCCGACGCCACACGCGTGACTGCGCACGAGGTTCACCTGCAGCTCGTCGAGCCGGTCGCGCGGGATGGCGACGTCCGACAGCTTGCCGAACCCCGTGGTCACGCCGTACGCGACGGCGCCAGTGGCAACGAGTGCCGAGACGACGTCGTTCGCGCGCTGCATGCGGACGCGCGCGGCTGGCGCGAGCTCGACGGTTGCGCGATCCAGCGCGACAGCGACGACATCGTCGAGCGTCAGGGAATAACCATCGAGCGTCACGGTGGGCATGTGCGCAATGTCTGCCGCGCGCACCGAGTATTCAAGGGACGCTGCGCAGGGGAGCGCCGCCGACGGCTTACCGGCTCAGGCCTTCGTTCCGGTACGTCGCCTTGTGGTAGTCGAACTTCAGCTCCGGCTCGGCCTTGAGCGAGATGAGGAAGTTGAAGGCGAAGCTGCCGTTGGGCGACTGCGTGAACGCGAACGTCGCACGCCAGTCGTGGAGGTCGCGCTGGAGCGACACGATCTGGCTCGCGAAGTTGTGCGCCTCGAAATCGTACTGCGTCTGCCAGGCGGCCGCCCAGTGCTCGGTGAGGTTGAAGCTCACGTTGCTGCCGAGGGAGGTGACCGGCGGCGTGAGGTAGATCGGCGAGCCGGACGTCCCGGACGTGAACGGATTGCTCGGCGCGGGATTGGTGCGCGCATTCGCCAGGCACTGGTCGTACTGCAGGCGAAGAACCGGCGTGTTGTAAAGGGCGCACTGGATCGTGGGATCGAACGCCACGATGTTCGTGCCCCCCACCGGCGGCCGCTGGCGCTGCGACGTGAAGGTGAACGACGCCTGCCACCCGGTGGTCGCGGTGGGCATGAAGGCCGCGGTGCGCGACGCACGGCCCGCGACCGGCTGTGACTCGATCTGCTGCGCGTAGCGGTTGTCGCGCGCCGGCTGCAGGCGGTCACCGCCGGCGTCCGTGGGCGGCACGGCCTTGCCGAAGATGCGCGCGAACACGGCGAAGGGATTGGCCGTGTTGCTGAACGAGAACGAGCCGGTGATGCGCTCGCGGTAGGGCTTGAACACCGCCGAGTCCGACAGCGTCGAGCCCTGGAAGAGCGAGTAATCGACGCCGACGTCCACGCCCGGTAGCAGGTCGGAGCGCACGGTATAGCCGAAGTTCTGGCTGGTGAGGCCGCGAATGGGCGAGTGCGTGAAGCGGGCGCGCTCGAAGTCGTACGCCAGTGACGTGAAGTTCACCGAAAGCAGCTTGAGCTTCTCGCCGCCCTCCGGATTCGAGTCATTCCGGCTGCGGAGCTTCGCCTCGAAGTTCGTGGACAGGCCGAACGACAGCGAGTTCTGCGCGAGGGCGCCGAGATAGCCGGTGGTGTCGCCGGTGGTGCGGTTGTATTTGGAGCGTCCCACGGCGGCGAGATACTCGTTGCTCACCTCCCGGGCCGGCGCGTACGAGTAGCTGATGGTCGGCGCAATGGAATGCCGGATCGCGCGGAACGGCCCGAACGGTATCTGGTCGAAGATGTGAAAGAGCGTCGGGGCGGCGGACAGGCCGAAGCTCGGACGCTTGGATTGATAGACCCACTTGCCTCCGGTGCGCTCGTTGCGCACCGCGAGCGGCCCGCCGTCCACGTTCGAGAACGACAGCGACTGCGTGAGGTTGAAGTTGTTGCGCGCGAGGGCGGGCAGCGTGAACGACGGCGTCCAGTTGAACTCGCTCTTGTAGGTCTGCGCGTAGATCCGGTCACTCTCGACGCCCGTCACCACGTCCGTCACGATCTCCCGCTCGGGGAAGTCGTTGAGCGCCGTGACCAGCGTGAACTGGTTCCCCAAATTGTAGCCGAGCACCGTCACCGGCGTATCGAAGCTCAATTGGCTGCTCTTCGCGCTGCGCCGGAGCGTGTCGCCATAGATCGTATCGCGACCCGCCGCCGTCTTCCCCGAGCGCAGCAGCAGGCCGAGCGACGAGGGCTGGTCGATGCCGAGATTCTGCGAGGCGGAATAGTTGAAGTTCGGCGTCCACGACAGCCAGCTCGCCAGGTTCAGCGGGCTGGTGGTGAGGCTCACGGTCGGGAATTGGCGGTCGAGCAGCGTGCGCCCCGGATACTGCTTCTGCGATGCGCCGAGGCTCAGTTGCGCGGGCCCGACCTTCTGCTGGTAGTTGACCGTCGAGGCGATCGTGGCGAGCGACTGGTAGGGGTTCGACGTCAGCTGCCGCTGCAGCTGGGTGTTCTTCACCAGGTTCACGTTCAGCGACAGGGAGCTGTTGCGCGTGAACTGCTGCTGGTGCCCCCACGTGAGCGCCGTGTTGTCCGCGCCACTCGTCTTCGTCTCCGCGATGGCGAGGTTGCCGGTCACGTAGCGGTCGAGCCAGCGATAGCGGAATTCGCCGTTGTAGCGCACGTAACCCGCATCGCCGGTGAGCACGTTCGTCTCGCCCGCCGAGCTGCGCCAGTCGAGTGTCACCTGCGAGTCGAGGTAGTCGTTGATCGCGAAGTAGTAACCCAGCCCCTCGACGTTGCGCCGGTAGGACGGGCTGTTGCGCACGATGTCGCTCACGCCCACGTTCGGGGCGATGAGGCCGCTGCGTCGCCCGCTGCGGATGTCCTGGAACAGGAATGGCAGCCAGAGCACCGGCACGTCGCCGATGTAGAGGATGGCCGGACGCGCGACGACGAAGGACCCGGTGCGCTTGATCTCCTTCGACTTGAAGTAGTAGTCGGGAATGGAGTCGTCGCACGCCGTGACGGTGCCGTTGGCCATGTAGTACGTGGCGTCGTTGGCGCTTCGGACGGAATCCTTCGAGGCCGCGACCATCACGCGCTCACCGGTGATGGTGAGTGTCTGTCCGCTCTGCGGTATCTGCGTCTTCAGGCCCGACACCGACGCGCGGCGATTGACGAGGTCGTACACCGCCGCGCCGGAACTGAGGATCGGGGCCTGACCCGGCGCCGAGAAGAGGTTGTTGCGCTTGTCCTTGCTCGTGCCGACGCGGATCGAGTTGCCCGACCCGTTGTACGAGATGGTATCCGACTTCACGAGCTGCGAATCCCGCTCCGCGACGGCATTCTGCACGAGCATGAACGCGCGGGTCACGGCGTCGAACGTGGTGACCGTGCTCTGGTAGCGGGTCACGGTGTAGCCCGGCGTCGCGAGGAGCCGCTGCATCACCGAATCCGGCGGCGCGAACTTTGGCAGGGCGAGCGAATCACGACGCAGCGTGGTGTCGCCGGGCGCGCGTATGGTGTCGCGACGCGCCGGCGTGGGCTGGCGGACCGGCGAGCGCGTGGGCAGTTGCGCTCGCGCGGCGGTCGTCACGCCCAGGAGTGCGACGAGCGCCACCGCCAGCTTCCACCCCAGTGTCACGCGACCGCCTCCGCCTCGTCGGCCTCGTCGAGCGCCTGCCGCTTCTGTCGCTTGCGATAGACGATGTACGACAGGCCGATGCTCAGCTCGTACAGCAGGTAGAGCGGCACCATCAGCGCCACCGACGTCACGAACAGGTCGCCCGGTGTGATGATCGCCGCGGCGACGTACGATCCGAGGACCGCATGCCGTCGGAACTTCGACAGGAACTGCGGCGTCACGAGCCCGATCGCCGACAGGATGAGAATGGCGATGGGGAGCTCGAACACGGCCCCCATCGCCAGCACCATGCTCGACACGAAGCCGAAGTACTCGGACCCCGTGATCATCGAGTCGAACGCCCCATCGCCGACACTCGTCAGGAACTTGAGCGTCATCGGGAGCACGAAGTACCAGGCCAGGGCACAGCCGCAGAGGAACAGCGCCACGGCCCCGACGATGACCGGCACCGCGATGCGCTTCTCGTGGCGGTGCAGCGCGGGCGACAGGAACGCCCACACCTGGTAGATGATCACCGGCAGCGCCAGCACGATGCCGACGATGATCGCCGTCTGCATCGTGATGGAGAACCCGTCTGCCGGGTGCGTGATGACCAGCTTCTTCCCATGGAGGTAGGGGAGGATGGGCCCCTGCATCCACGTAAGCAGCTTGAAGTTCAGGACGATGACGAACCCGATGACGACGCCCACGATGAGCGCCGCCAGTGACCAGATGATCCGCCAGCGCAGCTCCTCGAGATGATCGAGGAACGGCATCTCCGCGGCATTGCTCCCTCGTGTGTCTTCCACAACCACCTATCGGATGGACCGCAACTCTTCCTTCGCGAGTGCCGCTTCGTCGGATCGGGGATAGTCCCGGATGACCCGGTCGAATCCTGCACGCGCCGCCGTCAACTGCCCGGCCGCCTTCATGGACAAGGCGCGCTTGTAGAGCGCGGTCGCCGCCTTGGGCGACCGGGGATACTTCTGGATGACCAGCCCGTATACCGAGTCGGCCGCCACCTGGTTCCGCTCGGCTGCATACGTCGCTGCAATGTAGATCATCGCCTCGGGGGCGTCCTCCGTGGCGGGATACGTCCGGAGCAGCTCCTCGAAACCGCTCCGCGCCGTTCCGGTGGCGCCGCGGCGCAACTGGTCGAGCGACGATTGGAAGAGCTGTGCCGGGCCCGGTCCCGCATTCGGGGCCGGGTGCGCGGAGTCACCCGGAACGGTCGTCGGCGCACCTGCCTGGCTGTTGCGTTCCTCGAGCGACGCCCGGAGCTCCTGCAGCCGGCGCTGGCTCTGTCCGCTCAGCTCCTGCAGCTGGAGCAGCTCGCGCCCCATCTCGTAGTGATCGTTCTGCACGTCGCCCTGGAGCTTGGCCAGGCGCGCGCTCACGACCCGCACGGAGTCGTTGGTCCGCGTGAGCTGCGCAACGATCTGCGCGATGGCGCGATCGAGCTGCACGCGTTGCGCCTCGCTCGCCGTGCTGGCGGCCTGGCTCATGGTATTGAGCTGGTTCTGCAGCAGGGCGACGTCGCCCTTCGATGCCACGCAGCCGGCCGCGATGACCGCCGCCGCGAGGGGCGCCACGCGCAGGCCGTACCTCATGACCGCGGACGCACCAGCGTCCCGGATGCATTCCCCACCTCGAACTCGGCGCGTCGGTTCTGCTGGTACGCCGCCTCATCTGTCCCCTGCACCGCCGGATGCGAGTCGCCCAGGCTCAGCGTGGCCATGCGGCCGTCCTGCACGCCCTTGCTCACGAGGTAGCGCTTCACCTGCGCCGCGCGGCGCTGGCCGAGCGCGAGGTTGTATTCCGCGGTGCCCTGCTCGTCGGTGTTGCCCGTGATCACGAGCGTCACCGCCGGATTCGCCAGGAGGATGGCCGCCTTCGCATCCAGCACCACGCGCGCATCGACGCGGAGCGCGTCGCGGTCGTAATCGAAGTAGACGGCCTGCGCGAGCGACTGCCGCAGCACCGTCTGCACGCGCTGCACGTCCGCCGGCGTGACGGCTGATCCACGCGCATTC
>JBDTYL010000287.1:0-5043 GCA_040005695.1 bacterium | reverse complement strand
GAACTGCTCGTTGATCAGGACGACTCTGATCAGCGCATCATTCAGCGTGTGCTCGCGGGAGACCGCGATGAGTTTACCGTGTTGATCACTCGCTACAGTGATCCACTGTATCGTCATGCCCTGTGCATGACGGGAAGTCCGGACGTTGCGGAAGACATCCTGCAGCTGTCCTTCATCAAGGCATACCAGCATCTCGCGGAAGTGCGTGGCCGGTTCGACGCCTGGGTGTTCCGCATCGTGGCGAACGGGTGCAAGGACTGGCTGAAGAACATCCGGCGGTCGCACCTCAGCTATGACGAGGATGACCAGCCGTCGGGGTACGCGACGCCCGAGGAAGAGCTCGATCGAACGGAGCTGCGCTCCGACCTCGACGTCGCCCTCTCGTCGCTGCCGCCGTCGTTGCGTGAAGCGTTCGTCATGAAGCACGTGGAAGGCCGGTCGTACGAAGAAATGGCCGACCTGCTCGGCACGACCGTCGGCGCCCTGAAGATGCGCGTACATCGCGCGCGAGAAGCCCTGCAGGCCTTACTCGAGGAAAAATACGCCTAACATGTTCGACGACCTTCACTCAGACGCCCTCGGCGACGGCCGGAAGCGCGAGCGCACCGGCAGGACGGAGCGCCCGCTGTCCGATCGCGAGGTGCCGCTCGGTCCGCCGAGCACCACGATTGCGCAGGCCGTTCATGCGTGGCTCGACGGCACGACTCCCGAGCGCGACGCTCGTCGCGGCGAGTGGTCGAAGGACGTGGACTTCTGGAAGCGCCTGGAGGATGACCTCGCGACGCGCCGCCGCATGCGCACGCCGGCCCACCTCAACGCGCAGATCATGAACGCGATCCCGCAGCATGCGCCCCAGGTGATCACGCCCTGGTGGCGGCGCGAATTCGTGGTCACGCCGTCCAGCGCCATCGTCACCATTGCGGCGCTGGTGGCTGCGTCGGCGGCTGCCACCGCGCTGGTAATGCGCGTGCCGCACTAGGCGCCTTCGCATCAGGCAGGGAAGGTCTTCGGTGGCCGGCGCTCATGTGAGCGGCGGCCACTTCTTTTTGCGCCATCGCGGAACCCGAGGCGCGCGCGGGTCGTTCCACCGGCATGACCGATCATGTCCTGCGCTGTACCCTGCGCCTGGCCGTCCCACGTACGCGCGTGTTCGCGTTCTTCAGTGACGCGGCCAATCTCGCCCGCATCACGCCGCCGGAGTTGGCGTTCCGCATCCGCACGCCGATGCCGATCGAGATGCGCGAGGGAACGCTGATCGACTACACCATCGGGCTGCACGGGCTGCCGATGCGGTGGCGCACGCGCATCGCGCGGTGGCGCCCATGCAATGAGTTCGTGGATGAGCAGCTGCGCGGTCCGTACGCGAAATGGGTGCACACGCACCGGTTCCGGGACGATGGCAGCGGCGGCACCGTCATCGAGGACGAAGTGCGGTACCGGCTGCCCCTCGGCATGCTCGGCAATCTCGCGCACCCGATCGTCAAACGGCAGCTGCGACGCATCTTCCGGCATCGCAGTGGGGCGGTGCGTGCGCTGCTTGGTGTGGGTGGCGGAGCGCCGGAAGACGTGCTCATCGACGGCGCCGCCTGAGTCGGGCGCGGCCGAGCCTGCAGGTTCGCAGATCACGCTGAAGGTGCGCGACCTCCGCTGCCGGGTGGAAGTGCTCCAGCAGCCGACGGCGGCGCACCGCTACCCGGGCATCATGCGCATCAGGATCCGCAGTCGGGCTTCGGGCGCTACAGCTTCGACGCGACGTGGCGCTGGTGGACGCGCGGTACGACGGCGGTGGGCGATCCACTCACGGTCGTGAAGGCGGAGCCCGGGTGACAAGGCAGTCATGTCACGGCGGAGTGGCGGGTGCGAGCGGTGCCGCCGGAATGCGCGCCGCGAGCGAATCAAGCTTCTTCCGGAGCTCGGCGTACCGGTCCCTCGCGTCCCGTCCCACGCGCTGGTCGGCGCCGAGGTTCTCGCTGTAGAGATAGGTGATGTGGGCATCGAGGCCCGGCTTGCTGTAGCGGACGGGCGGCGTGAAGAACTCCGCATCGAGCGCTGGGACCTTTGCGGCGCGGAGACGCTCGGCCGCGTGATTCGCGTCGCTCACGAGGTCGCGCACCTTGAGGTTGAACGCGAGCTGCGACTCGAGGATCGCCTGGGTGATACCGTCGCGCGTGACGCGCGGGTCGGCGGTGATGACGAGCGGCTGCGTGGTGCTCGTGCCGCCCGCGGTGAGGCGCGCGGAGAACGTGCCCGGTGCCACCATGGGCCCGCTGCGTGAACGCTGTGTGGCGTTGGGAGTCCACGGACCCGGCCAGGTCATGTCCCAGATGAAGCGGTTGAGTCCCGCATGCGTCGGAAGCTCCGGCGCGCCGACACGACCCGACGGACCGCGGACGCTGTCACTCGTGACATGGCGGATCACCGTACCGCGAGCGTCGAGGATGTCGAGCGATACGGGGCCCGCGGGCGACGCGAGCCAGTAGTCGATCATCGCGCCGGCCGGCGGATACTGCGGCGCGTCGTCGGACACCCCGCGGTCCGCCTCCGCACCGCCGAAGCCGGCGCGATAGCGATAGCGCGTCGTCGTACGTGGCGCGAAGAGATGCGCGGGCTCGGCAGTGACGGCTTCCGTCATCTGCTGCAGCGGCGCGAGGTCGTCGAGAATCCAGAACGACCGCCCCTGCGTGGAGAGCACGAGATCCTGCCGGTGGACGACGATGTCGGTGACCGGCGTGACGGGCAGGTTGAGCTGGAGCGGATGCCAGTGGCCGCCGTCGTCGAACGAGACGTACATGCCGAATTCAGTGCCGGCGTACAGCAGGCCGGCGCGAGACGGATCCTCGCGCACCACGCGCGTGGGGTAGTCGGCGGGAATGCCGTTGGTGCCCGTCGTCAGGCGCGTCCACGTCTTCCCGTAATCTTCCGTCTTGTAGATGTACGGCTGGAAGTCGCCGAGGAGGTAGCGGAGGACGGCGACGTATGCGGCGCCGGCGCGGAAGGGTGAGGGATCGATGTTCTGTACGCGACCGCCGGGCGGAAGACCCCTGGGCGTCACGTTCGTCCAGGTGCGGCCGCCATCGCGCGTGACATTGATCGGCCCATCGTTGGCGCCGGTCCAGATGACGCCGGCCTTCACGGGCGACTCACGGATGGCGTAGAGCGTGGCGTACATCTCCTCACCGGTCGCGTCCACGGTGATGGGATTGCCCGAGTACACCGCGCGATAGCGTGGATCGTTTGCCGTGAGGTCGGGGCTGATCGTCTCCCACGTGACGCCTTCGTCGCGCGTGCGGTGGACGTACTGCGAACCGTAGTAGACCGTGTGCGGTTCGTTCGGCGACACTTCCATGGGAGAGACGCGCTGGAAGCGATAGCGCAGGTCCTGGTTCGCGTTGCCGTAGAGCGACTGTCCGCCGATCCAGTATTGCTGCTCCTGCCCCGTGCGCAGGCTCATGCGACTCCACTGTCCCTTGCACGCCCCGTACACGGTGTCGGGATTCGTGCGGTTCGGCGCGATGGGACCTGTCTCGCAGCCGGGGCCCTGGCGCCAGCTCTGGATGGGGTCGTCGAGCCCGTTGGAGCCGACCGGCAGGCTGGGGACGATGAGCGTGGTGTTGTCCTGCTGCGCGCCGTATACGCGATACGGATACTGGTTATCCACCGCGACCTGGTAGATCTCGGCGGTCGGTTGGTTTTCCTGCGTGCTCCAGCTCTCGCCGCCGTTCAATGACACGTTGGCGCCGCCGTCGTTCGACTGGATGAAGACCCGCCCGTTCTTCGGGTTGATCCACATGTCGTGATTGTCGCCGTGCGGCGTGCGCATCGTGCGGAAGGTCTTGCCGCCGTCGACGGACTTGTAGAAGCCTTCCGTGCCGACGTAGACGACGTCCGCGTTCGTGGGGTCCGCGTCGACGTTGTCGTAGTAGAACGGGCGCGTGATGAGGCCGGGCGAGGTGTTCATGAGCGTCCAGTGATCGCCGGCGTCGTCGCTGCGATAGAGACCGCCATCCACCTTCGCTTCCACGAGCGCATAGACGCGGAGCGGCGCGGCGGCCGAGACGGCGAGGTCGCTCTTGCCGACGATTCCCGTGGGGAGCCCGCCCGCGAGGCGTGTCCAGTGGTCGCCGCCGTCGGTGCTCCGGAAGATGCCGTCTTCGCCGCCGCCGCTGATGATCGTCCACGGGCGGCGCTGGCCGTGCCACATCGTGGCGTAGACCACGTTCGGGTTGCCGGGCTGCAGCTCGATGTCCACGGCGCCCGTGCTGTCGGAGAGGAAGAGGACGTTGTCCCACGTGGCGCCGCCGTCCCTGGTGCGGTAGACGCCGCGCGTCTTCGTATGCGCGAACGGATTGCCGACCACCGCCGCGAACGCCGTGTTGGCGTCAGTGGGATGAATGACGAGCGCACCGATCTGGCCGGCGTCCTTCAAGCCGCTGAACTTCCATGTGCGTCCCGCATCGGTGGATTTGTAGATGCCCTTGCCGATGGACACGTTGCTGCGGATGGCCTCGGAGCCGGTTCCGACGTAGATGATGTTCGGGTCCGAGTCGGCGACGTCGATGGCGCCGATGGATGACGACGCGAAGGCCTGCGCCGAGATGTCGTGCCACGTGATGCCGGCGTCGGAGGTCTTCCAGACCCCGCCACCGGTGGACCCGAAATAGAAGGTCATCGGTTCCTGGTTCACGCCCGTGACTGCCGTGACGCGGCCGCCGCGCGCCGGCCCGATCATCCGGTAGCGCATGGCGCCAATACGGGCGGGGTCGAACGAGGCGACGTCCTGCCGCGCGGGGGCCTGCGCGGCCATGGTCAGGGCGCCGGCGGGCAGGGTGAGGCAGGCGAGGAGGTAAGATGTTGCGAGTCGCATGAGGCTGGATGGATGGGAGCGCGCGCTGAGTCGGGCGTCGCGTGGAGCGAAGATGGCGAGAAGTGCGCGCTGGTGCCATGTGGGAAAGCAGATCCTTCGCTGCGCTCAGGATGACAAAGGGGGGGTGCGCGCTGGTGCCATGTGGGAAAGCAGATCCTTCGCTGCGCTCAGGATGACAA